>JAPLNJ010000348.1 GCA_026692885.1 Planctomycetota bacterium | reverse complement strand
GCGCGCCTTAGGACCGGCGCACCAATAAGTGTCGCAAGTATCGTAGTCGTCACGCTCCGCCGTGACGACATGTCATCACGGCGGAGCGTGATGACTACTTTGAAGACCCGACAGTTATTGATGCGCCGGTCCTTAGCTGCTCAACCTTGGGCTCCTGCCGGGCGAGCTGGCAGGGGACCGGGAGAAAGTCAAACAGTCGAACCAGACACCCCACCAGATTTTCCGTGGGCCGAAGATGCGGGTCCGAGAAATGGCGTTATTCGGCTCCGTGGTCGTGCTCTTCGTGGGCCTGGCTGGTGGCCTGGAAGTGGAGGAGTAGACTCGGCCTCCACGTGGGAAACTGGCCAAGGCGACGGTGAGTTGGTACATTGGGCTTGGCAGCACGAGTTCATCCGGGTGTCACGGAGGTGTTTGTCCCATGTCGGATCAGTGGTTTTGTTACATCGGTGATCGTGAGTACGGTCCCTTCACGCCTCCGCAGCTGCGCGAGTTCGTCGCCCAGGGGCGTTTGACGGCCGAGCATTTTGTGCGGCCCGGCTCCAGCGATCAGTGGCTGCCCGCAGGGCAAGTCCCGGGGCTGTTTCCCGTTCCGCCCACACCGCTGGGGATGCAGGAAGTTCCGCTCGCCCGCCCGGCGCCCCGCCCGCCCGAGGTTCCGCCGGGCCCACAGCTAGTGGACCAGCCCATGAACCGACGTCCCGCGGTATCGATGGGTCCCGCGGTATCGATGGGTCCCGCGGTACCGATGGGTCCCGCGGTCACCGTGGCACCGGCGGTGCCCCAGCGCGCGGGCGAAACTCCGCTGAGGCCGCTGGCGCAGCAGGTGCCTGCCGCGCCGGCCAGTCGCCTGTCGGCGGTGTCGGCCGGTCCTGCCCCAGCAGCCGCCAGCCCACCGGTAGCCGCCTTGCGCCCCGGAGGGCCTGCACCTGCGGGTGTCCCCATGGCGCTGCCCGCGACTCCGGCGGCCCCTGGCCGGCCCGCGGGTGTGCCGCTGACCTCCGGTCTCCCGGTCGGTACGGCGGTGGCCGCTGCTGGCGGGCCGCCGTATGCCGCGGCCGTTCCGGCAGCGCACGGCGCACCGCCGAACCCTGAACGTAGTGAACTGCGGCGTAAGCGGGCCAAGGCGAATTCCGAACAGTTGTTGTTGATGGTCGGCCTCGGCGGAGCGGGACTGCTGGTGCTGGGCATCCTGATCGTCATGGCGATCGTCTACTCGCGGCCCGTCCAAGCACCACGCGGTCGTGCGACGGCGCCGGTCGCAGCAGCGAAGAAGCCGAAAGCCAAACCGGCCGTCGAGTCGAATCCATCCAACACGGCTCGCCGCCAAGTCGATCCGGCCACCCTGAAGGGCGTGGACTTGGCCACGATGAGTATTTGGATGGATGCTTCGAAGCAATCGGGTGGGGGGTTGAGAAACGTCGCTCGGATTCTGTTCTCGGGGGCTTGGCGCGATGCGACTGGTTCGTCGCGGCCATGCCTGAAAGTCGAACTGCGTATCCAGAATACGTCGGGTGACATTTTGAACTTACGGCCCTGGCACGCGGAAACACAACCCACGGATCCGTTCGCGGCAATCGCCATCGACGACGATAACCAGCCGCTCGCGCCGGCCGCCGGTCGGCGCGGCTCGGTGCCGCGGCGTTTGCGTCCCAACGAGACCGTGACGGAGCAACTGGCCTTTGAAATGCCGCCAGGTGGTTCCGCAGTGCGCCTGGTCGTGCCCTTCGCCGCATTTGGCCAGAACGGCCAACTCGGGTTCAAGATCCCCCAGGCGGCGATCACAGACCGGGCGCCGAGCGAGTTGATCGAGGGACTGGGGATGGGCAGGGGACTCGTTACGGATGAATCAGAGCCACTGCTCGACCTGAAAGTGGACGGTCAACTTCCCGCCGTGACTCCGCCGGAATCACAACCCGGCCTGCCGGACATGGCGGACATGCCGAAGCCCGCAGAAAATCCGGAGACGCCCGCCGAGAAAAAGGCGGGCGGAGGCGAAGATGACGAAGACTTGCCGGGCCTCATGAACGAGAACGAGAAGCCGGCGCCGAAAGAGCCGTGAGACGCACCGATGAAGCGAGCCTTAGTGACCGGCGCCGGCGGATTTCTCGGATTGTATGTGGTCGAGCAGCTAGTGGCTCGCGGGGTCCGGGTGCGGGCGATCGCCCGTAACCGCTACGGGCAACTCGATCGGCTGGGCGTGGAGTCGCTCCAGGGCGATTTGCGCGATCCGCAGGTCGCGCTGGATGCCTGTAGCCAAGTCGACGTGGTTTTCCACACCGCGGGCGTCGCGGGCCTCTGGGGGCCGTGGAACTACTACTTCGGCATCAACACCCTCGCCACCCAAAACGTCATCGCCGGCTGCTGGCGACAGCATGTGCCACGACTCGTGTACACCAGCAGCCCGAGCGTGACTTTCGATGGCCGGGATCAGCAGGGCGTCAACGAGGCGGTGCCATATCCGTCGCGGTGGCTCTGCCATTATCCCCACACCAAGGCGCTGGCGGAACAACACGTGCTGCAGGCCAACGGCCAGCAGGGATTACTCACCTGTTCGCTCCGGCCCCATCTGATTTGGGGGCCGCGCGATCGGCACTTGATTCCACGACTGCTGCAGCGGGCTCGTCGCGGTCGACTGCGCCAAGTGGGTGCGGGCACGAATCTGATCGACATGGTTTACGCGGAGAACGCGGCCGCTGCTCATCTGCAAGCGGCCGAGGCCCTGGTATCCGGTTCGCCCGTCTGCGGCCAAGCCTATTTCATCAGCCAAGGTGAACCGGTCAACTGCTGGGACTGGATCACCGAAATCCTCGCCTTGGCGGGCCTGCCGCCCGTCCGCAAGAAGATCTCCTTCACCGCAGCGTGGCGCATCGGGGCGATGCTGGAAGGGGCCTACTCCGTCCTACGGCTAAAGGGCGAACCAAGCATGACTCGCTTCTTAGCCGCCCAGCTTGCCCGGGATCACTACTTTGACATTTCTCGAGCCCGCGCCGATTTCGGTTACGCGCCACTCGTCTCGACCGCGGCCGGCATGCAGCGTCTGGCGGACGAATGTGCCGTCAACCATCGAGTGCTGGGAGGGCGCAGCTCCCGTTGAGCCTGAGCCGTTAACACGGCACGACAACACGGCCCGACAGTCTGTCCGGACAGTCAGATTGCGAGGAACGCAATTCCCGGCTAACATCAAGTGGCATCGGCAAGCATCCACTAGGAGTTGCCTCGCCCGTCTCTGGCCAGGCACCGCAACTTAGGGCGAGGAGACTCCTGCACTCCCACCAGGACCCTCCCCATGGTCACCCCGCTATCCCGCACGTCGCGCCCTGCCGGCCGTCGCCCACCCCAGCGTGCCGGATCCGTCCTGTTGATTGCGGTCCTGCTGCTGGCCGTCGTAGCCGGCATCGGCGCCATCGGCTGGTTCTACTTCCGCGGGGACAAAGAGGAATCCGCTGAAGATCTGTTGGTCCAGCGGGTCATTCTCGGTCCGTTCGAACACGTGGTCTTGGAACAGGGCACGGTGGAAAGCCCCGCGGGTGACGAACTGCGCGAGGTCCGCTGCAAGGTCAAGTCCCGCTCGTCGGCCGGCACGGCCGTGCTGTGGGCCATTGACGAAGGCGCCCGCGTCAAGACGGGCGATAAGTTAGTCAGTTTGGATTCGTCGGCCCTGGAGCAGGAACTGGTGACGCAGAGAATCGCCTGCAACACCAGCGCCGCCGCTGTCGTGCAGGCCGACAATACCTTGCAGGCGACCGAGATTGCTCGCGTGGAGTACCTGGAGGGTTCGTTCAAACAAGAGGAACAGACGATTCTCAGTGAGATCTTCGTGGCGGAGGAGAATCTGCGCCGGGCGCAATTGGCTTTCAAGTCCACCGAGCGGCTGGCCGCCAAAGGCATTGTCACGGCGCTGCAATTGGAGGGTGATCAGTTCGCGGTCGACAAGGCGAAGAACGAACTCGATGCGGCGCACGGCAAGCTGGCGGTGCTGCGCAAATACACGAGGGCCAAAATGCTCAAGCAGTTCGACAGCGACATCGCCATTGCCCAATCCAAATGGCAGACGACGAAGGATAGTGACCAGTTGGAGACGAAAAAGCGTCTGGACCTCGAACAGCAGATTGCCGCCTGTACCATCACGGCCCCCATTGATGGCCAAGTGGTGTTCGGCAACGTGTACAGCCGCCGCGGCGGCGGCGAGTTCGTGCTGGAGCCGGGGGCGATGGCCCGCGAACGGCAAGTGCTGATCCGTCTGCCCGACCCGAGCAAGATGCAGATCAAGGCCTTGATCAACGAGTCCCGCGTCTCGCTTGTCACGCCTGGGATGGACGTCGCCATTAAACTGGATGCGCTGAAGGATCAGGTGCTCCAGGGTTCCGTGACCAAGGTGAACCAGTATGCCGAGCCGGGCAGTTGGAGCAGCGGCAACATCAAGGAATACGCCGCGTTTGTCGCCATCCACGAGCCGCCCCCCGAGATGCGCTCGGGCATGAATGCCGAAGTCCGGATCTTTGTCGAGCGTCAGGAACAGCTGCTGCAAGTCCCCATACAAGCGTTGTACGAAACCAAGGGCCATTACTTTTGCCTGGTGAAGCACGGACATCAGTACGACACGCGCCCACTGACGGTTGGCTCCGCCAACGACAGCTTCATGACGATCAAGCAGGGCTTGCAGGAGGGGGACGAGGTGGTCATGAATCCGCGCGCTCATACGGATAAACTCCGCCTGCCCGACCTGCCCGAGGACAGCCCTGTGCAGCTGGCCGCTGGAGGCCCACGCCCCGCCGGACCACCGAACTCCGCGATAGCGGCCGCCCTGCCGGGCGAGAAGCTTGCGGCCGCACCGCCGGGCAAAGACGCAACGCCCGGCAGTGCCGTTGCGGATTCGCTGAAACTCTTCGCCACGCTCGATAAGGACGGCGATGGCGTGATCTCGAAACAGGACGTGGACGATGCCCCGGCCGACCGCCGCGAGTTCCTACTGGCTGCCGACACGAACGGGGACGGCCAGATTACGCGGGCCGAGTTCCTGGCCGCCAGGGTAAAAGCCAAGCCCACGGGCAAACCGGCGGGAGGCTCAGGAGGCAGCCCATGACGCAACTGGCCTGCCATCTGCAAGATCTGCGGAAGGACTATGTCCTGAAAGGCGAAACGGTCCATGCCTTGCGCGGTATCACGCTGGAGGTTCCGGAAGGCGACTACGTGGCGATCATGGGCCCTTCCGGCTCCGGCAAGAGCACGCTACTGAATCTGCTGGGCTGTCTGGACAAGCCCACCGCCGGCTCCTATTTTCTGGGCGAGCTGGATGTCGCGAAGCTGTCTGACCGAGCCCTGTCGCGGGTCCGCGCCAGTCGCATCGGCTTCGTGTTCCAGTCGTACAATTTGATCCCCCAGTTGACGGTCGTCGAGAACATCGAGGTCCCGCTGTACTACCAGGGTCGCACGGGTCGCCAGGCTCGGCAGCGCTGCCACGAGTTAGCCGCCTTGGTCGGTTTAGGGGATCGCCTGCGGCACCGCCCCACACAGCTGTCCGGCGGTCAGCAGCAGCGCGTCGCGATCGCCCGCAGCCTGGTCAACGATCCGTACTTTATCCTGGCCGACGAGGCCACCGGGAATCTCGATTCACAGACCACCGAAGAGATCCTGCAATTGTTCTACCGCTTGAACCAGGAAGGCCGGACCATCATCATGGTGACGCACGAAAACGATGTCGCGGCGCACGCCAAACGCATCGTGCGCTTGCGCGACGGGTTGATTCAGTCGGACCAACTGAACGAACACCGCCGGACCTTCTGAGTCGGGAGACGGAATCTCCCCGGAGTAACGGGGCGAGGGAAGTTGACCAAGGGAGGACTTTCGATGTACGCGATGACTTTGCTCTGTCTGCTAGCAGTGCCGGCCGTGGAGCCAGCCTTCCACGATCGCGTCGAGGCGGATTGGCGGCAGCAGGATGAGGGTCGGATGTTGCAGATTCGTCAAGCGGGCCTGGTCCGCTTCCCGGAGGTGGAACTGCAGTGGTCCGGCGCGACCGGGGTGAACGGAAGCGGTGTGGCGGGAGGGATTCGCGTTCCGCAGGTGCCCGCGCCGAAGCTGGACGGCCGGTTGGACGAGCCCGGCTGGCAACAAGCCGTGCTCCTGCCGCCGGGGCCGGCGGATCAGCCGGTGCAGCCGCAGATCAAGCTCTGCCGCGACGACACGCGGTTCTACGTCGGGGCTTCCTTCCCCTCGTCGGCCGAAGCCTGTTTCCTGCCGCTGACCACAGCCACCGACGCTGGGGGCGCTGTGGATGGGATTAAGCACGGCCGCTACGCTTTTCACACGAACTCCGAACCTAATCCCTGGTGGCAGGTCGACCTGGGCACGCGGCAGGCGCTCGGCAAGATCGTGATCTATAACCGGCTGGATTATCCGCCGGGCCTGCACAACGCTGATATTCTGGTCATCCTGACGTCGGACGACGGCAAGACGTGGAGCAAGTGCTACGACAATCAAGGCCAACCGTTTGGCGGCAGCACGGACGGTAAGCCGCTGGTGGTCGACCTGCAGACGCAACTGCCCGCCGGTGTGACGGCGAGGTTCGTGCGGATTCAGTTGCCGAGTGCCGCGCCGATTTTCCTGCACTTGGACGAAGTGGAAATCTACCCGCCCGGCGACACCAAGCAGGAGCAGAATCTCGCCCTGCACCGGCCCGCCGAGCAGAGCAGCCGCAGCCCCTGGTCCAAAGGCGGCGACTTGGTCACGCTCGGCCCGGCGAAGCTGGGACTCGCCGGGACGGGGGCGGCAACGGTGGTGACGATCAACGGCCGACCGGCGCCGGCTGACCGGGCCAAGCTGGTCCGCCAGGACGGCCAGACCACCGTCGAGGTGGCGTTGTCCCTGGGTGGCGAACTGCCGTCCGCACCGACCGAGGCGACCGCGTTCCACAGCCAGCCGATGCCGCTGGCGGGCAACCTGGCCTGGCAGTTGGTGTGGCCGGACAAACTGGCTTTCGGTTTCGGCAAGAACCGCGTCGTGTTGGAACTGCGTGCGGAGCAGCCGCTCAGCGCGCCGATCGAGTTGTCCGTCGAGACCGTGGTATTCACTCCGCTACGACCGGAACGACAGACGGTCCTCCAGCAACAGCTGGCAGCGACTGGTCCGCTGACGCTAGAATTCCAGGTCGCCCACGAAGGTGCCGCGGCCGTGATCGTGACCGCTCGCCAAGGCCACGCCGAATTGCGAAACGGCCGGGCCTTCTTCGTGGCACCAGTCGCGGAGACGCTGCAGCGGGCGGAGTATATGGCGACGGAATTCGGCGTGCCTCTGCCGGAGACCTGCGTCGCACTGCGCAAGCGCGTCGCCGTGTTGAACGACCAGGAAAGTGCCGCAGGCACCGACCCGACCGCCCGCGCGGCCTTGTACCGCGAGGCGCGCTGGTTGGCCCGCCGCGTCGCCTTCGCCAACCCGCGGCTGCAGTTCGACAAGCTGTTGTTTGTGAAGCGTTTCACGCAGGAGACGTATCCCGACGTCTGCCTGAACCACATGCCCTGGGTCTCGCGGCCCGGCGGGGACATCTGCCTCCTGACGCTGGCCGGACCGGAGGCGGAAGGCGAAGTTCGCCAGATCCTGAACGGTGCGCTCGGGCCCGGCCACGTCCACGGCCTGGATCTCTGGTGGGACGGAGATCGCGTCGTGTTCGGCTATGCCAAGGCCAAAAGCAGCGAGCCGCCGGCCGGTTGGCTCGACCGGCGCACCAGCTTCGAACTGCGTCGCAGCCAGGAGCCGACGCACCTGTTCGAGATCGGTCTCGACGGCCAGCACCTGCGGCAGCTGACCAGCGGCGAGTGGAGCGACCTGGATCCGACCTACCTGCCCAGCGGCGACGTCGTGTTTGTGTCCGAGCGATGCGGCTATTCGTTGCAGTGCAACGAGTACGACAAGGACGAAACCTCGACCAACCTGTACGTGATGCGACCCGACGGCAGCCAACTGCGGCGCATGACGGTAACCAAGGACGGCGACTACTTGCCGCACACGCTGGCCGACGGCACGGTGGGCTACACGCGTTGGGAATATCAGGAACGCGGCTGGGCGAACATCCAATCGCTGTGGATCATCCGGCCCGACGGGACCGGTGCGGACGCCCTGTTCAAGCAGCACTTCAACGATCCCTGGGCCGTCGAGGACTGCCGCTCGGTCCCCGGTAGCACCCGCCTGGTCGGCGTGGCCACGGGGCACCATACGTTGCCCGCCGGTCCCGTGATTCTGATCAATCCGCGCGACGGTATGAACAGCCCGCAGGGCATCCGGATCGTCACGCCCGGCGTGCTGCCGCCCGAGGGTGGCATGACGGGCCGGGCGGTGCCGCAGGGCGGGGTTCTGGGAACCAGCGGCTACTACATGCACCCCTGGCCGCTATCCGAGACCACGTTCCTGGTTTCGTACGGAGCCTTTGGGCACAGTTACGGGGTCACCAAAGAGATCGACCCGGCCGGTTACGGGTTGTACGTGATCGACGTGTACGGGACCAAGGAGCTGCTCTATCGCGACCCGGCCATCTCGTGCTTCACCCCGATCCCGTTGCAGCCGCGCCCGCGGCCGCCTGTGCTGGCGGATGCGACTGATCCCGACGTTCCGTTCGCCGTCTGTTCGCTGACCAACGTGGGCAAGGGCGTGCCGGGCATCGAGCCGAAGTCGATTCGTTACCTGCGTATCGCCGAAGGTCTCGCGTGGCCCTACTGCAATACCTACGGCGGCCAGCGTTACGAACCGGATGTGAAGTCGGTGATGATCAATTGGAACCCGGTGCGGGTGCTGGGCGAGGTGCCCGTCGAGTCGGACGGCAGCGCGAATTTTCTGGTCCCAGTCGATACGCCGGTGTACTTCCAGTTACTGGATGAGAACCACATGGAACTGAGGCGGATGCGGTCGTTCATCAGCTTCCAGCCGGGCGAGCGGCGCGGCTGCGTGGGGTGCCACGAGACGCGT
>JAPLNJ010000347.1 GCA_026692885.1 Planctomycetota bacterium | reverse complement strand
GACTTACGTTTAACCTCGTACCATTCGGGTTTGCCCCGGTGGAATTGGGTTTCGTACACTACGTCGGCAGGCGCCAGCCGTACTGTCTTCCGCCGCATCCCGCCGCCTCCGGCGGCGGGCGGAATGCGGCGGAAGAAGTGAGGCGGTTGCGGACCCGTGGCGTGGTCCAGAAACCTCGCTCCACCGGGGCAAGCCCGGATGGGGGCGGAACAAAAACAGGACCATCCGTTTGACGCCCGACTCCCCAATTTTGCGCGGCCCAGCCCGAGGGTGTATCTTCAGCCGTCGCTACGCGACTTGTTCGGATTCTTGCGATGGACCTCCGTGGGTTAAAACCCACGGCTACGATCGGCAGCCGCTACGCGGCAAATACCAAACATCAGGAAGTTGTCACTGACAGCAGTGCGCAACCTTACGATCAAGGCCTCCCACACGCATCGTTCGTCGGGCGCAGGAACGGGTTCGTAGCGGAAGTCGTGAGACTTCCGACGTTTCGCGAGCGAGCGGCCCGAATTCTCACGAATTCGGCTACGACTTTTTCTCGTACTTTTGCCGGTCTTCTGCAAACCCATTCCTGCGCCCTCGTTCGTCGGGCGCGCCGAACTGCTCTACCGCCAACGGGCTGAATTTGGTATCTGTGCCCCTCTCTAGCCCCGGATTATCTCTTCTTCCTTTAGGCTCGGCGAATCATGCGTCGGTGGCTCCCGGACACGCGGACTGTTCGTCGTTCGAACGCGACTGTCTCCAACCGCGCGCCAGGCTGGTTGGCTTTCTACGGCGTCACAAGGTGGCTGTGGCTGGCGCTGCTGCTCAGCAGTATTTGCGCCGGCAGTGGTTGCGCGACGGTACGGAGTCTGCACGATGAAGTCGCCTACAACGATCAATTGGATCGCTGGATGACGGGCATAACCAGTTGCCTGCACGCCCACCACGCTTGGTACGTCAAGAAAAGAGAGCATGTGGACGAACCCCGCCTGATGGACTTCGGCGCCGGCTTTCGCCAAGGCTATGTCGCGGTGGCCCGCGGCGGAGATGGCTGTCCGCCGACGCTGCCGCCGCGCCGGTATTGGAACTATCGATTCGAGCGTCCGGAGGGCCAGCGGCGCATCGCGGCCTGGTTCACCGGCTATCCCTATGGAGTCCTGGCTGCCGCGGAGTACGGCGCGGGAGTCAAACAGCGTGTGCCAAGCTCGGCGTCGATCCAGGGCCGTACGGACTCATTCGGGGAGACTGTCGAGACGGCACCCGCCCAGCCAGCACCCGTCGAGACGCCCGGCGATACTGCGGGCTCGACGACGTCGAAGCTTCCGCCGCCAACTCCTGCCGAGACACCTTCCCGTCCCGACAGCCGTCCGCAGTTCACTCCGGACACCTCGCCTACGTCGGATCGGAAAGCTCTCGTCCCTTCAGGAAGACCCTGAGCCATGCCCAGCCTCGCCACCACCCAGGGAGACTTGTCAGCCAGCGGCCGCTCGCGGCTGGCTCGGGTGGGGTGGCAGGCGGTGCTGCTCGGACTCTGGTTGGGCCTGTCGTGCGGTTGCACCTCGGTGCTGTCCCCGATCAGCAGCATTCCCGTGCGTCGCGTGCCGGCGGAGTTTGTTGTCCAGCCCCGCGCAAACTGGGTGCCTGTCGACTTGGCCCGTTTCCGCCAATTGCCGCCGCGTGAGTATCTCCTGGAAGCGGGCGATGTGTTAGGGATCTATATCGAAGGCGTACTCGGCAACCAAGCCGCCGTCCCGCCGGTGCATTTGCCCGAGCAAGGCAGTGATCTGCTGCCAGGATTTGGCTACCCGGTTCCTGTTCGCGAAGACGGCACGCTGTCGTTGCCGATGGTCGCACCGGTCGCCGTGCGAGGTCTGACGGTGGCCAAAGTGCAGGAGCGGATTGGTGAAATCTATCTACAGGAGCGGAAAATCCTCCGGCCGGACCTCGATCGGATTTCGGTGACGCTCGTCCGCAAGCGGACGTCCCGCGTGATTGTCGTGCGTGAAGACGGGATGCAGGATTCCGCGTTGCCAGGCGGACGGGGCGGACGCGTACTGGCCGGTTCGGCACAGGAAGGACGGGGTTTTGTCCTGAATCTGCCGGCTCACGAGAACGACTTGTTGCATGCCCTGGCGCAGACCGGTGGATTGCCGGGACTGAATGCGAAGAACGAAGTCAAGATCCTGCGCAGCACCGAGAAGGACTGGGCCTCGTACGATGCGTTTGTCCGTGAATTCTACGCGCGTCACGCCCAGAATCCGTGTGCCTGCCCCACGCCGCCCGAGAGTGCTGCCGTGTTGCGCATTCCGCTGCGGTTGCCGCCGGGTGAAACGCCCCGCTTCCAGCCCGCAGACATCGTCTTGCGGGACGGGGACATTGTGTGCGTCGAGTCCCGAGAAACCGAGGTGTTCTATACCGGCGGCTTGTTGCCGGCCGGCCAGTTCCCCTTGCCGCGCGATTACGACCTGGATGTGCTCGCTGCCATCGCCGTATCGGGCCGAGGCTTGGAAACGAATATCGGCGGCAGTCTGATGGGCGGGATGGGCGGGGCCACGCCGACCAGCCTGTACATCATCCGCCGGGCGGCGCGCGGCGACCAGATCACGATCGGAGTGGATCTGAATCGAGCCGTCACCGATCCCCAGGAGCGTCTGCTAGTGCAAGCCGGCGACACGTTGATTTTGCGTCATACGACGCTGGAGGAAACGGAAAACTTCGGCCTGTTTACCTTCTTCACCTACGGCATCCAACAGCTGTTCAAGAACTGAGGCAGCCGCCCTTGATCATCAGGTTGCGCATCGTAACCCGACGCGTCAGCGAGGAAGAGCGGCGTTTCCTCGCTAACGCGTCGGGTTACGACGAAGGCCTGGCAGTCGCCCTCAACCGCGGGCAGGATTTTCATCGGGACGCAAGTCGAAGCGTTTCATCTTGTTGTAGATGCTTTTTTCGCTGATCCCCAGGCGGCGCGCAGCTTCCGCTTTGTTACCCCCGCAGGCACCCAGCGTGTCGAGAATGGCCTGTTGCTCCAATTCGTCCAACGTCTTCCCGGCCAACGTCGGGGGCGGAGGCGGTGCAGCAGGGCTGGAACCGCTGGGGCGGCTGGACGGAAACAACAGGTC
This sequence comes from Planctomycetota bacterium, assembly GCA_026692885.1. The sequence goes on along the minus strand of JAPLNJ010000347.1, from coordinate 11,889 downwards.
TTCCACGCGGATCACCTCGCCTTCGCAGAAGGCCGAAGCCCGTTCTAGGATATTCTCCAATTCGCGGACATTACCGCGCCAGGGGTGCCGCAATAAGGCCTCCAAGGCGGCCGGATCGCAGACCAAGGGTGGCTGGCCACGGCGGCGGAAGATCCGGTTCAAGATCTGCTGGGCCAGTTCGGGAATGTCATCCGTCCGATCGCGGAGCGCCGGCATGTGCAGGGCGATGACGTTCAAGCGGAAGTAGAGGTCCTCGCGGAAACGCCGCTCCTGGCACATCGCCGCCAGATCCTGATGCGTGGCGGCAATCAGCCGCACGTCGACGGTGTAGACTTTGTTGCTTCCAATTCGCTGAAACGTGCGATCCTGCAGGAACGTCAACAGCTTGGGCTGGAGCTCCAGCGGCAGGTCGCCGATCTCGTCCAGGAACAAGGTGCCGCCATCCGCAATCTCCGCTCGGCCGGGCCGATCATTGACAGCACCCGTGAAAGCGCCTTTGGCGTGGCCGAATAGCTCGGCCTCGACCAGGTCGCGCGGCAGCGAGGCGCAGTTGACGGTCACAAACGGTCCGGCGGCACGCGGCCCCGATTGATGGATCAGCCGAGCTACGGTGGTCTTGCCCGTGCCGCTCTCGCCGGTCATCAGGACCGTAGAATCCAACGTCGCAACCTTGGCCACCTGACGCAGCAGTTGCGCGGCGACCGGAGTCCGGGCCACAAAGTCGCAGGAAGTCGCGGCCAGATTGACAGCTTCCCGCAAGCCGCGGTTGTCGCGGGCCAATTGCGCGGTCCAGCAGGCCTGATTCACCCGAGCGATCAATTCGTCCCGATCGAATGGCTTGGAAATGTAGTCCAGGGCCCCTTGCTTCATCGCGGCCACCGCGTCCTGGATGCCGCCTTTACCGGAGACCATGATCACGGGCGTGTCCCGATAGTGCTCGCGGATGTGACGCAGGCAATCCAGTCCCGTGGCCCCAGGCATTTCCAAGTCGCATAAGGCCACGCTGATATCCGCATTCATCAGCTGCAGCGCTTCGCGTCCGTCCTTGGCTGCGACTGTTTCGTACCCCGCGGAATTCAAGGCATGGGTCAGCATCCGAAGCGTGACGGGGTCGTCGTCGGCGACCAGGACGCGGCGTTTGTCCGTTTTCGCGGCGTTGCCGCCGCGCGAAGGAGATTGGTTCATACGCAGGTTGCTCCCGAAGGGCCAGGGGTCTTGCAGGATTTTGAGGTTTGGCCTGCAGTTTGCGTTCTGTCAGACCGCATCATGGTACCCCAACCGCTTGGCGGCGCTCAGACGTACAGAATTCAAAATTGGCGGTTTGGCGACTTTGCCAAGTCAGTGTGGTTTGTCCGCCAATTTTGAATTCTGTACGTCTGAGCCCTGCCTGGGGCCCGGCACTGCGGAACCGTAAAATCTCATTCTTTACGCACCAGGACCAAGAGACCGTTTGGTGCTACGAGACGTAACGCCTTTGGCGTAGAAAATGCAGAGCATGTGCAACTTCAAGACGCGTCAGCGTGGGTGGGGTGCGGCACAGCCGCTCGACCCAGACTCTTGTCTGGACGCGGTCGTGGCCACTCTCGCTCGTGCGTCGGGCTTGTGTGGGCACTGGACATTTTTCGTCACTGGCTTTATTGGGCCGCCGATTCACCTATCATGTAGTTCGACTGTTTGGGAACAAGTTCAGCCCAACTGATTTCTGAGTGGTCCCTTTTTCTAGGTCTTGTCAATTCACCATGCATCCACAAACTACAGCTCTGTTGTTGATCGGTTACCAGAACGACTACTTCTCTCCGCTCGGCGTGCTGCACCAGGCGATCGAAGAGCCGGCCCGCATCACGGGGACGTTGCGCAATACGTTGGCCCTGCTGGACCAGTTGCTGCCGACGACCGTGCTGATGGTGACGACGCCGATTGTCTTCACGCCCGACTACAGCGAGCTGAAAGATCCCATCGGGATTCTGAAGGTGATCAAAGACACCGGTGCCTTTCGGGCTGGCAGTCCGGGAGCTGAGACGATCGCCGAGTTCGCCCCCTACCACACCCGGCTGTTGGAGATTCCCGGCAAGCGCGGGCTGAACGCCTTCTCCAATACGCAACTGGACGAGACACTCCAGGCCCACGGCATCGAAGATGTGGTCATCGCCGGCGTGGTGGCTTCGCTATGCGTCGATTCGAGTGGCCGAGCAGCTCACGAACGCGGCTATCGGGTAAGCATCTTATCCGATTGCCTCTCCGGCCGGACGTTGCTGGAACAACGGTTTTACGTGTCTGAGATCTACCCGCTGTACGCCTCGGTTTTAACCAGTCAGGAGTTACTGCAGCAGCTATGTATGACGAAATAACACTGCAGTCCCAGTATCGTCTGATGGAGGCCTTGGTCACAGCCGAACGCACGGCTCGCCTGCGGCTGGACAGCCTGCACGAAATCGTGTTCGAAACCGACGCTACGGGGCGGCTGAGTTTCCTGAATCAAACCTGGAAGAAGGCCCTCGGCCGCGAGCCCGGTGCGGCGCTGGGGGAGCCTTTCGGGACCTATCTCGCACCGGACGATATGGTGATCTGGGACCAGCTGTGCCGGACGGCTGCGCCGCAGGGCGAGTTCTCTCCCTTGCAAGAAATCCGGCTGCGACACGCCGATCAAACCTGGGTGGTGGTGGACATTACCGTCTGCCGCCAAGAGAACGGCGGCTTGCTCGGTGCGCTCCAGGACGCCAGCTTCCGTAAAGCGGCCGAGAAGGAAATTCGGCAACTGGCCATGGTCGCCGCGCACACCGACAACGGCGTGGTCATTACGGACGCCGAGCACAAGGTGGTGTGGGTCAATGCGGGCTTCACGCGAATCACTGGCTATCACCTGGAGGAGATCCGCGGCCACGATCCTGGAGCCGTGCTGCAAGGACCGGGAACCGACCCGGCGATGGTCCGCACCATGCACGAACAACTCGCGAAGCAGGCGGCTTTTCGCGTCGAGATCCTGAACTACCGCAAGTCCGGAGAGCACGTTTGGCTGGCCCTGGAAGTCCAGCCCATCCACGATTCGAACGGAGACTTGACTGGTTTCATCGGCCTGGAGAGCGATATCACCGAGGCGAAAGCCCGCGAGCACCGGCTGTTCCAGTCCGAAGCGAAGAGCCGTGCGTTGTTGGCGGCCATCCCCGACTTGATGTTCGAACTCTCCCCCGCCGGCGTTTTCGAGAACCACAGCGCGGCGGTCCCCGAAGATTTTGGCGTCCCGCCCGAAGCCTTTCTGGGGAAGACCTTGGAGGAGGTGGTGCCTGCCAACCTTGCCCGAGGGGTGCGGGACGCCATCGCCCGCCTGGGACCGGAACGAAGTGTGGAGACGTTTGAGTACGAATTCGAGCTGGCGCAGCGGGGCCTCCGCCAGTACGAGGCGCGGGTGACCCGCTCGGAGACGGGCAGCTACGTGATCTTGTCGCGCGACATCACAGCGCGCAAGCGAATGGAACAGGCGGTGCGCGAAAGCGAAACGCGGTTCCGCGGGATCAGTGCCTCGGCCCAGGACGCGATTGTGATGATCGATTCTCAGGGCGAGATTTCGTTCTGGAATCGGGCCGCAGGGGAACTGTTCGGCTACACAGAAGCCGAAGTCCTGGGACGCGACTTGCATCGACTGACCATGCCGGAGCGATTCTGGGGCCAGTTCTCGCAGGGGTTCGCCAACTTTCAGAAGACCGGCACCGGACCGGCAATCGGGAAATGTCTCTCTCTGATGGCGGTCCGCAGAGGCGGGGAAGAATTCCCGGTCGAGCTGTCCATCTCGCCTTTGCGATTGAGCGATAACTGGCACGCAGTGGGGATCATTCGCGATGTTTCCGAACATAAGCGAGTCGAGGACGAACTCCGGCGGGCGAAGGAGAACGCGGAAGCGGCCAACGCAGCCAAATCGGAGTTCCTGGCCCTGATGAGTCACGAGATCCGCACGCCGATCAACGGCGTGTTGGGCATGCTGGAACTGACCTTGGACTCGCCCCTGAGCGCGGAACAGCACGAGCAACTGCTGATGGCCCAGTCCTCGGCCGAGTCGTTGCTGGCGATCGTCGAAGAAATCTTGGATTTCTCGAAGATCGAGGCGGGCAAGATCAGCTTGCTGCACCTGCCGTTCTCCCTCCCCAACGTGCTGACCGGGGCGGTGCAACCGCTGTTGCTCCGCGCGCGGAAAAAGGGGGTGGAACTGGTCGTCGAGAATCCGCAGGATGCACCCCCCTCACTGCTGGGAGACCCGGGCAGGCTGCAGCAAGTGCTGCTGAATCTGGTGAGTAATGCGATCAAGTTCACGGAGTGCGGTAGGATTCGGGTCGTCGCCAGAGTGGAGTCGCAGGACCACGAGTTGGTGCAACTGCATTTCACGGTGGCGGACACGGGGATCGGGATTCCGGCCGAGAAATGCCAGACGATCTTCCAGCCGTTTGAACAGGTCGAGCGCTCGGCCTCGCGGCGACACGGCGGCACCGGTCTGGGACTGGCCATCTGCGAACGTTTGGTCCAGGCAATGGCCGGTCAGATCTGGGTGGAGAGCGAATTGGGTGTGGGCAGCGAGTTTCACTTTACCGCCGTCTGCGGCTGCGATCGTAATCCGCCTCCGGTAGCCTGCCAGGTGCCTCGCGGCAGCCGCCTGCTGACGGAGCAGGACGCTGTCGAGCAGCCGAAAGCCGTGTCGTCGTCGCTACGGATCCTGCTGGCGGAAGACGAGGAAGTCAGCCGCGAGGTGGCTTGCCGGATGCTGCGCAAACGGGGGCATCGGGTGACCGTCACGACCCATGGACGCGAGGCCCTGGCGGCCTGGGAGAAGGCTCCCGCCGACTTTGATGTCCTGCTGACCGATGTCATGATGCCGGGGATGAGCGGCTTTGAATTGACGCGCGAAATTCGCCAGCGGGAAACCGTGTTGGGAACGCATCTGACGATTATCGCCCTGACCGCCAAAGCGATGAAGGGCGACGCCGAACGGTGCCGGGAGGAAGGTATGGACGGATACCTCTCCAAGCCGATCGTGCGTCTGGAATTGGATCGCCTCGTGGAAGCGGCGGGTGGACAGGGCCCGCCGCCGGTGCGCGTCGAGCAGGAGTTGCCAACCAGCACAGCGGTCTTTGACCACCAGGAATTGCTACATGCCTGCGGAGACGACACGGCCTTCGCGGTCGAGGTCGTGACACTCTTTCGTGGGGTCTATGCCGAGGCCTTGCCGCAACTCCACGCGGCGCTGGTCCAAGGGAATGCCGCCGAGTTGGCGCGGCACGCCCATCGTCTGAAAGGCTCGGCGGCCAGCATCCGCGCCTTGGCTTTGCAAGTCGCCGCGGAAAAGCTCGAACTGCAGGCCGGCCACGAGCAGTGGGCGGAACTGACGAACTGGCTGCAGCGGTTGGAGCAGGAATACCAGCGGCTCGCACCCCAGCTCGCCAGCATCGTGTAGCTGCGTTCAGTCCTCAACACGGCCACAGCTCGTTCAGTTTGGCCTGCAACAGCTCGAACTGCTGCCTGAGTTGCGGCAACAACTGCCTCAGTTGTTCCAGGTCTCCGGCTTTCCCGGCCGCTTCCATGACCGCGGCGACCTGTCGCAACGCCACGGCTTCCATCGTCGCGGCGGCACCTCGAATCTTATGGGCCTGCTGTTCCACCTGATCGCTGTGGCCGGCCGTAATGTTTGCCGCCAACTGGTCGAGTTGGGCCGGCAGGGTCTTACCAGGCGCGCCGGGCTGAGTGGGCGAGGCGTTTGCCGAGTCTCGGGCCTGGCCCAGCTCGGTCCGCGCCTCGTCCTCCGCTGCCGATGGCAGCCAGCGGTCTAGCATCTCCGCCAGCTTCTCGCGTTGCACCGGTTTCGGGAGGTAATCGTTCATGCCGACTGCCAAACACCGCTGGCGGTCTTCTCGCATGGCATGCGCCGTCAGCGCGATGATGGGCACATTAACGGCCAGCCTGCCCGAGGCTCCGGCGCGGATTTGGCGAGTGGCCTCGAAGCCGTCCATTTCAGGCATCTGGCAATCCATCAGCACCAACTCGTACGGCCGGCTCTGCAGGGCGTCGACAGCTTCCTGACCATTGGCGACGGCATCGGCTCGGTAGCCCAACTTCTGGAGCATTCTCACCGCGACGAGTTGGTTCGTGGGATTGTCCTCGGCCACCAGGATACGGCCCAACCGGCTGCGCGTCCCGGCCGCCGTCGGCCGAGTCACGACGCGGGCGGCAGCCACGTCGCCAGCCCAGCCCACAATCCGCGTCAAGCACTCGTGGAGCTGTGCCTGACGCAGCGGTTTGGTCAGACACGCGGAGAAAATCGCCGGCTCCCCAGCGGCCACATGGCCGCGAACGCCCAGGGATGTCATCATAATCAGTTGGGTCTCAGCGAGGGCCGGTTCACGCTTGATCTGACGGCCCAATTCGGCGCCGTCCATCCCGGGCATGTGCATGTCGAGCACGGCGATGCGGAACGGATCCCCTGCCCCCGCGGCCTGCCGTAAAGCGGCGAGTGCCGCGGCGCCATCGGCGGCTTCGGCAGAACGGCAACCCCAGTCTTGCAGCAGCGTTGTCACCAGCAGACGATTGGTGTCGTAGTCGTCCACCACCAGGACTTTCGTTCCGTACAGGTTGGCCAGCGATGCTGCCTCTCGCTGCGATTCGCCGGAGGGTTGAGCGAACACCGCGGTGAACCAGAAGGTCGAGCCGGTTCCTGGCTGACTGTCGAAGCCGATTTGTCCGCCCATCAGTTCGGCCAGTTGCTTGGAGATAGCCAGGCCCAGGCCGGTGCCGCCGTACTTACGCGTGGTGGAACCGTCGACCTGGGTGAACAGCGAAAAGAGGGTCCCCTGGTGCTCCTGGGGGATACCGATGCCCGTGTCCGACACAGTAAACCGCAGGGTCGTCTGCGCAGCGTTCTCGGCTTCCCGACTGATACGGAGCAGCACCTCGCCGTGCTCGGTGAACTTGACCGCGTTGCCGCCCAAATTGACGAGGATCTGGCGGAGACGTCCCGGATCGCCTCGCAACTGCGTCGGGACCTCCGGCGTCACGAGGCAGGTGAGTTCGAGACCTTTCGCCTGCGCCTTGACAGCCAACATTTCGGCCGTGTCTTCCAGCAGGCTGCGGAGATCGAAGTCCAGGGCTTCCAGGTCCAGCTTGCGGGCCTCGATCTTGGAAAAATCCAGGATGTCGTTGATCAGCGCCAGGAGCGATTCGCCACTGGTGCGCACGATCTCCGCGTACTTCTGTTGTTCGGCGGAGAGGTCGGTGTCCAGCAGCAGCCCCGTCATGCCGATCACACCGTTCATCGGGGTCCGGATCTCGTGGCTCATGTTGGCCAGAAACTCGCTCTTGGCGCGACTGGCCAGTTCGGCTTGGGCGGCCAGTTCGTTGGCGCGTGCCGTGGCCTGCAACAACTGGAGGTTGGCGTCCCGCAACGCCGCTTCCGCCCGTTTCCATTCACTAATATCTCGCCAGAAGCAGTAGTACACGGGACGGCCCAAGATATCGATGATCTGCGCCGTCACGTAGACACTCCGGATGTCACCTTGTCGAGTCCGTTGCAGGGTCTCGAAATCCGCACGCCCTACGCGGCTCACCTCCGCAATGCGATTACGGACTTCCGCGGGCGTTTCCGCCGCTTCCAAGTCGTGGATGCTCAGCCGGGCGAACTCCTCGCGGGAATAGCCCAATTGCCGGTGCGCCGCCTCGTTGAACTCCACGATCCGAGCCGTAGCTGGATCAAGAATCACAATTCCGTCGGGCGCCTGTTCAAACAAGATGCGCCGGCGGTCCGCTTCTTCCGCGACCACCGCCGTCGCGCGCCGGCGTTCCGTAATGTCTTCGTGGCTCACCACCACGCGACCGAGGTCTTCCTCCGGGAAACGTGTCACCGATCCCCGGAACCAGCGCGTCTCAGCAGGCGAGTCGCAGGCATATTCCAGCACGAACTTGTCGCACTCGCCGCGGACCACGGCTCGGATTCCCGCGGCAAAGGCGGCGGCTTCGTCCGCATCCGGGCCCGTCGCGGCGTCACACACAGCCAAGTAGTTGGCGTGTTCTGCGACTTGCGGTGGGAACGCTCCGTTGGCGACCGCAAAATCCCGCCAGGCTTGATTGACAGCCAGCAACCGGCCGGTTTCGTCCAGCACACAGATGTGCTCCGCCAGGGCGTCCATCGTGACGCGGGCAAAGCGTTCCGAACGCTGCAACGATTCCTCGCTCGCCCGCAGCTCGGCAGTGCGGGCCTGCACTTGCCGCTCCAGTTCCATCCGGCGTTGGCTGAGCAAGCCGATGCAGACGGTCAGCATGGCCGCCAGGAACAGTCCGGTCAAACTGACGGTCCACCAGGCCCGCGCCGGATGGGCCGTCAGGAACGCGGGTCCTGGACGAACGACCAGCGCGTACGTCTGGCCGAAGGCGAAAATCGGAAAGATCGCCGAGAGGTCGGAGGACCGCCCCGGCGGCCAGGGCCCGCTGGCCCGCAGGCCAGCTTCCTGCCGCGACGAGGAAACCAGGAACCGAGCGGGGGCCTCGGTCTGCAGATGGTACAGATTCACCGTGGACGCTTCGCCCGCGGCGAGGGTGGGGGCATGAACTCCGGCGAAGAGGGTCTGGAGCCGCACCGCGATGAAGACCACTCCCCGCCATGCTTCGGCGGCGGCATTGTCCGAGGAAGCCGCGGGCGTTGAACCGTCGGCAAAGATGGGCGCATAGACCAGCAGGACGGCAGCGTCGATACCGACCATCTGCACCAGATCGGTGGCGGTGGCCAGGTGCGTTCGCCCGGCGGCCTCGATCGCCCGCCCCCGCCCCTGGCTCTCGGTTGCGGATCCCAGATCAAATCCCACCGTCTGCGGGACTTCCGCGGATGGCTCGCAAAAGGCGATCGGGAAGTACACCTCGCGCGGGGACGCCGCCTGCCGGTGCCCGGCGCTGTCCTGTTGAAACACGGTGCAACCCGTGAACCCCTGGCTTCGCAGCTGCTCCTCAAAGACGTCCCGCTGAGTGGCGACCACGCGCGGAGCCCAGCCCATCTCGGCAATCGGGGCTCTCCGAATCATGACTTCCGTAAAGTGCTGAAACTCCTCACGGGTCAGCACCTCGTCGTGTTCTACAAAGCGGGCGAGGGTGGCCAGTTGATGGTCCCGGACGTCCTCGAAGGCATCGCTGACGATCTCCGCCTGGGCCTTGGCCAGTTGGGAGAAACTGAAGCGGCGGGAACGTGTCTCGCCGTCATGCATCACGTAAGCCAGGATCGCCGTCAACGCGAGGCCAGAGACCGCGGTCAACCAGGTCTCGGCGTGCCGCCACCGCTCGCGCCGGGCGCCCGGCAGTTGCTGCCGCCAGCGCAACAGCGCGACACCTCCCAGGAGCAACGCCACCAACGCCAGGGTGATCAGGAGGGCGATCCGGCGTTGCCACGTGATACTCGCCTGCCACTGGCCGGCCTCGATGTCCAGGCCGATGACCAACAGCACTTGACCCGTATGCGGATCCTTGACCGGCGCAAAGCCCGTGATGAAGATCCCGTACTCGTCGGCCACGGGCCCTTCAGTGAACTCGCTGGCCGTGCGAAAGCAGTCCCGCAATTCGGGCGTGGGTTGCTCATAGATCCTGCCCGGCGGGGACGCCTGTGGGTCGTGTTCCGCCAGACTCTCCGGGCCGAAAACAAGGTTCCCGTCGCGGGCGGCTACGCTGTACAAGCTGCGATGGCCCAGGGCCTGGGCGTAGGCCATCAGCTGGCCACGCAGTCGCTGGAAATGGGGATTGGTCCGGTCCGTCTCCGTGAAGGACAAAGCCTTGACGTTTTCGGAGTTGACGGTCCTCGCAATGGTCACGGCCTGCGAAAGCAGCCATTGACGCTGCTGCTGGTCGGCGAGCTCCCCGCGCCAGTTCGCTGCCCACCCACCGCCTGCCACCAGCAACGCCACAGCCGCAGGCAGGAGGCAGCGCCGTAGAGCACTTTTGTACTGCCAGGGGCGGCGTTCGTCGGACCATCGCCAGCGGCCCCCCAGACGACTGGCCAGGAACACCAACGCGAGTCCCGCGAGGCCATACAGATAGTCATCTTGGGCGCCCATGAGAACCTCCGGCCCTGCCTATCGATCACGTGGTGGACAGCCTAGCATCTGGCCGGAAACAACCGCGTGATGAACCTTCCGGCGTCGCGCATGCCGGACGAATACAACACATCCCTCGCTTGTAGGCTGGTGTGGGCAGCCGACAGGCTCTGGCTGCCGCCTGCCTAGAGTGGCAATCCAAATCGGACGAACACACTTGTCCGCACCCCGCAAACCTCCGCCAAGGTCGGACACCGCCAAGGTCGGGCCACATTGTATGACAACCTGCGATCCAAGAGAATGGATAGCACCCCAGCCGCTGGACGCCTGTCAGGAATCGATTTTCACCCGGGACAGACGACCTGGTCGTCATGTTCGACAAGCAAATCGTTGGAAGCGAGTTGTGGCGTTTTCGTCGCGTCCGATCTTGCCGAACGGAGCCGATCCGGTAGGATACAGCCAGCAAATTTGCCGTCGCAACCCAGGGTGGGTTGTTTGTTTCGCTGCTTGCCCCGAAAGGGCGCACCTGACAGATCGGGACAACGCCCTGATCCTGGTCCACAGGTTTTCGCCCCGATAGGGGCAGCCACATAGCAGCCCAGAGCGGAGCGGCGTTCGCCGCGTAGCGCCGCCCTGGGTTATGAGAGGATTGAGAACACTAGCCCTGAAGGGGCGAAACAAGCCTTGGTCACGTCTGACGAACGATGTGCGTGAGAGGAACCGCCTTGTTTCGCCCTTTCAGGGCTACCAGGTTGCTTTGATACCGTACCCAGGGCGTCGCTCTGCGGCTGTCGCCGCGACGCTGTGCCCGTTCTGAACACCCGACCCAGCTTCAACCCTCAAGGAGTACTCATGGCCGATCTAGCATTGTTCGATCTGACTGGAAAGAAAGCGTTGGTGACCGGAGCCGCTGTGGGCATCGGCCGAGGCTGCGCCGTGGCTTTGGCGCGTGCCGGAGCGGATGTGGCGATCGTGGACTTCAACGAGCAGGTCGGCCCGCGCACGGCTGAAGAGATCCGCGAGCTGGGTCGCGACGCGCTGTTCGTCCGCTGCGATGTGACCCAGCGTGACCAGGTCCAAGCGATGGTCCGTCGTGTGGCCGAGCATTTCGGCCGGCTGGACATCGCCGTGAACAACGCCGGTATCGGCATCCTGGGCGCCGACGAGGAGTTGGCTCAGGAAGCCTGGGACAAGGTGCTCGCCGTAAACCTGACCGGCGTGTTCCTGTGTGCTCAGGCGGAGGCTCAGCAGTTGCTTCGCCAGCAGCCGATCGGTGGCAAGATCATCAACATCGCGTCGATGTCGGCGACCATTGCCAACTGCAACGCCTCGTACGACGCCTCGAAGGCCGGCGTGGTCCACATGACCCGCACGCTGGCCGCCGAGTGGGGCCAGTACAACATCAACGTCAACTGCCTCAGCCCCAGTTATGTGCTCACGCCGATGCACGCTTCCACGCCGAAGGTCGTCCGGCAGCGGATCCGTGAACTGACGCCGCTGGGCCACGTCGAGCGGCCGGAGGATCTGCACGGAGCGGTGATCTTCCTGGCCTCGGCCGCCTCGAACTACGTCACCGGCCACGACTTGATGGTCGACGGTGGCCACACGTTGAACGCCTGGCTGACGCCACTGGGCCGCAGTGTGCCGCCGCGCGTCAGCCCGGAAGAGGAAATCGTGCAGTTGAAGCACGATTTGGATCTGCTCGGCTTGCCGTACGATGCCGACGGGATCAACCCGAACGTGCATCCAGAGATCGCGGATGTCTTCAAGGCAGCGTTTGGGATCAAGGACTAAGGATGAAGGATGAAGGATGAAGGACAAGGGGCAAGGGAATGGGGGGCAAGGG
>JAPLNJ010000346.1 GCA_026692885.1 Planctomycetota bacterium | reverse complement strand
TCACGCTCCGCGTGATGACATGTCGTCACGGCGGAGCGTGACGACTACTATACTTGCGACACCTATTGATGCGCCGGTCGTCAGCAGGCCAGACGCAGCCACTTCTGAGCCACGCCGCGGAGTTCGGGTTCCGATAAAGTGGCGCCGTGGCCGCGGAAACAAGCCGCCTGCAACCGTTCGATCTCGGCCTGCAGCTCTGCCCGCTGCGGACTGCTCAGCCGCGCCAACTCACTGGTCGTCAACGCCCGCAGCAGCCGCACTACCGAAAACCCGTCGATCTCCTCCGGCAGCCGGAACACGTCGCGCGCTCGTAGCGGCCGCGTGCGGCGCCGTCGAGCCCGACGGATCAACCCATAGACCATCGCCCACAACAACACCAGGCCGGCAGCACCCGCCACGGCTACTCGGCGGACATCCGCGGCAGGCATGGGCACGACCGGTTCTTCGCTCGCCGCTGCCGACCCGATCCGAGTCGTCGGTTTGTCGAGCTCGACCAGATCCATGTCGCGGTAGGTCTGGTAGTGTACCGTCGCCTCTGCCGACTTGGCCGACGGCAGCTGGAACTCGACGGGCCGTCCCGCTCGCTCCACCGCGGACCCGTCCAACGCCAGCGTCCAACGCCGCTCGGAGACCGCATGGACCGTGTCGCCCCAGCTTTCGAGTTGGCGGACGATGTTGCCTTCATGCTCGTCGACCCGCGTGATGGGAAACGCCTGGCGGAGCTGCGACAGATCCAGGAGTTCATCGAGCGGCGGCAGCAGACCGCAGGCATTGGCCGCCACTTCCAGCAGCAGCTCGCCCGAACTGCTGAGGTTTCTCGCGTCCAGGGTGGGCGTGATCTCCAGCCGCTGGAACGGACGCGGTGATACCGGCTGGTCGGTCAGCTTGAGCAGCGTCTCGCTGGACTCCGCCATGATCGTCACCGGCCCAGTCAGGTCCAGGAACTCCAGGTTCAGCTGGATCCGGGGGATCTTGTCGACGCTCGCATCCTTGGCCTTGACGTGGACATAGACCAACACCGTTTCCTGCCAGCCGGGTTTCTCGGTGGCCCGCGGTCGAACATCGCGGGGGCTGAACGTGACCGAGCGGATGTCGTAGAACAACGACAGGGCCTCGGTGATGTTCCGCTCCAGTTCATCCCGTCGGCCCTGCACGTTGATCATCCGCTTAGCGGTAAGCAGGGGCGATGTCGTGCGGGCCGGCTTCTTGCTACCGCCGGCCGCTGGATTGCCGCTGGGCGGCAGTTCGTTGGTCAGGTACTTGCCGAAGTCGGCCATGCGGCCCATCGCTTCCGTATGCTGCACGGTCAGGAAGATGCCGAATTCGTGATCGCGGTGAATCAGGTTGGGGCCGTCCACGCGGGTTTCGAGCCGGAGCTCATGCAGCAGCTCGTCGTAGTAGGTGACCTTCTCTTGGGCCTGGAAGGAAAACGGACTGTCCTTGGTGATCACCAGCGAACTGGCGAGGTACTTGTACTTCAGGTCTTCATGGAGTGGCTGCGCGGTGTCGGCCAGCCGCGTGTTGATTTGTTTGGCAAACCGATCGAGGTGCGCCTGGGCCGCAGCGGGAGGCAAGGCCCGCAGGGCCTCCCGAATCTCGTCCAGTGCCGCGCGGTCCAAGGGCTTGCTCAGGTTCAAACTGCCCTGGGAGCCGACTCCGAGCAGGCTGTGAAACCATGCCAAGTACGGTTCAATCGCATAATTGGCGCGATTGAGCTGGGGGACCTGCTGGCCGTACGCGGCCGCGGCCTTCTGGAAATAGGTATGCGCCGCGCTGTTCTTCTCTTTGAACGCGGCCAATCGCTGGGTGGCCGTGTCGGCCACTAGTTGCTGAAAGTACTCGAAGTCTCCCCAGTCGCTCAGCAGCGAGCCCGCCGTCACGAGGAACCGCCAGGCCTGCGGGTACTTCTTGACGCGGCGGTCGAGCATGGCGACGGTGGCCTGATAACCTTGGCGGACCATCTCCAGCGTTTGCCGCTCGTCCCGCCGGGTGCCGGATTCCTCCTGGAGTTTCACGTTTCGCCAGCGGGTCGCCAGTCCCTGGGTCATCTTCTGAATCACGTGCTGGAACAGGCCCTCGTCCATCTCCTCGACCTTGCCGAAGACGCGTTCGATGTCGCTGACGCGGTAGACTTCCGCCTGGCTGTAGCAAATGTCAAAGGCGTCGACGACCAATTGGCCATTGGCGGGCGGGATGCTCTGGGCGCGAAAGACATCCATCATCTTGGCCAGGCTCTCGATATTCCGTTCCATCATGATGGGTGTGACCATGATTCGCGCGTCGCCCGGCAGGTTGTGCTGCTTGCGGACGCTTTCCGGTACGTGCGGATTGTGGCGGCTGGCCCAGACCTTCAGGTACTCCTCGGCCAGTGCGATGCCGGCGTTGGAGTTTCGTTTGGCCAGGCCGGCGATCAGGCCGACGGCTTCCTCGTACCGGTCGCTGACCAGCACGGCCTTGGACGCGCACAGATCCAGCCGTTCGCGGATGCTGGCCGGTAACGCTTCCGCCCAGGCGCCGTTGGGCAAGGTTTCCAAGAGCTCGGCCGGTGCGACGTGCGGAAGGCGACTCTTGGCCGTTCCGGTAGCCGTCTCGAGGCCGTCCTTGAAGGTATTTTCCGCCTCGCGAATCCACCAATCGGCCATCGCTAAAGCCAGCGGATTCCAGGTCCCCTGCAACCCGGCCGTTTCGCTGACGCATTTCAGGAGACAGTTCTGCGCCCGGAGATTGTTGGTTCGCACTTCGATGTTCTGATCATTGAGCTTCGTCTGAGACAGCCGCCCGAAGGACGCCGCGAGCCGCAGCGCGCTAGCGGGGTTCTCACGGAGCAGACGCTGCAGCCCGGGCTCGACCATCGTCATCGGGGCTCGGCCCAGTAGATCGGCCAGGCCGTCGGCCGCCGCTTGACTCTTCCCCGTATCCACACTGGCGTCCGTCAACAGTTTCACGTGCTTGGTCCACAACTGGCTGACCTTCGTCTGTTCGAACTCGTCGAGTTCATCCTGCGAGGCAAGAAACTTGACGATCTCGTCGCGTGCTGCTTCATCCTCCAGCTGCGTCGCCTCCGCCAGCGGCGGCAGGTAGCGCCGAGCCAAGTCCGCGAAATCGGCGTGGAGCAGGATGCGTCCGGTGACCAAACGCCGTTGGGCATCGCCACCCAGTTTGGCCGTGCCTTTCTGGAGCGCCTGTTCGAGCCACAACTTCTGTTCCTTCGGCACGGCAATGCGGAGCAAGAGGCCCAGCTTGCGAATCCGTTCGCTGGTCAGTTCGCCCGGGCAGGCATCGGTCAGGCCCAGGCAGTCGTCGAGGGACAGGATCGGCACGTTGCGTCCGGCTAGATCGCCGAGAATCTTGTCGTAGATTCCCGCCGCCACGTCTGGGGCGATCCCAGCCAGCGTCTTGCGGACTTCGCCCCACCGCCCTTCGTAGTAGGCTCGGACGAACCGCTCACGATCGTCGAGTTGGCCTTCGTCGATCTGATTGAAACGCCCGACGGTATCGAAAATGGCCGACGCATGGCGGTAGTAAGTGCGTCCCCGCAACGTCTCATACTGTTTGGCCACCTGCGCGGCGGTGGGCGGTTCGGCCGCGGCAGCCGAAACGCCGAGGACGGCGCCCAGCGCGACGGCCAGCAACCCGGCGAGCACCGGCCGAAAAACAATTCCTTCGCCCCGGTACTCCGGCTGCCGTGCCGGTCGCGTCAAGACATGAGCGATTTTCATCTACGACCCTTTCTGATCCTGCTGGCGAAATTGAGCGTCGATGGCCCGGTCGTCGGAGACTTCTTCTTCGGGCGGTGCCTCCGGCTTTTCCAGTATCAGCAGCTTCGCCGCGGTGGTGGCCGCCGATGTGCCGCCGCCCTGGCTGGCCCCTTTCGGCGGTGGGGGCGGCGTCCGGCTCTGCATCCGCAGAACCACTTCCAAGTTTTGCAGCGTCAGCGTGGTCACGCCTTCCTGCCGGTTGATCGGCTCGATCGATCCGCTTTCGCGCCGGACGCTCTCGATCGCGTTGCGCGGTGGTAACGGCGAGCCAGCGGCTCCGCGGACGCCCTCGATCGTTTGCGGTGCCGCATCGCCCGCTGCCGCGTCCGCAGCGGGCGCAGGGCGATCGGCAGCTGGTGGCTGCGGCAAAACCTGACGCACGCCTTGCTGGGACGGCTCAGCTGCGTTCGAACCGCGGGCACCCGACTGGACTCCGATCACCTGATCGACCTTGCGTGGCGAGTCGTCGGAGCCACTCACCGCGAGCCACAGCGCAGCTCCGGTCGAGCCGGCGGCGGCGAGTGCCAAAGCGCCGAGGGCGATGGCCTTGGGGTTCATCTTTCGTCCTTTCCCTTGCGCGACCGATGCGATACCTGCTGGGCACAATCAAATGCTTGGCGGACGCGTGTTTCGTAGCGTTGGAATTCCCGCGGATCTTCCAGTTCCGCCAGGTAGCGGAACAGTTGCCGAGCCCGCTCGGCGAATGGCCGCCACTCGTCTTCGGCCGCCCCGTTCATCTTGAGCACCCAGGTGGCGTAATAGTGGGCCTTGCCCAAGATCTCGCGCACACCACGGGTCAGGCGAGCGTTTTCCCCGTAGGCCACCGCCGTTTCCTGCAACAGCCGCGTCAAGTCGTCGATCGCCGTGGACAGATCGAGCATTTCCAGCCGCGCCTTCGCCTGCGCCAAGCGAATCTCGTGCAAGACACGCGGATTCTCGTCGGGCGGCAGATCTTCCACCAGCCGATCATACTGCTCCAAAATCTCCTGCCACGCAGGCTCTGCCTGCTGTTCCAACTGGCGGATCTGCAGCAGCCGCTGGTGAGCCTGCGCGCGCAGCATCTGCTTGGGGCCTGCGTTGAAATGATAAGCTGCGACGCCCACGGGAAACAGCATCCAGAGCAAAATCAGGGTCTTCTTCATGCTTTGGCCATCCTGGCGACGGTGGCCGGCCGCCGCGCGCGTATCGCTTTCCAGTCGGTGCCAAAGTACTCCAACAGGACCGGTAACAGGGCCTGGACCAGCGCGCCCAGCGTCAGGATGAGGATCGCTAAGTCGGTCAGGTTCAGGCCGCTGCGCGGAGTCCCAACGCCCATGGCCAAATCGCCCAAGGCCAGAGTCGAGACGTGCTTTTCGTTCACGTCCAGATACTGCCCGCGGAGCCGTCCGGCCAGCTTTTGCAACGCGGACACTTCCTGCCGCGACATGTGCCCATCGATAAAAGTTCCCCGCTGCGGATCCCCCACGCCCAGCACGTACACCTCGCGGAGCGCGCCGGGCCGCTTGGGCAGCGGGCCGAGATCCAGACTGTCCCCGTCGGTGCCGATGAAGACCGTCGCAGTGTCGTCGGGATAGTCCGCCAGGAACTTGAGGGCTTCCCGAACTCCCGCGCCCAGGTCCGTCTTCCCCGCCTTCATCACATACCAGACGGGCAGACCGTTGAACACATTGCGGACCAGCTCCGGGTCACGCGCGTCGGCCACTACGGGTCGCGCTTCGGTATAGAAGGCCAGAACCGAGAACCGCAGGTCTCCGTCCAGCCGGCTCAGGATTACATCGACGACGTCGCGCAGACGCTGGGCCCGCGTCTGGTCGCCTTGGGGCCCGGCGTCGGTGAGCATCATACTGGGAGATAGGTCGGCCACGAAGACGACTTGCCGCCCGCCGCTCTGCCCCGGCGCGGACTCGTCATGCTGCGCGAAGCTGCCGCCGGAACAGAACAGCAGCGTTGTTAGGCCCCAGGCCAGACACCCCAGTGCCAACGCGCGGACCAGCGGCACCAGCGACACCCAACGTCGCAGCCGGCCGCGGGGGCCGGAGGCCAAGTGGGCCACGACGCGGCAGCGGCGCTGATGCAGTTTCTCGGCCGCCCAGACCAGCACCGTCACCGCCAGCGCCGCAGCCAGCGGAATCTGCAGCGCAAGGGGTAGCGGCGTCAGGGGCAGGACAGACATCGGCGGGGTTGGTCCTGAAGTCCAGGGCGGGGATACGGGGGATGAGCTGGCTGCGGTTCCGGCGGCCAACGACTAAGCGATAGAAATTTTCATCTCCCGCCGCTCCTGATGCAACCGTCCGACGGCCATTCTTGGGACTTCTTTTACCCTTTGTTCCCTTTCTTGTGGGGAGGGCGCCCTGGTTACGAGGCTCTGCCTCGTAACCCACGGGA
Source organism: Planctomycetota bacterium (assembly GCA_026692885.1). The sequence continues at coordinate 11,717 of JAPLNJ010000346.1, read as the reverse complement.
AGCAAGGCCCCGCCTCACAGGGGGCCAGCGGATCCGGCAAGGCAGTGCGTTCCCAGGCAGGCCTGGGAGCGAGGGGTTTCAAGATATTCACAGCAGTCGGAGAGCTTCCACCGCTGGTGCTCGACCGGGCAGCGTCGTTGCCGTGAATTCGCTCTGGCCCACCCTACAGCGGATGGACGAACAGTCGCTCGCCACTCACCTGCTGTTCGGCCAATTGGACTAGGTGCGCATGGTGGGTGAAGAAGATCACCTGCGTGCGATCCGACAACTCGGCCAGAATCCGCAACGCGGCCGCGGCGCGCTGGTCGTCGAACTGAACCAGGATGTCGTCGACAATGAACGGCAGTGGTTCGCTCTGCTGGAGGTAGTGCGCCAGGCTGGCCAACCGCAGCGCCAGGTACAATTGGTCGCGTGTGCCGTCGCTCATGCCATCGACGCCGACCAAGGTCCGGCTCTCGCCGCGGACGCCCACCAGCACCTGTTCGCCCCGCTCATTGCAATCGCCCCGCAGGCCGGAAAACGAGCCCAGCGTCAACTCGGCGAACCACCGGCTGGCCTGCTGCAGCACGTCGCCCTGATTCTTCTCGCGATAGCGTTCCATGGCGCGCTGCAGGATGACGGTCGCCAGACGCAGCCGCACATACTGCTCGGCGTCCGTGCGGATCTGGGCCAGCAAAGACTGGGCTTCCTCCTCGGCTTCCGCAGCCCGACCGCTGCCATCCATGCGCGCCAGTTCGGCCTGTTGGCGGCCGATCGTATTGGCCAGCTCGTCCTTCTGCCGCTCCAGGTCCGCGATCTCGCCTTCGCGTTGGGCGATTTGGCCCGCCAGCAGGTCCGTCTCCAGCCCGGCCGTTTGAGCGATGAAGCTGTCCAAGGATTCACCGGCGGCCAGTTCCAACAATTGGTCTTCGCACTCCCGCAACTGGCGTTGGAGCTCGTGCCGCTGCTGCGAACGCTGTTCGAGGCGGGGAAGTTCCTCCGGTGTCGCGCAACCGGCCTCCCGGCACAAGGTCGCGAGCACGGCCGCCGACTCGCTGCCGCGCGCCCGCGCCTCGTGCAGGCGTTTGTCCTCGCGGCGGCGCTGGTCCTGTAACTCCTGCCAGCGGACCTGGGCTTTCTGCGCGGCCTGCAGGCGGTCCAGCATCTGGGGCACGGACCGATCGGCGATGGCCTCGCAGAGATCGGGGGCGACCTCCGCGGCCAGTTCTCGGACCTGGGCGGCAAACTGTTCTGCATCCCGGTCGATGCCGGCAATACGTTCGCTGGTGTCGGAGGCTTTGCTCCGCTTGGCCTGCAAGTCCGCGATGGCGCTGGTGACCTCGTTCGCCTCGCTGGGACTGGCGGCGGCGGACAGTTCGAGCCGTTGTACGGCGGCAGCCCATTGTTCGCGCCACCGCGTCACCGCCGTCTCCGCGTCGCGTGCGTCCTGCTCCGCCGGCGACGTCTGCTCTTGGAGCTTGACTAGGTCCCGTTCCAGTTGCCGGCGTGCGTCTCGGCCGGCCGCCAGTTGCTCGAGGACGGCTTCACAGTGCTCCAGCACGTCGGCCAAGGAGTCTCCCGGTCGGCCCGGAGCCGAGCCGAGTTCTGCCAGCGCACGGCTGAGTTCCTCGCGATGTGCCGTCAGCTGCACGTCCCACGGCGCGAGTTCGTCGCGCAGGCGCCGAACCTCGGCGGCGCCGCGAATCAGTTCGGCCTGCCGGCCCAGCCAGGCCCGCATCTCGCGCGGCGTGCGCGGCTCGATGCCAAAGGGCGTCCACAGCGCACGCCATTCCTGTTGACAGGCTTGCTGTTCGTCGTCGCGTTGCCGCAGTTGCTCGGCGAGTTCCCGCATCTGCGAGTCCAGTTCCTGACGTTCGGCCGTCAAACGGGCCTTTTCCGCGACCTGCTTCGATTCGCGTCGCAGGCGATCCGCCACTTCGTCCGCCCGCTCCACGCCGAGCCGGTAGGCTTGCGCGAGATCCTGTGCAGGCGCCGCTTGGGCGACGTAGTCCCGCGCCGCAGCGTCGTCCGCGGACAGGCCGGTGTGCCACGCGCGCCGCACGAGTTCCCAGCCTGCGTCGCGGCGCTGCCGGGTCACGGCCAGGTCTTCCTCGGTGGGCGGGTTCTGCAGGAGGCGCAGCCGTTCGATCTGCTTGTCCAGTTGCGTGCCTTTGCTCTTGGCGTCGGCTTCACGTTCGCGCAGCAACTTGTGTTCGGCGTCGCGTGAGGCCCACTGCGTTTCAAACCGATCGACCGTCTCCAACGCCGGCAGGGCCAGCCGTTCCAGCTCGTCCAGCGATCCCGACCACAGTTCCAGCCGCCGCAGGTCGATTTCCGCCTGCTGCTGCAGTCGCTGCAGATCGGCCCGCAATTGGGCCTGACGCTGTTCCAAATCACCAGCGCGCCGGGCGCGGCGGATCGCGCGCTGGAGCGGATCGATGTCGCGTGGCAAATCGGCCGGTTCCAGTTCCCGCCGCTGGCTGGCGATGTCGCGGGCGAGTTGCTCGACGTGTGTGCGCGCGGTGGCGGCCTTCTCGATCAACGCCTGATGCTGGCCGCCCAGCTCCTGGATCCGCGCACGCTCGGCACGACTGAGGTGCCAGCGACCGGCATCCTGCAACTCGGCGTCGCGGCCCAAATCCTGGAGAATCTCGTGGGCCTCTTCTTCGATGCGTTGGAGTTGCATGGTCAAACGGGGCCGGTCGGTGGTGGCTTTGCGATGGGCGCCCAACTGCTCGTGCAGTTGCTGAATCACGGCCGCATTCTGCAGCAGGGCTTCACCGACCTCCAGCCGGGAAATGGCCGCCTCGATCTCGGCCAATTCGGTCGTCGCCGTCTTCCCGGCCGTCTCGGCTGCGGCCAGCCGAGTGGCCGCCTCGCGTCGCCGGTCCGCGAAATCGTCGGACAGCCCCGGCACTTCCGCCAGCGGCTGCAGCACCTCGATCAGACGCCGACGTTTGGCCAACAGCGGCAGGGCTTGCCGCAGGCGTTTCCCGTGATCCAGGCGGGACCGCTGGTCCCGAATCTGGCGTTCGAGTTCGGTGCGGGCGGCGTCCGCCTGGTCCAGGGCCTCGACCTGCTGCGCCCATTCGGCGGGCCGCAGTTGGGCCGCCTTGCGGGCCTTCACCGCCTCGTCGAACCGCTTCACCGCACTGTTGATCTTGGGTATCGCACCGGCCGGCTTGAAGAGGCCCTCGGCTTCCTCGGCCAGCCGCGTCCGGATCGCGCCCAGGTCGGCCAGGCCCGCCCCTGCGGCGAACAGCATCTGGCCCAGATCGCCGCCGCCATGCACGATGTCCTGACCGCCTTTGATCAGCTCCTGGTGGTCGATGCCGAACCGCTGGCAGAAGTCCTGCTGGCTGATGCCGTGCAGCATCCGGGCCAGTCGAGCGGGATCGATGATTTCGCTGTCGTCTGCTCCGCGGAGGGTGTCCTTGTTGCCCTTGCGGCGCAGCGCGTGCAAGCGTTCGCCGGGCCCATCTTCCACGACCGCGCCAACGCGCAGGTTGGCGTAGGGATGCAGGAAGTTGTCCGTGCTGCGCAACTCGATGCCGTAGAAGAACTGACGTAGCGCGCGCAGCGCGGAACTCTTGCCCGCCTCGTTCGGGCCGAAAATCACATGCAGCCCGAACTGGCCGGCGTGCAGTTCCAGCGACTTGTCCGTAAACGGTCCGAAGGCCAACAGGTCCAGTTGCAGGATTCTCATCGGCCGCCCTCCCGCGTCCATAACCGCGCCAAGAGGAGCGGTTCGACGTCGCTGACCGCCTGCCGGAGATAGGCCGGGTCGTCCAGACGCAACGGTTCCTGGCCGGGCAGCGAATCCTCCCGCAGGTTCGCAGGCAGCTTGCGACTCAATGCCGCCAGTTCGGCGCCCAGCGTGGCCAGCAGTTCGTCGCTGCGCCGCAGTTCCTCGCAGTAGCTGACGATCTCCTGGACCGGGCCTTCCCAGGCGACCTGCTCCGCGGCAGTCGGGCCGGCGGTCTGGAACTTGACTTTTTCGATCCAGACGTCGCCGCCGCCGAGTTCCAAGGCCCGTGCCCGAATCTGATTGGTCCAGACGTCGGGCGCCGCAGCCAGCTCGCGATGTGCCGGACAGTTCCCCGTCACCAGCACCCGCACTGCCAACGGCAGTCCGCCCTGGTCCCGCACCAAACGGCGGAGTTCCAGGTCGCAGCGTTCCAGGACCTCGTCCGCAGTTGCCGCGTCGTCGGCCGAGACTTTCAGTTCGTGCCAACGCAGCACATCCAATGGCTGAAACTCCCACGTCGGCCGGCCGCGAGTATCGACGGTTACGAGGACGCAGCCCTTTTCGCCCGTCTCGCGGATGTGACGGCCCTGGAGATTGCCGGGGAAGACGATCAACGGATCCTCGTGAGCCACTCGGCGTTTGTGAATGTGTCCCAAGGCCCAGTAATCGTATTGTTTGGCCAGCAAATCGGCGATTGCACACGGGGCGTACCGGGCATGTTCCCCGCCGGCTTCCATGTCCAGCGACGTGTGCAGCACCCCGATATTGAACGCTCCGCGGCGTGCCGCCGGGTAGTTCAGCACGACGTTTTCGTCGACCGCCCCTGACCGGAAGCCTTGGCCGTGGAAGACCACGTCCAGCTGTTCCAGGCCGTAGCCGAGGTCCTTGCCATCGAGGGTTTGGGGCCGATCGGTGGCCAGGGTCCGCACGTTGTCGGGCAGTTTGAGCGAACGGGTCATCTTACTGTCGGCGTCGTGGTTGCCGCTGATCAGGATCACCGGGATGCCGGCCTCCCGCAGCCGGCTCATCTGTTTGACGAAGAACAGCCCCGTGTTGAAGTCCTGCCAATTGCCGTCGTACACGTCGCCCGCGACGATCACGAAGCTGACCCGCTGTTCGATCGCCGTGGCGACCATGTTTTCCAAGGCGCGGCGCGTGGCCCCGCGAATCTGCTCGACGGGCGCACCCTCGTAGCGGTCCAGACCGCGAAGCGGGCTATCCAGATGCAGGTCGGCAGCATGGAGGAATTTGAACATTGTGGCCCCCGATGAATTCGTGGTTACCGCGCGGCTGGCGTTAGCTCGGTTGACCCAGAGCCGGATACCGGCAATCGCTGATGCCCAGCTTACAACATTGGCCAACGCTTGACGAGCGCCGATGTCATTCCGCAGGGGCTTGCGAGAAAACGACTCCGCTGCGTCCCTGAACCTCGTATCTTCGCTATCGGGAGATCGCCTTCGGCATGTGGCGCTACGCACGGGACATTGTTGGTGCCTGCCCGCTTGTCGGGGTCTCGGATGCGCTGTAGGCTGACATCGCCGTGGCAGTTGGCGACACGATACAGAATGGGCACGCACGGGATGAGCCATGCCTGAATTGAGCCGCTTCTTCGGCGTCATTATCCGCATGTATGTCGAAGTGGGTGGGCCACACCACTTGCCTCATTTCCACGCGTACTATCAGGACGACGTGGGGGTAATTGGCCTGGACCCAGTCGAGCTGATCGCTGGTGGCCTGGCGCGACGACAACGGCGATTGGTCGAGGCCTGGGCCGAACTTCATCAAGCGGAACTGCTCGACGATTGGCAACGTTTGCAGGAAGGTCAGGCCCCACTACCAATCGCGCCCTTGGAGTGAAGCTTGATGAACCATCCGATATTCCGTGTGCGTCATGTTCGAATCCTTGGGCCGTACACGTTGCGTGTTAGCTTTGACGATGACTCGGAGCAGGTGATCGACTTCCAACCCGTCCTGGCTGGCGAACTGTTCGGTGCGCTACGTGAGGTGTCGCTGTTCAACCAAGTCGCAATTGACCCCGAGGTCCATACGCTGGTTTGGCCCAACGGGGCGGACTTCGATCCTGCGACGTTACACGATTGGCCTGAACATGTCGGTGCCTTGGCGTTGCGAGCTCGAAACTGGGAACTTCACCCGGTCTGACACCTCCGAACGCCGGAGCAGAATGTCCGAGGATTAAAGGGGTCAAGAGCACATACTCGCCGCAAGGCAGCGGCAGCGGCCGGGATGATGGCAGAGTCAAACTCGCCGCCCGCGTGATGCCTGTACGTCGAGGTGCGCACGCGGTGGTGCAGGATCGAATCGAACTTCTGAACGGCGTCGAGCTGTTGGATATCACCGAAGAAGTGGAGGACATCGTCCAAGTCTACATCCGTAGGCTCGTTATGCCGAAGGACCCCGCGGGGGACGCCTTGCATCTTGCGATCGCGTCGTTTCATCGGGTGGACGTACTCCTCACGTGGAATTGCCGCCACTTGGCAAATCCGAATAAAATGGAACATATCCGGTCCATCAACGATGAATTGGGGCTACCGATGCCGATTCTCACGACCCCGGTCAATTACCTGAGCGGAGACGAATCCGATGGATGAGAACGAGATTGCAGCAGTGCGGAGGATCCGCCACGAAATCTCAGCCGAATGTGGGCACGACGTGCACGCGGTCATTGCGTACTATCGTTCCGTGCAGGACGAACTGAAACAATCCGGGAGATTCCGATTCGAGGAGACCTCTCAAACCTCTGCGACAATACCCCCGGAACCCGCTTCAACCGAGGCTGAGGCGGTGGCCACGTGAAGTGCGGAGCCTTGGCTGGCGCCTCAGCGTTGCGCAACCGCGGCTTGTTCGGCCAGCACTGCGGCGCCGACCAGGTTCGCGTTGAAGCCCCGCTCGTCGATCACCGAAGGCCGGAGATAGCTCATGATCCCCGCGGCGCCCAGCCGACTCTGCGCCGACGGGCCGAAGTAGGGCAAGGCGTACGACGGCTTGCCCCCCAGGCAGATCGGTAGGCCCTCGCGCAGGCCGTCCTTCCGCGCCTGCTTGAACATGGTCAGCGTGGCCTCGGCCAGAATCCGGCCGAACAACCGGTCCGTGTTCACCGCCGACTCGACTCGCATGTTGCTCAACTTGCTGATGTGCTTGCCGGCGACCGAGGGATCGGTCATCTGATCCGATTCCGGGAGTTCCAGGAACCGATGGTAGAAGTCGTCGTCGCCGACTACCGCCCGGAACAGCCGGCAGCGGCCGGGACCGGACAGGATCACCTCCGCGCGGATCGAGTCGGGGTCACCGCCCGGACCGGTCAGTTTCGGCTGGGAGGGTTGGAGGTCTTCCACCGCGATCTGCTGGAAGCGTTCGAACGACGCGCCGAACTGATAGAACAGCGTCTTGAGCATCAACTTGCCCAACGGGATGGCATAGCCCGGTTCGTTGGTATAGTGCAGCGACCGGTCGTTCAGGTCCCAGTCCACCGCCGGGAACCGGACGCTCCCGTCCTTGTCGATCCACACGCCGCCCCAGCCGCCGCCGAAGACCCAGTACAGCAGATCGGTCCGCAGGACGGACCATTCCGCCAGTCCGCCGAGATTGGCATCGTTATCGATCGCAGTGGGTAGGCCGGTCTCCTGGGCTACGCGTTCGCGGAGATTATGGCCGCTCAAGAATGGCAGGTTGGCAGCCAGCAGGTAACTGCCGTCCGAGCGGAACAGGCCGGGCGAGGCGATGCCGATCGCCCGGGCGTCGCTCCGCCGCCGGCCGCTTTGCGCCAGCAGTTCGTCCAGCGATCGCAGGAGATGCGCGACGAAGCGGTCGAAGTCTTCCTCGAATTCCTCGCGCCGCAGCAAACCCGTGGCGATTTCGCGGTGCGCATCGGCGAACAGGCCGAGCTTCGCACCTAATCCTGCACCCAGGTCAATCGCAATGCAAAAACGGTCCGCGTCCGACATGTCAGCACTCCCACAGCTCCTGCGATGTGTCAGCCCACAAATCCGGCTCGTCATCCTACTCACCTGCACGACCGTCGGCAACCAGCCCTGCGGTTTGGCAACGTCTCCACGTGGTCGAGTCTCTCCGAGACGCGAAACCCGGTCTCGGAGAGACCGGTCCACGTGAAGTGGGTACGTTATTTCCGTACGTTGTTTCCGTCCGCTTGCCTGACTTCGCTGTCTCTGCTAAACACGCAACCATGCACCACGTGCGAGCGATGACCGGCGACGATATCGGCTTGGGCTTGCGACTCAAGGAACAAGCCGGCTGGAATCAGACCGCCGCTGACTGGGCGAGGTTTCTCGCGTTGGAACCCGAGGGTTGTTTCGTGGCCGAACTGGACGGCCAGCCGGTGGGCACCGCTACCACCTGCACCTTGGCCTCCGTGGGTTGGATCGCGATGGTCCTGGTCGACCCGGCCGCACGGCATCAAGGAATCGGCACACGGCTGGTCACACACGCCGTCGCCTATCTGCAGCAGCGGGGACTCCGGACGATTCGCTTGGACGCCACCGCCCAGGGCCGTCCGGTCTACGAGCGTCTGGGCTTTGCCGCCGAATACGAACTGGTCCGCCTGGAAGGCCGGGCCGAAGACCGGTCAGAACGCTGGCGGGCAAACGTGGAAATCGTGCTGCCTCCTGTTCTGGAACGGGAATCGCTGGCCGCCATCGACCAGCAGGTCACGGGCACCGACCGCCGCCGTTTGCTTGCCCAGCTATGGTCAGAACGGCCCGAGGCCGTCGCCCAGGCCGTCGTGTCCGGCAGCGTCCAGGGCTACGTAATGTTTCGCAGTGGCTCGCGTGCTACACAGATCGGACCGGCCGTGGCAAGCACGGCGGAAGCCGGTTGTGTGCTGTTGGATTGGGCCTGCAACCGCTGTGCTGGGCAGCCGGTGTTGGTGGACATACCCCGCGACAACCGGGCCGCCATCGACTGGGCCTTGGCGCGCGGCCTCGTCCCCCAGCGGGAGTTCACGCGGATGTATCGGGAGTACCCGATTTGGGACCAACCGGAACGGTTGTGGGCCAGTTCCGGCCCAGAGAAAGGGTGAGGCACCTAGTGCCAAACGATATTTTGGCCCCTGCGCACAAAGCATGAGACTTAACGGTTCAGCAGAGACGGGGTGTGAGACAAGGGGTCAGACGTACAGATTTCAGTTTTCGAGGTCGTGTGCCCAAGCCCATGAAAAGCCTCTGCCCGCGAAAACTGAAATCTGTACGTCTGACCCCAGCCGGCGGTCCGTCTCTGCGAAACCGTAAAACCCCATGCTTGACACCGACAACCCCGAAAACCGTTTGGTGCTAGTGCTTTGTCAAAGCTTGAGTCTAAGGCTGTGAGCGGCACGGCGCTAGACGCCGGTGAAGACTGGCCGCGTTTTCCCGGCAAGAACCCGCGGCTAGCGCCTTGCGGCTCACCATGTCCGGGTGCAAAGTAAGTGGCCTTGAACGTCAGCCTCCCTGATCGACCAGAAGTGATTTACGCGCACTTAGAAACGAACGGCAAAGGAAGGACTCCGGGATGATGGACTTGACGACTGCCCGCAAAAGTTTCGTGCTCGCTACCGCCTTGCTCGCGTTCGCCTCCTGCCTCAGCAGAAGCGGCGTCGCGGCGGAGTCGAGCAATTCCGAGTCACCGGAACCCGAGGCCCCCCCCAAGGTCCTTGACCTTGGCCCACCCCTGGTGGACGATGTCAACGACCTGAAGAAGCTGCACGCCGTCTGGCCGGTGTGGATCGACAGGAAGCACAAGCAGGTGGTGCTCATGGGCGAGACGTGCCGGGCCAATTACCCGCTGGAGTTCCTGGCCACGTACCCGCCGCGGGGCTACGAGTCGATTCTGGTGGTCCAGGTGAAACCGAGCGTGGTTCACGCCGGCCTGCTGGCCTTGGGTGCCGTGCCTGGTCACCCGGCCCGCTTCGAGCCGAAATTCGAACCGGCCACCGGCACCGAAGTCGAGATCGAAGTTCGTTGGAAGGACAAAGCCGGCAAGCCGCAGCGGGCTCCGGCGCGGGAGTGGGTGCGCGACATCAAGACCAAGCAGGCCCTGGCCCTCAACTGGGTCTTTGCCGGCAGCGGGTTCTGGACCGACGATGAGACTGGCCAGCAAGTCTACCGGGCCGACGGGGCGGGCGACTTCATTTCCGTACTCAATCTGCCCACCGCCACGCTGGATTTGCCAATCCGCAGCACCTCGACCCTCGAATCGCGGTCGTACGAAGGCTTCGTCGAGCACATGCCGCCCGAGAAAACGCCGGTCACGATGATCCTGAAACCGAAGCTGCCGGAGAAAACCAGCAAGTCCAAGTAGAACGGCGGCACGCTGGAGTCCAAGATTGCCAACGGCCTGGGAGGGCGAGGACGCAATAACACGTCCTGCCGCTCTATTTCCGGCCCACACAATACAGGTGCCGCGTGGTGCGGATGAACAGCTGGCCTTGGGCCGCCACCACCGAGGCGCGGACCACCTCGCCGTTCTGGGGCTCGTCCATGGGGATCACACGCTGCAGTTCACCCGTGGCAGCGCTAAGCACAGCTACTTCGCCGTCGAAGTTGATCAGGTAGAGCTTGCCATCGGCCGCCAGCGGCGAAGCTTCATACTTGGGCTTCCCGGGCGCCGGGACAGTCCACTTGACCTTGCCCGTCCGCGGCTCGACGCGAGACACGCTCTTCCGTACGTCGCTGAGCAAGAAGAAATCGCCGTCGTAGAAGGCCGGAGTGGGTACGTCCGCGGAAATCTCCTTCGCCTCTCGGCTGACCCAGGCCACGGCGCCGTCGTCCAGCAGACCCGACCCGCCGGCCTTGATGGCGTAGACCGGATCGCGTTTCGGAGCGCAGGCCAGGATCACCCCGTCGCCGGCGACGGGCGACGTGACCAATCGCCAATGTTCAATCCGCTGCGGATTCCAGGTGCCCCAGCGCCACAGTTCCTGGCCCGTCTGCGGGTCGTGGCCGGTCAGCGCGTCGCCTCCGGCAATCAGCAGCTGCTGGGTGCCTTGGTACTGGAAGGGCATCGGGGTGGTGAACGCCTCCCGTGATTCGGCCACGGCGGAACTTGGACGGACCACGCGCCAGAGCGTCTTGCCGGTCTGCGGATCCAGGGCCAGCAGATACGATTCGTTCGGACGGTCCGCGAAACCGCGACCTTCCACGGGCGTGTCCCGTTGCAGCACTTGCAGATACAGCTTGCCGTCCCACAGCAGTGGACTGCTGCTGAAGGTCCACAAGAACGCGAATGCCCCGTAGTCCTGCTGGAGATTGCGGGCCCAACAGCGGTGGCCGTCCAGATCGAAGCACACCAGGTCTCCGTTGCCGTAAAAGAAAATCGCGTGCTTGCCGTCCGTAACCGGAGATCCCGAAGCGAAGTTGCTCCGCTCGTCCTTGTGGATACCTTGGGCGACGTCGTGCTGCCACAGCAGTTTGCCGTGGCTGCGATCAAAGCACTGGGCCTGCAGCGAGTTCTTGGCCGAGTCGGTGCCGGAAAGCAGAACACGGTCTCCGTAAACGATGGGTGTCGCCGCGGCGACACCCGGGAGCTGGACGCTCCAGGCGATGTTGTCCGTCTTGCTCCACTGGGTCGGCAGGTTCTGCTCGTCCGCAGAACCGTTGAAGTGGGGACCACGCCATTGCGGCCAATCGCCGCCTTGTGCCGCGGAAGCGGTCAGGAGCGTCAAAGCCAATAGCCAGCTGCATTTCATCGGTGCGATTCTCCCGGGTTCGAGGTGGATGTAGGTCAGCCTTTCCAGGCTGACGGTCCGACGACGTCAGGCTGGAAAGCCTGACCTACTTAGCGGTGGCCGCAGGACGCGAGCCAAATTGTAAGTTACCGCTCGACGGAGTTCCAGTCGCAGTACTGGTCCGCGGAATATTCGGGTAGGGTACGTCAAGGGTGATGCAAAGTTGGGGTTGGCGCATGAAAGCCATCGGGCAGGTATTGTTTACGGAAGTTGGGCGGCAAAGACGGTGGATGTTCCTGGTTTTCTCGCCCCTAA
>JAPLNJ010000345.1 GCA_026692885.1 Planctomycetota bacterium | reverse complement strand
AAGTGAGGCGGTTGCGGACCCGTGGCGTAGTCCAGAAACCTCGCTCCACCGGGGCAAGCCCGGATGGGGGCGGAACGAAAACAGGACCATCCGTTTGACACCCGACTCCCGAGTCTTGCGCCCCGCACCCCCGGCCCCTCGCCCCGGAGTACCAGGGCGAGGGGAGAACGTCTGATCGTTGGCTTGCCTTTGCAGGCGGCCCTAAACGACAAACCCATGAGCTCCTTGCATTCACCAGGCAACTGAAAGGAAATCAGAAGATGATTTGTCACGAACCTTGGAGCATCGTGCTGCAAACCCTGACCTGCACACTGCTGGCCGGCAGCCTCTTGGCTGCCGAGCCTTCGGCGCCGGCACCGCCGCTGCCGCAGAAGATGGAAATCTCGCCCGGACCGTTCCAGCCAACCGAGACGTCGCTGAAGCAGTATCGGTGTCCCGACTGGTTCCGCGACGCCAAGCTGGGCATCTGGGCCGTGTGGGGACCGGAGTCGGTGCCCCAGCAGGGCGACTGGTACGCGCGGAACCTGTATCTGGAGGGCGGCGCACATTACAACTACCACCTGAAGCACTACGGGCATCCCTCGAAGTTCGGCTTCAAGGACATCATTCCCCTGTGGAAGGCCGAACGCTGGGATCCCGACCGCCTGATGGCGATCTACAAGCAGGCCGGCGCGAAGTACTTCTGCATGATCGCCGAGCACCACGACAACTTCGATTGCTGGAATTCGACACACCAGAAATGGAACTCCGTCAACCTGGGTCCCCAGCGGGACATTGCCGGCGATTGGCGGAAGGCCGCCACGAAGCAAGGGCTGCATTTCGGCATGACCGAGCATCTGGCGGCGAGTTGGTGGTTCTACAGTGCGGCCAAAGAATCCGATAAGAAAGGTCCCCTGGCTGGCATCCCGTACGACGGCACGGATCCGCGGTATGCCGATCTGTATTGGTCCGGCAACGAACAGCCCAAGGAGCAGTACTACTGTCCGCATGCGCCGACCCACGTCAAGCGGGCCTGGTTCGACCGCATCAAGGACATGATCGACCGCTATCACCCCGACCTGCTGTATTCCGACAGCCCCTTGCCTTACCCCGAAGAGTTCGGGCGGAAACTCCTGGCTCACTACTACAACGACAGCGCCCAGCAGCATGCCGGGCGCGTGGAAGCCGTCTACAACTGCAAGCAAGATTCGCAAGGGAAGTGGGTCCAGGACCTCGAACGGGGCGTGATGAACGACATCCGCGCGGAACCGTGGCAGACCGACACCTGCGTGGGCGGCTGGTACTACGACGTGAACCTGGCAAAGAGCCACGGCTATAAGTCGGCCGCGACAGTCATCCAGATGTTGGCCGACATCGTCAGCAAGAACGGCAATCTGCTGCTGAACTTCCCACCCCGGCCGGACGGAACGCTCGACGACGATGAACTGCAGATCCTCGACGAAATGGCTCAGTGGATGCCGATCAACGGCGAGGCCATCTTCGGTACGCGGCCGTGGAAGATCTTCGGCGAAGGCGCCGGCAAGATTCAAGGCGGCATGTTCAACGAGGGCAACCTTCGCTACACCGCCAAGGATATTCGCTTCACGACCAAGGGCGACACGCTCTACGCCATCGCCCTGGGCTGGCCGGAAAGCGGCAAGCTGGTGATCCACAGCCTGGCCGCGTCCGCCGGGCGGATCACCGCGGTGGCCCTGTTAGGCCACCCGGACAAGCTTACCTGGTCGCAAACGGAGGATAGCTTGGTCGTCACCTTGCCTGGTCAAAAGCCGTGCAAACATGCCTTCGCCCTGAAGGTTTGCGGTGGCGACCTGAAGCCGGCGCCGCTGCCACCCGCGCCGCCGATCGGTCCGGCCGCCGACGGCAAGCTCTGCCTGCCTGCCGCCGCTGCCGAGATTCACGGCATGTCGCCCCAGTATGAGAGCGGCGGGGAGAAGGACCAGATCGGTTTCTGGGCCAACCCACTGGACTTCATCTCCTGGAACATCCGGATCGCCAAAGCGGGTGCTTACGACGTGGCGGTCACTTATTCCTGCCAGCCGGGCGCCGAGGGCAGTCAGTTCATCATCGAAGTGGGCGGCCAGAAGCTTCTCGGAACGTCGAAGCCGACCCAGTCCTGGTCGACCTATCGGACCGATTCGCTAGGCAAGCTCTCGTTCGAGAAACCCGGCACCTATGTCCTCGCCGTCAAACCGGCTGCCGAGCCGGCCTGGAAAGTCATCGGGCTGAAGAGCGTCACGCTCGCTCCGTAGAGTGTGAAGCGGTGTGCTGCGCGCACGGTTCGCACAGCTTGTTCACCCACGGTTGGCTCTGCACCGAGCAACTCGCCATCACGTCACTCGATACGCTTTATCGACGGCAGGAATCTCGCTGCTTGGTGAAAGTGTACCGCTCAGTGGTATACTCGTCAATGCGGGGAAGGGATCTGGCGGCCTGTACCTGCATCTGTTGGACTGGACGGGGCGGCAAGCGCGGCCGGACCAGAATAGCTCACCCATAAATTTGCTTTAGCAGTACCGGTGCCTCCGCGGGCAAAATCGCGGGCAGAAGATCGCGAGATCGCTGTCGCTGGAGATCGGTCTTGCAGGCTGGCCCTGCCGCCGTTATGCTTCGCAACCCTTGGGTCTGAAACCGGTGAACTGGCGAATGCCGCATCCGACGAAGAAACTCCCTTGGCCCCAGCGGGTCGTACTGGTCGCGTTGGGCGGCGGATTGTTGTCGCTGCTGATTGTCGCGGCCCTGCTCGAACCGGATCCGCGTGGCTTCGGGACGCACCAAAGGCTGGGCTTGCCGCCTTGCACCTTTTGGCTGTGGACAGGTCTGCGATGCCCCTCGTGCGGCATGACCACGTCCTGGTCGCATTTGGTGCGAGGCCACGCGATCCGGGCGTTGTTGGCCAATGCCGGGGGACTGGTGCTGGGCTGTGCCGCCTTGGGACTGGCTCCCTGGGCGCTGGTCTCGGGACTAAGAGGTCGGTGGTGGTGGCGGCCGATCGAGGAGCGATCCGCGCTGGTCTTTGGGCTGGTGTTGACCCTCGTGATGCTGATCGATTGGATAATCCATCTGTGTGTCGGGGTTTGATCCTCCGAGGATGTCAATATGTCTAACCTGCGCCTCCCGTTGCGTCGCTTCCTCGTGGTCGTGGTCTTTGCCTGGTTGGCGATCACGCAGTCCGGTTGCGCCAGCTTGTTTTCGACCATCATGTACTACGTCAACGGCGGCGACAATATCGACGCAGAATACAACGGACTACAGAAGAAGAAGGTCGCGATCGTCTGCGTGTCGAATTCATCGTCGACGGGACCGAGTTCGGCGCCCGGCATGCTGGAACGCTCGGTGGGCATGCTGCTGACCCTTAAAGGCAAGAATATCAAGGTCTTGCCCCAGGATGAGGTGGCCAATTGGATCGACAGCAACGATTGGAACCAACTCGACTATCGCGAGATCGGACGCGGGGTCCATGCCGACATGGTGCTGGCCATCGATTTATCGCGATTCAGCTTGCACGAAGGGTCCACGCTCTACAGAGGACAGGCGGATGTCACCGTGACGGTGTATGACATGAGCGACAATGGCAAGGTCGCTTTCCGCCGAAATCTCCCGGATTTCAGCTTCCCCCAGAATGGCGCGCGGCACTCGACAGAAATGAGTGAGGCCAAGTTCCGCACGTTGTTCGTCGAAATCCTCGCCCAACACGTGGCTCGCTACTTCTTCCCCTACCCGGTCCAAGAGGACTTCGCCAAAGATGCGGTCCTGCAGGGGTTTTGACGCAGCCAAGGGCTCTGTCCGGCTTCTCGACGCGGGTAGACCTTTTCGCAAAGAAGTTGTGGACAAGGACGCGGATCCTGCTATCATCAACCGCAGTTTGGCCTCTGCTCTGTTCCGGCCCCGCCGACTCGCAGCCCTTCGCGTTCGGCGTTTTTTGTTGCGGGGGCAGTGCGACGAGTGGCGATTATGTGGCGAACGGAAGGAAATACTGCCCGCCTGAGCATCGAACCGCTGTCCGCGAAACTGAACCAGTTGCGGCTGGCGCAGGGCGTGTTCGAGCTGCGCTTCGGCGACCGGCTGATGGAAGGGGCGAGAATTCTCCAGGTGCGAGCCAGCGTGGCCGCCTTGGATCGAGACGAACGACTGCTCGACAGTTACGTGCGCGGCAACGATTTGATTGCCTGCTACGCCCCCTGGCCGCAGCGCGAGGTCGGACCACAACTCTGCTGGCGGTGCATTGACCAGGCAGACTTGGCGGCAGTGGGCCTGGAACTGATCATCTCGGTCCAGACCGACCTGCTGGATACCGACCCTGGCCTGACCATCGGAAGCGAGGTTCCCCAAGGAACCGTCTGGCGGCTGGTCGCTGCCGACAAACCGCAGTTCGAGCGAATCACCTTTCCGGACGAACCCTTGGCAAGTTATCCGACGCGGCAACCGGCCGTGTTGCTTTACCGACCCGCGGACGTCGGCTGCAGTTTCGTGGAGATGATTCACCCCAGCGATTTCGCCGGCGCTGTGCTGGCCGCGCCGCCGCAGGGAGCGGGTGGCTACTTTTCCAGCTTTCGATTGTTCGACGAGCGTCTGGAAAAAGGAGTGATTCGTCGCGGACGCCTGCAGGGCTTGTTTGTCGCCCGCGACGGCGACCAAGAAACCGCCTGGAATTGTTACCGGCGTTTTGCGGCGTCGGAGATTCCCTTGACGACGTAACTAGCAGGTCAGAGGTAACTAGCAGGTCAGAGCAAACTCTCTAGCAGCAACCGCATCTTCCGCATTTCCCCCAGGTGGTCCACGCCCTCGATTTCATCGAGATGGACGCTCAGCGCGCGGTCATAGTCCACCTTGCTCAGCAAGGTGATCAGCCGGCCATATTCGATTTCGCCTTGGCCGATGCGCACCTGCAGCTTCGTCTTGCTCGTGTCACGCAGGTGGACATGGTAGGTGTACTTCATCAGCGATTGGTAATTCCTGGGGCCATGCGGATTGCAGATGTAGTGGCTGGGGTCGAGCGTCACGCCTAAGCCGTCCACATTGTCGCACAAAACCACCACCGTGCTCGGGTCCTCGGACAGTCGGCCGACCTGGGTTTTCAGGCCCAGTCGGATGCCCTCGAACTTGGCCAAGGCGACCAGTTTGCGCAGGTGCTCGACCTCTTCATTGAAAGGCGTGCCCAATTCCGCTGATGGAATCGTGAGCGTCACCACTTTCGTGGCTTTGGCCAGCTTGCAGCACGCCGCGAATTGGCGGTAGTGCTCTTCGCCTTGAGCGTCAATCTGAATGCTGTACGACACCACATCGGCGCGGCGCGTCTTGCGGCAGATGTCGATGGCCGACTCCACGTCCGCCGCGACTTCTGAAGGTTTGAGGTGTTGCCCCTGCTCGTGAATATCAATCTCGATGCTGGTGTATTCCAGATCGATGATTCGATCGATGGCCTCGTGTAGAGGCAGGTTCCGAAAACATTCCGTGGATGTAGCCACTAACACGTCGCAGACTCCTTTTCAGCCGGATCTTCCCGACACACAATTGATTCGTAAGCCCGGTAGCTTAACGAATACTACGGCTTGTCGGCAACACCAGCTTCTTTCGGCTTACGCCAGTTCTCGTGTGAGAATGGCGGCCTTCGCGGCGTGTCCGGGCGAGCCTCCGGCGTCCGCTCCAAAGTCGACGGACGCGATCCGGGCGGTGGGTACGGACCGAATCCGCGCGGACCGCTTCCCGAGCGAAAGAACGGGGGCATTTCGCCGTTGGGCGACTGGCGGAAACGGTGCGCGAGATACTTGCGAGTGAGTTCGTGCTGCATCCGCTTTGCGGGCAGACTCTCCAAGTACTCGCGGTCCTCGGGCTTCAACTGTTCGTTGTAGAAACGCGTCAGTTCGCTGGGGTCCACCGGCGGCACCACGCGTTTGCTGAACATCGCCGCCTGCATCCAACTCGCCGCCAACTTCGCCACACTGTCCGGGTCGTGCGTCTTGTCCAGCACCTGGCGGGCCTTGGGTGAGACCCGCTCCTTGAGCCGTTCCAGATCCGCAGCTTCGGGCCGCAGCACGTCCGGCGTGGCACCGCTGTGGCGAACCATCCAATACATGGTCAACCGCCGTCGCTGGGGATCCTCGATTTGACGCAGCCGTGGTTCCAGCATCGGAAACTTGGCCATGAGGTCCTGCTCGCGCCGTCCCAACAGATCGTCGAGCCACGCGAGAATTGCCGCGAGGTCCTCTTCGCTGAGTTCCTGCGTCATCAGACTGCTCAGCCGCGTTGTTTCCTGCTGGCGCAGGAGTCGCTTGATTTCAGCCAGACGCTCCTCCGGCGGCCGACTCAGTAGGTCGGCGCGTTGGCCCGAAGGCAGGGTGTTGAGCCAACGGGCATAGTGGCTCAGCACCTTTTCCAACTGGTCGGCTTGCTGATCACCCGTGATCTCGGCGTGCACCTTGCGCAGCCGTGCTTGCTCCTCAGGCGGCAGGCGGTCGAACAGCTCTTGCTTCTGCTGCAACTCCTTCTTCTCGGCTGCCGACAGCTTGGCGAGCCCACTGCGGATCGCGTCGGGTGCCTGGTCGGCGGCCGCCAGATGCGCCGCGCAGCCGAGCAGTAACAGGCCCAGGTATAGGTATAGGGGCTGCCGGTCACATGTCATCGCTGACCTCTTCCTCTGCAAATAGCCCTTCGCGATCGAGTGTGCGCAAGAATTCGACGGTGTCCACATAACGATACTCGCCGATTCTTTCGATTACCGGCAAGTCACGCAACAACCGGCGGTTCTCGCGGTCGCCGACGCGAGACAGCCCGCCGTACCCCAGCAGAAACGCGCCGGTGGCGAGGGCCAATCCGCCCGCCCAGACAAATCGCTGCAGACGGGAATGGGCCGACTTCAACTGCTCCACGTCGTCGGCTGCCTGGACGACGACCAGGGCCACCGTACTCTGCGTGAACGCCGGCTCGATCGTCGCCTTCGGCAGATGATCCAACAAGTCCCACGCTTGCTGCAGCCGGTTGAGTCGCTGGCGATAGGCGGGGTCCGCCGCCAGTCGCCGCTCCACCTCGCGCGCGGCCTCGGCCTCCAGTTCGCCGTCCAGGTAGGCGACTAACTGCTCCAGTTCCGGTTCGGCGTGCTCCAATGGGCGTGGTTCGACGTTCATGGTCGGACGCCCTCCTGCATATAAGGTTCCAGGACGATCCGTAGATTCTCGCGTGCCCGCGACAACAGCGACTTGACGGCCTGGGCCGACAAGCCCATCGCCGTCGCGATGTCCGTGTAGTTCATGTGTTCAAAGCGGGCCAGTAGCAGAGCCATCCGCTGGCGGTCGTTCAGCGTATCGATGGCTGCCCGCACGACCTCCGAGATTTCCGTCTTATCCAGTTGCCGCGTAGGCATTTGACCGCTGGGCGCAGTCGCCAGGCCGTCCAACGAAGCACTCGCCATGTCTCCGCTCTGTTCCACGGCGAGATTCACCTCGCGACGTCGCGACTTCGAACGTAGGGCGTTGCTCGCCACGTTGTGGGCGATGGTGAACAGCCACGTCGAGAACTTGGCATTGGGCACGTAGGTGTGCCGAGCGCGGAACACTCGCAAGAACACGTCCTGCGCCAACTCCTCCGCTCGGTCGCGGTCATGCACCAGATGCTGCAAGACCGTGATCAGGCGGGCCTGGTAACGCAACACCAACTCCTCGAAGGCGGCGGCGTTGCCGTCGCGCACTTGCAGCATCAACCGGGCATCCGGGTCGGTCACCTCGGACGACGGCAGTTTCCAGGCGAGGGTTTCGGCCAGCGACAACGTCTTCTTCCTTACGGCGATCTCGACGGCCACGACGGCGGGGAGGGTTGTCTGCAGTGGGCCTGATACCATGACCCACCCTGTTCAAGCGCCGCGCCAACCGCGAGAATGGTGAACGTTAATCCTATAACCGATGCCCGAAAAATCAAACACCGCCAGCCGCCAGAAGTTTCTGTGAATCGCCATTAGGGCCTGTCAAGGAATATCGAACCTATGACGAACCCCTCGCCGACCGACGCTCAACCCTGGCTGAACCGGATCTTCCACGCGGATGCATGGGAGCAACTCTGCGCGTTGCCGACAGCGCTGGTGGACGCTCTGGTCACCAGCCCGCCTTACTATCGCCAACGCGACTACAGCGGCGCGCACCAATTGGGCCTGGAATCCACACCGGAGGCCTACATTGCCGCGTTGGTGCGAGTCTTCGCCGAAGGCCGCCGCGTCCTGAAAGAGACCGGCACGCTGTGGCTGGTGATCGGCGACAAGTATTGTGACGGCGAGCAACTCGGCATGCCCTGGCGCGTGGCTTTGGCTCTGCAGGCCGACGGCTGGATCTTGCGGAGCGACATCATCTGGCATAAACCCAACGCCATGCCCTCGGCCGTGAAGAACCGTCCCACCACGGACCACGAGTACATTTTCCTGTTCACGAAGAGCCAGGACTACTACTACGACGCCGATGCGATTCGCGAGCCGCATGTAACCTTCACCGAGAAGAGCCGCATGCGGGGCGGCCGAAAGCACTTTTTCCAGCGCGACGGCACGCCGGAGCAAGGCAAGAACCAGGGCAGCTCGAACCTGCACGACGGACGCTGGGACCAGGCTTTTCACCCCAAGGGCCGCAACAAGCGTACCGTCTGGTCGATCTCCTTGTCGAAGTTTCGCGGCGCGCACTTCGCCGTGTTTCCGCCGTCACTCGTGGAAACCTGCATTCTGGCCGGTTCGCCCGAAGGCGGCCTGGTGCTCGACCCGTTCCTCGGCAGCGGCACCACGGCGGTGGTGGCCAAAGAACTGGGCCGCAGCTATATCGGCATCGACTGCGTCGCCGACTACTGCCAAATGGCCGAACGCCGCGTCCGCGAAGTGACCTGCCTCCCGTTCGGAGTGCGCTGACGTTGAGTATCGGCAGGAGCCTCGGCCCTTGATCGAAAGCATCTTGAGCAGCTACGACGCTTCGCCGCCGAAGTCAGCACGATCGTACCGGGGCTTCAGACGCCCGGTCATGGGCGCGGCCTGCCTGCGGATGGGTCCCCGGCTGGGCCGTGCAAAACTGGGCGGAAACAGCGGCCAGGGTCAGTCGTTCAAATTTCAGTTTTTGCGGCGGCGAGACTCTCCACCCTCGTTGCCCAGAGGCCGCAAAAACTGAGTAAATCAAAGGGGTCAGGACTCATTGTTTGCGAATTCTTCCAAGAGTCGCACCTGCGGTCGGCCGCGGGGGCGGAGCGTGGATGCCAAACCCAGTCGTTGGGCAGTCGATTCGACCCAGGAGGGTTCACCCAGCGGACGACCACGTTGGGCAGACCGTCGCACCGCCGCCAACTCGCGTTCCGTGAGCGGCTTGTTAACCTTCTCTACCCAGTTCGGCAGACGGGGAATCGGCCAGGCGGACAGCAAGGCTGGATCAGACTCGGCCGGCTGCAGCCAACGCCACAGCGAACCCCAGCGCCAGTCTTCGGCCCGTGCCACCAATTCGGCGCGCAAGGCATTCCGCTCGACGTAGCGACAGACCGTCAGAAAGTGTCCGTCATCTTGGACGGGGAAACTCTTGAACCGCCCCTGAGAGACGTGCCCCTCGCCCGACGTGTGGTAATGGGCATGGTAACGCATCGTATGGGTGGCCGTGACCCACCGCAGGAACCGGCTCATCTCGCCATCGCGGTTCGGCCGCAAAACCAAGTGCCAGTGATTCGGCAACAACTGATAGCAAAAACACTGAACATCGCAGCGTTCCAAGCCTTCCGCTAAAATGCGCTCGAACGCTTCGTAATCGGCTTCCTTGTGGAAGATTTGGGCTCGCGAGTTTCCTCGATTCAGGGCATGGTACAGCCCGCCTGCTTCATCGGCTCGTGGTGGTCGTGGCATGGGGAGAGCTTAACAAGTCCCAAGACACAAATCAATGACTCCTGACCCCTTTGATTTGTCCTCTTCAATCAGGAGTGGGTAAGCCAGGAGTTTCCCCGCGACCGCTGGAAATGGTCTGCTGCCGCGGCGGCGCTGGTTGCCGTGCTGGCGGTCGGCGGAATCTTTGTCCAGCAACGTGTGGCGAGAGTACGGTACATTCAGGATCTGCTTGGCCACATATCCCTCGCTGCTGACGACGTCCCGACCGTAGCCTTCCAGGAACTGGCCGCGATTCCCGGCCAAGAGGCAGACGCCAAGCGGGCGTTGAGCCAATACTGGCTGCGTCAGGCACGCACCGCCTCCGTGCAGCGGCCACGGGACGAGGCCGTATTGCTTCTGCTGAAGTCGTTGTCGATCGAGCAGCAGCCGGAGGCAGCACTCCAAGTGCGACGAATCCTTTCTTCGGGCAGCCTGTTCCACGTCCAACACACGTTCCGGCATGAGGACTCCGTCTATTCCGCGGCCTTCAGCTCCGACGGGCGGCGCGTCGTCACCGCCAGCGATGACAAAACGGCCCGTATCTGGGACGCCGAGAACGGCAAGCCCATCGGACTGCCCTTGCAGCATAAGAACTGGGTCCTTTCCGCGGCCTTCAGCTCCGACGGGCGGCGCCTCGTCACCGCCAGCTCTGACAACACGGCCCGAATCTGGGACGCCGACAACGGCAAGCCCATCGGACTGCCCTTGATGCATCGAGACGCCGTCCGTTCCGCGGCTTTCAGTACCGAGGGACGCCTCGTCACCCGCACGGACCGCGCGCTGCACTGGTTTGCCCCGGGGAACGATGGGCAGTGGCAGCTCGAAAGCACCCTCTGGAATCGCGCGCTGGCGATGCATCCGCTGTCCGCACCGTCGCCTGGTGGCGATACGGTGCGCATCGCTGAAGTCTGGACCAGAGATACCTTGTTGCTCCGCGACATGCCGCTCCACGCGCCGGAACAGGGCCTTGTTGAATTGACCGAAACCCCCGCAGCTCTGCTCGAGGAATATCAGCAAAGGTTTTCCCTCCGGTTCGAAGACGACAGCCGGAAACGGACGCTCGTGAACCGCGATTCCCGGAGCCAAAATCCATGAACTCCGCCCTCCAGTGCCTGATCCGTCCGGGGCTCGATCTTGAGGCCGCCGTGCTGCTGGCCCGAGCGTCCGAGGTCGCTTACGAACCGAACGCCGCGATCATCTCGGCCTGGGCAGTGAAACAGGGCTTCTCGTCCGCGACGCCCTTCAACCAGGGAAACATCCAAGGATTCCATGCCCGTTCCCCCGACGTGGCGCTGCTGGTGTTCCGCGGCACGAGCAATCTCGGACAATGGGTCCGGGATGCCCGTCTGATCCCGGCGGATCATCCGTGGGGCCGCGTCCATATCGGCTTCCGCAACGGTCTGCAGAACGTTGAGGACCACTTGCAGCAATTCGAGGCGGCGGCGGCCCAAGCCCAGCACGTGTGGGTCACCGGCCACAGCCTGGGCGGCGCCTTGGCGGTCCTGGCTGCCGCCAGACTGCAGCGGAACGGCATCGGTGCCCGCAGCTACACCTACGGCCAGCCTCGGGTGGGACTGAGCGGTTTTGCCGAACGCTTCGACGCCGAACTCACAGGCCGCCTGGTCCGCTTCATCAACCAGAGTGACATCGTCCCCCGACTGCCGCCCGGCCTGCTGTACCGCCATTGCGGCCTGGTGAAACGCATCGTCAGTCCGGGAAACCTGGAATCCCTGGACCGCGGTCCGCTCGAACTGAGCAACGACGACCTGCCAGCCCTGTCAGACGAGCAGTTCGAGCTGCTGCTGCAGGAAATCGAGAGCCATCCGGAAAGCAACTCGGACGAAGCCCTAACACTCGAAGGCCCCATCGGCTGGTTCAAGGACCACTCGATGTTGGACTACATCCGCCTGCTGACCGAGATCCGGGACAATCGACGCGAGCATGACGGCCCCGCGACATGAGGGGCGACAAAGGGGACATTCTACTTTCTGCCCTCGTTCTCAGCGGGCCTGCGCCGTCTGCGGTCCGGGCGATAGGGGTAAATCAAAGGGGTCAGGACTGGCGT
>JAPLNJ010000344.1 GCA_026692885.1 Planctomycetota bacterium | reverse complement strand
CAAAGTAGATCCTCTTTTTCTCTGCCTTTGCGTCGTAGGACCGGCGCATGAATAACTGTCGCGAGTATAGTAGTCGTCACGCTCCGCCGTGACGACATGTCATCACGCGGAGCGTGATGACTACTTTGAGAACCCGACACTTATTGATGCGCCGGTCCTTAGTGTCGTTGCGTGAGCCCGCTTGCATGAGCCGTTGTCCGTCAGGAACGGCCGAACAATCACTTTGGCACGTGCCGTCCCGCCCCTCACCCCGGCGCATGGCCCGCGCAAAACGGTGTCGCGAGGCAGGCCAGAGTTTGTTTCACTTCTGTTCCGCCCGCAGACATGGGTCAGTCCTTCAAATTTCAGTTTTTGCGGCCTCTGGGCAACGAGGGTGGAGAGTCTCACCGCCGCAAGAACTGAAATTTGAACGACTGACCCTGGCCGCCGTTTCCGCCCGGTTTTGCGCCGCTCTCAGTCGCCCCGCAGATAGCGGGCAGCTTCGACGGCGAAGTACGTCAGAATCCCGTCGGCGCCGGCCCGCTTGAAGCCCAACAGACTCTCCAGCACCACGCGCCGCCGGTCCAGCCAGCCGTTCTGCGCCGCGGCGCACAACATCGCGTACTCGCCGCTGACCTGATAGACATAGGTGGGCCCGGCGAAGGCCTGCTTCACGCGGCAGAGGATGTCCAAGTACGGCATGCCCGGCTTGACCATCACCAGGTCGGCGCCTTCGGCCCAGTCCAAGGCGACTTCGCGCAACGCTTCGTCACCGTTGGCCGGGTCCATCTGATACGTGCGTTTGTCGCCCTGGCCCAAACTGGTCGCGGAGCCGACCGCATCGCGGAACGGGCCGTAGAAGGCCGAGGCGTACTTGGCTGCGTAGGACATGATCAGCACGTGCTGGAAGCCGTTGGCATCCAACGCCTGACGCACGGCCCCGATGCGTCCGTCCATCATGTCCGACGGCGCGATCACGTCGCAACCCGCGGCCGCCTGTACCAGCGACTGCTTGCACAGGGCCTCGACGGATTCGTCGTTGACTACGTAGCCGTCGCGCACTAGACCGTCTTGGCCGTGGCTGGTGTACGGATCGAGGGCCACGTCGCACATCACGCCAATCGCGCCGCCGTGTGCCGCTTTGATGGCCCGTACCGAACGGCACACGAGGTTCTCCGGGTTGAAGGCCTCCTCGGCGCCCGGCGACTTCTTCTCGGGCGGCGTGGCGGGGAACAGGGCCACCGCGGGAATGCCCAGCTCTTTGGCCTGTCCGACGGCTTCGACCAACAGATCGATCGACAGCCGTTCCACGCCGGGCATGGAAGGGATCGCGGCCCGCAGGTTGGTGCCCTCATGCACAAACACCGGCCAGATCAGGTCGTTCACCGTCAGGCTGTTCTCTGCCACCAGCCGCCGCGACCAATCGTGTCGCCGATTGCGTCGCAAGCGAGTCGTCGGGTACTTACCCCAGTTCGCACTATGCTCCGTCATGATCGTTCTCCTTACGCCACTCGGCAAATGAAACATTTCAGATACTCGTTCTCCGCACACGTCGGACTGATCGGGTGGTCCGGCGAGGCGCCGCGTTGCTCCAGCACCTGGATCGTGCGTCCGCTCTTTTGCGCCACGCCGCTCAGCATCATCAGGAAATCCTCGCGGCGGACGCTGCCGGAGCAACTGCACGTCACCAGGATCCCGTCCGGTTCCAGCAGGTCCGCCGCCAGCCGGTTGATGCGATGATAGGCGCGCAAGGCGTCCTTCACGCTTTGCCGCGTGCGAGTGAACTTGGGCGGGTCCAGGATGACGCCACCGAATCGCTCGCCAGCGTCGCGCAGCTGTTCCAGCGCCTCGAAGCAGTCTTGCTGCTGGAAGCGGACATTCGTCACGCCGTTCAGTTCGGCATGGGCTCGGGCCAGGGCCAGTGCTCGCTCGCTGGAATCGATCCCGATCACTTCGCGGGCGCCGCCCAGTTTGGCTGCCGCCAGACTGAAACCGCCGCTGAAACAGAACAGATCCAGCACGCGCCGTCCGCGCAGATAGCCCGCCGCCGCCCGCCGGTTGTCTCGTTGATCCAGGTAGAAACCTGTTTTCTGCCCCGTCAGCAGATCGACGCCGAATCGCAGACCGCACTCCTCAATGAACACCAGACCGTCTGGGAGCTCGCCCCACACTACGCCCTGTTGCGGCGCAAGGCCTTCGGCTTTGACAATCCCCGCCTCGCAACGGACCGTCACGCTGGCGGGCCGCAACCGCTCGACCAGCAGCGGGACGAGGGTGTCCAACCGGACTGCCACGGCCAAGGCATTCACTTGGACGACCAAGTGCGGCCCGTAGCGATCGACGACCAGGCCGCTCAAGTCGTCGGCTTCGCTAAAGATCAATCGCGCGGCGCCGACCGGATCGTCGTACCCCAGACGAGAACGCCATTGCACGGCCCGGTCGATGCGGCTGCGCCAGAATGTCTCCCCGAGCGGCTCGTGGTACTGCCACGTGTACAACCGGACGCGAAGCCGGCTGCGTCGATTGATGATTCCGCGGGCGATGAACCGCTGCGTATCGGAGACCACATCGACCACGTCGCCGTCCGCACACACACCTTGCTCCCGCGCGATGGCCGTGTCGAAGACCCACGGATGCCTACCCAGTGGCGGACCGGCCTTGTGTGGCTTGAGTACCACCAACGCTTGGCCTAAGCCCGGCGCGGTCTCGTGAGGCAGGTTGGGAACAGGTAATGGGGCTGCATCAGTCATTGGATTGCCTTCCTGGGGTCCCATGATTCTAATGGCAGGCGCGGGTTACGCAACCTTCGATTGCGGTCCCTTGATGATGTTCGGGAGTTCTCGTCGCATGACCAGCCCCCAATCCCCGAAGACGGCACTCGCCAAGTTACTGGCAATCTGCTCGCTGCCGATGTATGCCGTGGACGAGCGGCGGCGGATCGTCTACTGCAATCCGGCGTGTGCCGGGTGGCTGGGGATCGAACCAGCCACGCTGATCGGCCAGCGATGCGATTACCACAGTGCTGGGCCGCCGGGTGCGGCCGAGGACCTCGCCGCTGGGCTGTGCCCACCGCCCGAGGTCTTTCACGGACAGCGGGCCAGCGGCGAAGTCAGTTGTCGTGATCTCGCGGGCCAACTGCAGCGCCGCCGGGCCGAATTTCTACCTCTGCCCGGCCAGCGCGATAACGGCTTCGCGGCGGTGGCGTTTGTCGACGCGGCGAATCTGCCGGAGATGACGTTAGCACACGGGCCCGCGTCCGATTCCACTACATTCCATCAGCGTCTGCGGGCCTTCCTGCACGAACTGGGTCCACGGGTTCGGCTCAACCAAATCGTCGGCGACAGCCCGGCCATGGTGCGCGTTCGGGAACAGCTCCACCTGGCGCTGGCGGGAAGTCCGCGCGTGCTGCTCGTCGGGCCGCCCGGCAGCGGCCGCGAGACCATCGCGCGCTGGCTGCATTACGGAGCCGGCAAAGCGACCGCCTCGCCCCTGGCGCCGCTGGCCTGTCAGCTGCTGGACGGCGAGTTGCTGGAGACCACGGTGAGTTCGTTTCTGGCCAGCTGTGCCGATCAGGAGCTCGTTCAGCCGGCAACGCTCCTGCTGTTGGAAGCGGATCAACTGCCACCCGACGCTCAGGCGGCCCTGGCCGGTGTGCTGAGCAATCGTGAGTTGCCCTTGCGGACGCTGGCGACGGCGCGCGTACCGCTGCTCGAACTGGCGACGAACGACCGGTTTCACCCCGACCTGGCTTACGCCCTCAGCACCTTGGTGATCGAGATTCCGCCACTGGCCGAGCGTCCCCAAGACATCCCCTTGTTGGCACAGCTATTCCTGGAACAGGTCAACGCAACTGGCGCCAACCAACTGGCGGGCTTCTCCCAGGAAGCCTTGGATCAACTTCTGGCGTATCCGTGGCCGGGCAATGTCGACGAATTGGCCGCCTTAATACAGCAAGCGTGCGCGACCGCGACGGGGCCACAGGTGGTTGCCTCGGCGCTGCCGGAAAGGATTCGCCTGACCGCCGCAGCTGCCGCGCATCCGCCGCGCGAGGATGACCGCATCGTACTGGACGACTTCCTGGCGGAGATTGAGCAGGAACTCCTCCAGCGTGCCTTGAAGCAGTCGAAGGGCAACAAAGCCGAGGCCGCCCGACTGCTGGGCATCAGCCGACCGAGGTTGTTTCGACGACTCGAGTTCTTTGGAATTACGTAGCGGAGTGGGCGAGTCGCGTTCCTCGACCGACTCAGCGCCCTTACGAATCGTGTAGTCCGGTTGCCAATACGGCTGACGATTCCTACCATACCAGCGGGCTCTGCCAAGTAGGTCAGGCTTTCCAGCCTGACTCCAAACGAACGTCAGTCTGGAAAGGCTGACCTACAAGGCGCCCCACGCAAGACTTCGGAAGTCAACGGTTTCAGGTGTGACAGCATGCAGCTTGCTCGGGTGATCGTGTGCGAGAAGACCGGCCAGTGGGCCGTCGCCTTGAGGCGATTGTTGTCTCCCGCCGGACACCGTGTGTACGAGACTCGCAGCTGGGCGGAATGTTGGGACGAACTCGCCCGCAGCCCCGCCAGCCTGCTGGCGTTAGAATTGACGCCACACAACGACGAGGCCCTACTGAAGCGGTTGTTCGACCTGACACGATGCTTTCCGCAGGCCCGAGCGATCGTAGTGGGCGAGCGGGGACTGGAGCATTACGAGTGGGCCGTGCGTGAAGCGGGAGCAACCCACGCGGTGTTTGCCCCGCGGCATCTGGCGGCGGCGGCGCGCTTGATCGAACGACATCTGGCGTTGGCGCCGCAACCGCTATTGACGTTGCGCGAAACCATCTGGCGTCGCCTGCCGTGGAGTGGCCGGCGGAGCCAGGGCGATTGACGACCCTCTCAAATTAAGGAGCACCCATGGCCAACGGCCAGATTGATGTCGCCGCGGTCCGAGCGGCAGTTGCGGACTTCCCCGATCCAGAAACCGGACGCAAGGCTCTGAAGCTGGAACAGATCCGAGACATTCAGGTGTCGGACAATCACCTTTCGTTGACGTTAGCTCTCACGACGTGGTCCGCCCCGATCTGGAACGACGTCCGCGAGGATTTGCGGCAGAAGCTGCGCGGGGCCTTTCCGCAGATCGGCGAAATCACCATCCACGCCGCCGCCCACAACCGGCCGGCGCAGCAGATCGGCGAAATCGGCCTGACGGTCAAGAGCGTCATCGCTGTGGGGTCCGGTAAAGGCGGCGTGGGCAAGAGTACGCTCGCTGCGGTACTGGCGTTTGGCTTGCAACGCACGGGCTGCAAAGTCGGGCTGCTGGACACCGACGTCTACGGCCCCAGTATTCCCCATCTGCTGGGCCTGTCCGGCCGACCCGTGATCGAGAACGACAAGATCCAGCCGATCCTCAAGGACGGCATGCCGGTAATGTCCATGGGTTTCCTCGTGCCCAAAGAGGAGGCGGTAATTTGGCGGGGTCCGATGCTGCACGGCGCGGTGACGCAATTCCTGCGCGACACGAGTTGGGGCGATCTGGATTATCTGATCATCGACATGCCGCCGGGCACCGGCGACATCGCGCTCACGCTGTCGCAGTTATTGCCACTGACCGGCGCCGTGGTCGTCTGCACGCCGCAGGACGTCGCTCTGCTCGATGCGGTGAAGGCCATCGCCATGTTCCGCCGCGTGAACATTCCCATCCTGGGCGTGGTCGAGAACATGAGCGGATTCGTGTGTCCGCACTGCGGCGAGCGTGCCGAGATCTTCGGCCGCGGTGGCGCTCGCCAGCGGGCCGAGGAGCTGGGTGTGCCGTTCCTGGGTGAAGTGCCGATCAACGTGCAGATCCGCGAGTTGGGCGATGCGGGCCAGACGGATGACAATTTCGCGAACCCCGCCGTGGCCTCGCACCTGGAACGTATCGTCTACCGACTGGTGAAGCAGTTGTCCGCGGCCGCAGTCGCGGCGCCGCCGCAACCGAATCTGCCCGTATTGGGGTAGGCCAAGAAAAACTTAGAGCCGCCAAGACTGCCCAGTCCTGACGGCTCTTTCTCGTTGTTATCCAGCGCTCCGTTGTGCGGAAGCGAGTGCCGCGTAAGGCGGCTTCCGAGAAACTACTTCTTCTTCGCAGGTGCCTTCTTCGCAGGTGCCTTCTTGGCGGGAGCAGCCTTCGCAGGAGCAGCCTTCGCGGGAGCAGCCTTCGCGGGAGCAGGAGCTTTCTTCTTGGCCACGATTCATCCTCCGTTAAACAAGGTTCCGGCGAGATCCTTCTCGATGGCTTCCAGTTTGCCCAGAGCCGACAAGTTCCACTCGCCAACTACTTCAACGCCACCCGCTCAAGTTCGAGATGTCTGCCCTTCTCAACCATCCGAGTTGGAACCGGAACAGACTCGTGTGGCGTATCCCTCCTTCTTTGCTAGCGTTAGTTGTACGCAGGAATGAAAAATATGCAAGCGCGATTTGAACAACTTTTCCACAAAAGTTCTTGCGCGGTCGCGGCTCAGTACAGCGAGATCGTGGTGCCGTCGATCAGCGTACACGCTGGCTGAGCGCGCTGCTGATGGACGCCGCACCAGTGACGACTCAGCGGTCGCTGACGCCGCAAGGCGAGCCAACGGCAGAAAGAACCCTGTGCCAATTCGGGCGGCGTATCGTCGCACCAGCCGGACAAGATTTCGCGCCACGCCGCGGACCAATGGCGCCGCCGAATGTGAATCGGATCCCAGCGGCGGACGCGCGGCTAGGGGTCTTCTCGCGACACAACAGCGGGATCAACTTCACTCCGCTTCCCACTGCGACTCTGTGCGGCCTACCACGGTTGTCCGCCGCCCGTCTGTTGCAGAGCCTGGTAACTGGACACGGCCAGCGAACCAAAGAAGACGGCGTTGAAAACGCTGTGCATCTGCAACAAGCCGAAAGCTGCCATCCCGGCTGCCACGAACACAGAAATCCACAACGCTTGGGCGGTCCCGTTCCGGGGATCCCGACTCACCAGCACTTGACGCACGATCTGACCGCCGTCCAGAGGATAGATGGGCAACAGGTTGATCAGCCCCCAGAAGATATTCACCCACAGCAAATCGTCGAGCACGACGTCCATGTACCGCGCGTCCCGCAACGGCGGCACCAAGCTCAGGAGCCAGGTGGGCATCCAGCCGGCCCAACCAAAGGTAATACGACTGCCTGCCGCAACGATGAGCATGACGACCAGGCCCGCCAGCAGAAATCCCGCGCCCGGCCCGGCAGCCGAGACGAGTATTTCCGAGTTAGCCGTGGGACGCCGTCGCCCGGAGTTCAGGCCGTAGGCGGACGACTGCGAAATCGTCAGGCCGCCCATCAGGTACAGCGAGATCCTGGCGTTCCGCCCGAAATAGCGACCCATGCAGGCATGGCCCAATTCATGGGCCAAGATGGACACGAACACGACCGCCACCCAGATCAGCAATTCGGGGCCCGGTTTGCCCTGCGCCCCGAGAATCAGCGCCATCAGCCAAAACAAGGGATGCACACGGACCGGGATGCCGGCCACGCGAAATTGCAGATCGTAAGCAGTCGGTTGTGGTTCGATCAGGAACACGGGAAGATTCCTCACGGCTCAGGGCACGACCGACAAACAAACTCCCTCGCCCCGGTACTCCGGGGAGCGGGGTCGGGGTGAGGGGCGGAAACGCAAATGCCGAAGCTCTGCTTCCGCCATTCCTTTGGGCACGGCGAGTGATGATTGTAGCACAACCTCCCACGTTGCGTCAGCCTCGCCCGTCGCGTAGCTTAGAGTCCCATGACGTCCACCGCACCTTCCCTGTTGCTGAGTCCCCAGTTGCTGGCGCAACTGGAACGTCTGGAGTTGGTCAGCCGCAAGATCTTCCGCGGACGAATGAAGGGCGAGCGCCGCAGTCGCCGCAAAGGCCAAAGCGTCGAGTTCGCCGACTTCCGCAACTACGTGGCTGGCGACGATCTGCGGTTCGTGGACTGGAACCTGTTCGCGCGGCTGGACAAGCTCTTTCTGAAGCTGTTCCTGGAAGAAGAGGACCTGCACTTCTATGCCCTGGTCGACACTAGCGCCTCGATGGACTTCGGCGACCCGACCAAGCTGCAGTACGCCAAACAACTCGCAGCCGCGCTGGGCTTCATCGGATTGTGCCGGGCGGATCGCGTGAAAATCGAGGCCCTGGGCGCCTCGCGCAGCCGGCCCGGTCCGGTCCTGCGCGGACGGCGGAGCCTGTGGCGGATGCTGGAGTACCT
This sequence comes from Planctomycetota bacterium, assembly GCA_026692885.1. Next base: position 16,174 of record JAPLNJ010000344.1, on the reverse strand, counting down.
GGACGGCCTGGAGTCCGGGCAGAATCTACCCCTAGCCACCGGCATCAAGGAGTTCTGCCTGCGGAACAGCGGCAAGGGCATCCTGGTCCTGATCAGCGACTTGATGGACAAGAGCGGCTATGAGCAGGCTTTGCGATTCCTGCTCACGCAGCAGATGGACGTGTACGTCGTGCAGGTGCTGTCGCCGGAGGAATTGGACCCGGACGTCAAGGGCGATCTAAGACTGGTCGACTGTGAAGACTCCGACGTGGCGGAAATCACGGTCAGCCGGCCGTTGTTGGAACGGTACAAAAAAACGCTGGCCGCATTCATCGACGGCGCTCGCGAGTTCTGCACGCGCCGCGGTGTCAGCTACCTGATGACCAGCACCCAGACGCCGGTCGAGCAACTGGTCTCGAATTACCTGCGGCAGCGCGGCTTGGTGCGCTGAAAAATGTGCGATCCTCATCCGCGAGCGGCGTCCACGAGGTGGCGGCGGCCACGACGCCGCGCTAGACGGGGGAAAAACTTGCTCGTTGGGTTGCTGTCACCACGGACCGCGCGGAGTATAATGCCGCGGTCTTAGCGAGTGCTGAGCGAGAATTGGGGCAGCTACCAGCGGAGCAAAACGATGGATACGAACGACTTGGTCACGGTCACCAAATTGACCGACCCTTACCTCGCGGAAATCATCCGCGGCGCACTGGAAAGCGAAGGGATCCCGTGCCGTCTGGGCGGCGAGGGACAAGCGGCCCATTTGGGTACGTTCGACATCGACGTGCTGGTCCGCGCGATCGACGCCGACCGCGCCGATAAAATCATTGCGTCTCACGCAGGTAGGTAGGTCGGGCTTTCCAGCCTGACGTCAGGCTGGAAAGCCTGACCTACGTCGCACACACAACAGGCCGGAGGCACTCTTGAGCCTTGACGAGATCATCTTCGGAATTCTGGGGATCTTGGCGGTGATCTTGGCGGTCGTCGGCCCGCTCGTGGCGTTAATTTTGGTCTTCGTCCTGCTGCGCCGGGTCCGGCAACTCGGACGACGACTGGAACAACTGGAACTCGGCCACGCGGCTCAGGTCGCGGCTCCTGCGGCGTCCCCACGCGCAGCGCCCGTCGCAGCCGACACGGTGGTGACCGCCGAGGTCGTCGAGGTCGCGCCGCCACCGTCGTCAGCTGTCAACTGGGAACTGCTGATCGGCCGCAAAGGCTTGGGGTGGGTGGCCGTCATCCTGCTGCTCTTCGGAACGGCGTTCTTCCTGCGTTACGCCTACGAGAACCAATGGATTGGCCCCCTGGGACGCGTGGCCGTAGGTCTGCTCATCGGCTTGGTTTTGACCGTGGCCGGTTTTCGGTACCATCGCCGCGGCTGGCGCATCTTCTCCCAGATGCTGTCTTCCGGTGGGGTCGTGACCTTGTTCCTCGCCGTGTTCAGTGCGTTCGGCTTCTACCACCTGATTCCTCAGCGGACTGCCGGGGTGTTCTTGACGGTCGTGATCCTTGAAGCAGCGCTGTTGGCAGTGCTGTATCGCGCCCCAACCTTGGCGTGGATGTCGCTGATCGGCGGGCTGCTGACGCCTGTGTTAATGCGTTCGGAAGTCGATCAGTACCAGTCCTTGTTCACCTACCTGATAGTCTTGAACTTGGGCGTCCTGCTGCTGGTTGGGTGGCGGCGGTGGGGTGGCCTGACCACGCTAGCGCTGTTGGGCACGCAGGGCTTGTTCTGGGCCTGGTACGCGGAGCGTTACCATCCCGAGAAACTCGTCTGGGCGATCGGTTTTCAAGCCACTGTCTTCGCTCTGTTCGTGGCTCACAGCTTGATCTCGAGGCTGATCCGTCCGCGTCGCGCGAGTTGGGAGCACCTGGGCTTATTGTTTCTCAATGCATGTCTGGGGTTCTCAGCCGCTTGGGTGCTGTTGCGTGAGGACTATCGGGAATGGCTGGGTCTGTTGGCGATCGCCATGGCGACGCTCTACACCGCGCTGGGCCGCCTGATCTTGCGCCGCAGCGCGGAAGACAGCCGCCTGCTGTTGGCCGCTCTGGCGGTGGCCGTCGGGTTCATCGCCTTGGCCTTTCCCCTGCAAGCGCGCGCCGAGTGGGTGGCCTTGGGCTGGGCGGCCGAGGCGGCGGCCCTGGGTTGGTTTGGACTGCGGGTGAACGCTCTGCCGCTGCGGGCGATCGCGGCAGCGCCGCTGGGCGCCGCGGTCACACGCCTGCTGCTGATTGATACGCCCCATCGTGCGCTGGAACCGCACCTGCCGATCCTGAACGATTACGCCCTGCCGGCCCTGGGCGTCACGGGTTGCCTGCTGATCTTGGCCTGCTTGACACGCTGGTTCCTGACGCGTCTGGGAGCTGCGGAGCGAATTCTGGCGGGATTGGTCGGCATCGGTGGCGTGTTGCTGTTGTGGTTCGTGCTCTCGGTCGACACGCATTCCTACCTGCGTTACCTGAGCGCTTGGGCCAGCGAGAATCCCGAGGACGCGCTGCGTTGGCGCTGGCTGAGCCAGCTGCTCCTCTCCACGCTATGGGCTGTCTATGCCTTGGCGGTGCTGACGATCGGTTTCTGGCGCAGACTGCCGGCGCTGCGGTGGACGGCGTTGGCGATTTTTGCGGTGACGATCGTCAAGGTGTTTGTGTTCGATATGGCCGGTCTGCGGGAGTTTTACCGCATTCTGGCGTTTTTCATCGTGGCAGTGTTGTTGGGCCTGGCCGGCTGGGCGTACCAGCGCATCCAGCCGGACCGGCAAGCTGCGGAGGCGGGCGAAGGACGAAGGATAAAGGACGAAGGATAAAGGGGAATCAAGTATGGCCGCCGACCGTTTCGCAGTTCGTACCTCGCACTCGGTATCTCGTACCTCGCAGGTGGTCTCGCGCACTCCGGACCCCTTACCAGGTACTCCGCACTTCGTCCTTCGTGCTTCGTGCTTCATCCTTATTCTCTGTCTGTTTTCCCCGGCGGCACCACAGGAAATCCAGCTGCCAGAGTCGGGCGGTCCCCAGGAGGCGGCCGCTGACCTGCAGCCGGAACAGGCCCTAGTGGGTGCGGACTCGTCCGACACTCCGGCCGCGACGGGAACAGCTGCCGAGTCGCTGAACGCTTGGCGGTATCTTCAGGAAGTACCGCTGCCGGCAACCGACTCGAACGAAACGAAGTGGTGGGATTTCGTCTTGTCCCCGAGCGTATTCGATGCCGCACAGCCGGACTTGGCGGACCTGCGCGTCTACGACGCCCAGGGACGCGAGGTGCCGTACTCGCTGCAGATTCGATCTCCGCAACCTGGGGCAGCGGAGGTTCCGGCGACCCTGTTTAACCAAGTGGATGAAGGCAGCCAGGTCTCGTTGGATTTGGGTGAGCGTCGCGTCGAGCACAACGCCGTTGAGGTCCAGGCCGAGGGCGTCAATGTCCGGCGCGCGGTACTGCTGGAGGGCAGCGATGACGGAGAGAAATGGAGCAAGCTGGCGGAGAAAAACTTGTTGAACTTCCAGAGCGAGGCAGCGTCTACGACCGTGGACCCGCACCAGGAGCAACGCGTGGGGAAGTATCTGTTGAGTTCCCCAATCACCCCGGGCAAACTTGTGGACCGGACCATCACGTACAAGTCCAGCCGCTACCGCTACTTACGGGTCACCCTGCAGCAGGACCCGCAGGTCGACAAGCATCCCGCGAGAATCGGCCCAGTGACCGTCCGTCGACCGATCCAACTCCCCGGCGAATTCGTCGCCTACCCGGCGACTCTGTACCCGCGGGAATCGGTCCGCACTAACGCGGGTCCGGGTTCGGCCTGGACGATCGGCTTGACCGGGAACCACGTGCCCTGCAGTCGCCTCACCGTGCAGGCCGCGGAGGCCGAGTTCGTCCGCGACTATCGCCTCGAAGCCGGCGGTCCGCCGGAGTCGCAAGAACGGTTCTATCAGATCGCCGTCGGCGAGTGGCACCGCCGAGCCGGAGAGGCGAAGGGCGACGTGGCCGCAGAGTTCGCCGAGACCCCGGCGGCACGACTGCGGCTGGTCGTCATCGATCATCGGAACCAGCCGTTGCAGATCCAAGACGTGCAAGTCGCCGCGCCGGCCCGGGCCATGATTATCGGCCGCTCCGCGGAGTTGCGGGGGCCGTTGCGGCTGTATTTCGGCAACCCCAAAGCTGAGAAACCGAGCTACGACTTCGATCGCAACCTGGAACTGCCGTTGCAGCCTTCGCCCGCGCGTCTGACGCCGGGTGACCGGCTGGAGAATCCGGCGTATCAGCCCGAACCGCTGCCACTGACCGAACGGTTACCGTGGTTGATCTATGTGCTGTTGGGCGTGGCCGTCGGCACCCTGGGGCTGCTGATCAGCAGCCTGGCCCGTGCCGCCATTGCGTTGGAAGACACACGCCAGGCGTCAAGTGTCGCGTAGGCAAGTGGTGCCGATGACCGGCCTCTTTCAGCCGCTCGCCCCCTGCCGTCATTTCGATCTATTCGTGAACCCGCATCACGGCCGCCAGCGATTTCTCCAGGCCGCCGTGTTTTTTGACCTACAACGGCGGGACAGGCCGGATTTCGTATTGGCGGATTGGGGACAACTTGGTATATGCCCAACTGAGGGCGACATGGCGGTGTTCCACGCGGTCTCGGTGACCAACACCTGGCCCGCCGGTGAAGAAGTGGCGAATAGCTTCAAGATTCGAGAGCTTTGTGGCGAAGAGAGAAACTATACCGCTCGCGGATGTGGATGGCACATTCGGACCATCGTAAGCGCGAAGCGTCAGCGAGGAAACGCCGCTCTTCCTCGCTGACGCTTCGCGATTACGATGCGCAACGTTCCCCTCAAGGCCCGACAATCGTCGACGAATCGCAACCCAGCGTGCCCAGTTACCTTCGTTTGCCGAGACCGATGGCATCATGGCTGATAACCGATACCCCGATGATCGTGTAAAATTGACGGGGCAGGCTCGCAAGCTGCCGCGGGCGACCGCGGCGGCGGTCCGCTCGCCAAAGTCGAATCCACGATCTGCGCCGGAGACGTCGCCCCGCCAACCGTCTCCGCGTGCGAGCGTCATCGGACGGCTGGAATCGGTTCGGGCGGACAAACCGCATCCGAACAAGGCCGCCCCGCACACGGGAAGTATTCCCGCCCGACCGGTCCCTATGCACACACTCGCCGACTCACGTCCCGCGTTGGAAGCCGAAATTGGGGCCGAGATCGTCGCGTTGGTACCGCACTGGTATCTGGCCGAGTGCGGCCCGGAGCATTACTCGATCTCCGTCGGCCAGCACGTCGTATCGTTCTTCAATCACCGCAAACTGACGCCGAACCTGGCGGCTTTTCTTAAACGCATCAGTTCCCGCACCCGACAGCTCCCTCTGGAGCACTTCGCCCAGTTGCCGAGCCTGATCGACGTCTTCCTGGAAAGCTTGGCAATCGAGTGGCTGCGGATCCATCACCCGACGACCGACTGGACCAGACTCATCAAGTACCTGGAACTTATCGCCCGGCGCACCCACGAAAATAAACCGGTTGCGATGAACATCATTATCCGGCCGGGACACGGCACGGGAGATATCACCCAACCCTACGTGCAGAAGGTGTTCGACCGCCTCGCTTCGAGCCCCTATACGTTCCTGGCGCTCGATCCGGATTTGCGGCTGATCGAGTACGGCGGCGTGGAATGGGCGCAAGTCACCGACGCTCCCTCCTACAAGTTTCACCCCGAATTCTTGCATCCCATTCACTGCGTCATGGGACCCAACGACCTGTCGGCACATCTGACGACAGAAGGTGATCTGATCATCATGAACAAGGCCGGCTTGCTGGCGGCCCGGCGCAAACGCAAGTGGAAGATTTACGATGTCCGGACGTTCAAGAACAGCTTGTCCTATTGTCTGGGCAACTTCCACGTGGGCGCCAATCTGTTCGAGGTGGTGTTCGACCTCAGCTTTCGGCGATATGGTTCCCTGCTGATCTATGATCCGGCGCACTGCACCCGCAGCCACATCTTGAACCCGGAGAGCATACTGTTTCCGGGCTGGAGAAGCGACGGCGGATTCAATTGCGATCTGCGTTGCGGACAGGCGCTAATCGGCCCTTCCGTGGAAGACCTGGCGCTGGGCAGGAACAAGGGACCCCTGGAAAAGAAGCGGCGGCTGTTGGAAATGGCTTGCGTCGACGGTGCGCTGGTGTTCGACGACAACCATCTGCTAGCAGTCGGCGCCATCATCGAATCCCATCCCGGCGTCGGAAATCAACTCGGCGCGCGGACCACCGCCACCCGCTCGGCCTATCTCTGGGGCGCCCATCCCGTCAAGGTGAGTTCCGACGGCGACGTGACCATTTACTTCAAGAGCCGGAACGGCGAGGCCGAGTGCGACGCGGTGATGCAGTTCCTGTAAGGCCAGCCTCGCTTTCCCATGTCTTGCCGTCCCAGATGGCTGTCTTGCCTAGATTTCCACGGTTTTTGCGATATTTAGTCAGGAATCGCGCGTCTTTATTATTGGCCGCTTGCCGATAACGCGGTATTGTGAGGGTGTAGGCTTCGGCTTCGGCGCGAACCTTTATCCTGCTTCTGTCGGGTCTGTGGTTGGAGTTTCATCATGTCCCCACGTAATCTATCGCGGCTGATCACGTCGTGTTTTGGGTGCGTCTTCCTGGCGGTCACAATGCTCGGCGCCGCCGACGATCTCAAGTTGGGCAGCCAGAAGCAGCCCGCCGCTACATCCGCAGCCCAGCCTCTTGCTCGGTCCGAGGCTACGCCAACCCTAACCCCGCGGGCCACGAAGATTGAACTTCAACTGCAAGCGGGCGAGACCGCGGCGGACGGTTGGAATCGGTACTTCGTCGCGCTCCAGCCAGCGACCGACGAACAGCGCGCCGCGTCGCGCCGGGCCGTGCGTCTGACCGTGTCCGACTTGATGAAACGCGAGCAATACACCGACCTCATCACGCTTGTACAAACAGCCCTGCGGCACGGTTTCCCCCAACCCTGGATGTATGAATCGTTGGCCTTGGCCCTCAAGGCCAGCCATGCTCCGGACGAGGACGTCGAGCGGGCCTTGATGTCGGCGGTGGATTTCAGCAGCAGCCTGGACGACGTCATGTACGTGGCCGTATACATGACGCACATGGGCCTGGACGGACGGGCCTTAAAGCTGTTCCGACAGGTCGCGGCGGCCCAGCCGTCGCGGCCCGAACCCTACCTGCAGGGCTTGGCCGCGGCCCAGCGACTCCAAGACACCGCTGGCATCCAATGGGCTTGCGTGGGCATTCTCAGCCAAGCTTGGCCCCAGGACGAACAGCAGCTCGAACAATCGGCCACCCGCATCGCACGGGCCACCTATGAACAATTGGTCGCGGACAAACAGACAGCGGAGGCCGAGCGTTTCAAGCAGCAAATCGACCAGGCCCAGCTGCGCGACTGTGTGGTCCGCATTTCCTGGACGGGCGACGCTGACCTGGATCTGGTGGTAGAAGAACCAAGCGGGACCGTCTGTTCCGCGAGCCACCCACGTTCTGCGTCTGGTGGCGTGATGTTGGGCGATACTTTTCCGCGTCTAGGCGGCGAATCGTCCGCAGGTTATGCCGAATACTACGTCTGCCCGCAGGGCTTCAGCGGGCAGTACCGGATGCTGGTGAAACGCATCTGGGGGCGGCCCAGCGTGGGCAAAGTCACCGTGGACGTCGTCACGCACTATAATCCTGCTGCTGTCGAGCGCTCGGAGAAATCCCAGAGCTTTCGCCAACAGGTGCCGATTGACGACAAGAACGCCATCGTCACGTTCGACCTGTCGGACGGACGCCGCCAGGAGCCGCTGGCGGACCAACAGATCGCCAACGTGGCCCGCAGTCAGCAGGCGATTGGCCGGGATGTCCTGGCTCAACAGTTCAGCGCCTACGAGCGTTCGGATGCGGTCACCGATTATCTGCGCTCGGCCCTAGAGGCGGAACGCGCCGGCCGCTTACCGCGACGCAACGCCGTGGGCTACCGCCCGGAAATCACGACCCTGCCGGAAGGCACCAATTTCAGTTGCAAGGCGGTCATCTCGGCCGACAGACGCTATGTCCGCTGCACCCCGATGCCGATGTTTTCAGGCATCGGGGATGTGTCCACCTTCACTTTCCAAGGCAACACTGCCGGCGGTGGCGCCGGCGCCGGAGGTGGCCAAGGTGGCCAAGGTGGCCAAGGTGGCATGGGCGGCATGGGTGGCATGGGCGGCCAGCAAGGCGGCATTCAGTAGCGACTGCTCTCCATGTCGCGCGGCCTGGATCGTAAGATTGCCAATGGCTGTCAGCGCTGCCAACGGTCGAGGTGGTTGGCGAACCCGCTCGTAGGGTGCATCGAGCCCGCAATTTCCTTGGTATCTCGGCGTTCGGCAAGCGTTAGCCAGGTCTTGATCGTTAGGTTGCGCACAGCCGTCAGTGCCAGCAGCAGCCCGGGTGGCTGGCGGCTGAGCCTAAGCGAAGCCCCAGTACCTGGTTTCTGGGGCATCACTGCACTCTGCCCCAGCCACCCTGACCTCCTGCTGCTAGCGTTTTGCGCAACGTTATGATCAAGGCCGTTAGCCAAGGTTGCACGCCGTGCATCGGGCCTTGATCATAAGGTTACGATGATCCGCTGCTAGCGTTCTGCGCCACCTTATGATCAAGGCCCGGGCATCGCCGCTTGCCGCTGGCGACGATGCACCAGGGGCTGGGACGAGCTTGATGGTTCCTGCACCTCACGGCAGCGGGTGACGTTCAAAGAACTCCCAGATCAGATCGTTGGCGGAGATATTCCTGGTCGTAGCGCCAAGAAACCGCCGGGTAGGATCGCGCCCAGGCCAAGTGTGACCACCCCCCTCGATGACGAACAGGATCACCTCGGCGCCGTCTTTTCCCGGCCCGTACGTTTTCTTCGTGACTCGTGTGCCGTCGGCGGTCGTGTTCGGTTCTTCCGTGATCACGGCGGTGTCGGGGCAACCGTCGATTTTCGCCCAGATCTGAATCGTATCCTCGACCGACTTGTACCAAATGAACGTGCGCGATTGGTTGTCCGGCCCGTGGAACCGGACCAGGGTATCCTCCGTCCCGTGAAAATGCATGACGGGCACCGGACGTTGCGGTTCGCATTTTTCGATGGCCAGCGTGCCGGACACGGGCGCGATGGCCGCGATTCGGTCCGACAATTCGGCGGCCAGACGATAGCACATCATGGCCCCGTTCGACATGCCCGTGGCGTAGACCCGCTTGCGATCGACGTTGACCTGAGCCTGCAAATCATCCAGCAACTTGGTGACAAACTTCACATCATCGGACCGGATCTGGGCCAGTCGCCCATCCAAGCCTCCGGAGTTGAAGAAGAGAAATTGACGCCAACCCGTTCCGTTGGGATAGACGGCAACGAAGCCGGCCTGGTCCGCTTTTTCATTCAGGCCACAGAACGAGACCATACGTTCCGCGTTCATCATGGCTCCGTGAAAAACGAGCACCACCGGCGTCGGCCGCTTGATGTCGTAGGTCGGCGGCACGTGCACCAGGCACGAACGCGTGGCACCTTGCACTTCCACGTTCAGCGAGTGATTGCCCGGCGTCAGCGACGCGTTAACCGATAGGCAAAGGGGTAAGAGCCATAGCCAGTTCATGCACGACCTCCGTTTCGTGTTGCAGCTTGCACTCGATCCTGATCTGCATTTCGAGTGCGGGTAGGGATCTCGCCAGGTTCCGGCGGGGGACGCCACGGTTCCCGCGAACCGCTTTGACATTGTACCAAGCCGCGTCCGCAGCCAAAGTGGGTATCGCACCGGTGCGTTAGGTCAGCGGAAGGATGAAGGCCGCGAGCACCAAGCCGACCAATACCGCCAGGCAGACGCCGGGCCATAGGCCATACCAGCCGACAGCCAGATAGCCAGCGCAACCGCCCAACACGGGGACCAGTAGCACCACGCCCCAAAATCGCACCGCGACATCGCGATTTGTCATGAGCCAGAACGGCACGGACATCGCTGTGATCACGCTTAGCAGTGCCTGCAAGCTAAATTGCCAGCGTTTGGCTCTCCTCCCCAGGCCGCGTCTAGAACAAGGCATAAACCTGCACTTTCTCCAACCTGAACCGCATGCTCCGTATTCTCTGGGCCGAATCCGACAAGTCAAGCCTCCGCAATGGGATTTCCCAAGTTGGGCTCGTTGGGCTACACTGCACGCCCTAGCGCGCGGCTGAGTTGGCCTCGTTTAACCGCGACCCAAACGTGAAGGGCGAGCCTCAGACACAGGAAACGCGATCCCCGTTAGATCGCGGTTAAACGACGATCGGTCGAATCCTTGCCGCGCGCAGCATACTTGACGGGTTCTCAGCACGGCCGAATGTCCGAGAATCGGGAAAGTCCTACTCGCATCTGATCCGTGAGGGTGACCTTATGAGGTCTCGACACTGCCGCAAACTCGCCCCGGCGATGAGCCTGCTGGTGCTCTGGTTGGCCGCCGATAACAGCCCGATTCCGACTGCCCATGCGGCCGAGGAGACCAGCCCCTACCTGGGCCCGTGCGCCCTGGCGGCGGCGAAAGACGGGCAGACGTTGTACGTGGCGTGCGCCGATGCGCAGCAGGTAGCCTGGATCGATCTGGCCAGCGGCACCGTTTCCAGGCGGGTTCCTGTACCCGCTGAACCGACGGACCTCGTGGTGACACCCGACGGCCGCCAACTGATCGTCGCGTGTGCGGCGCCGCGCAGCACCATCGCCGTCTTGGATGCAGTTTCCGGCCAGTTACTCACCAAACTCCCGGCCGGCCACACCGCCATGGGACCCGCCATCAGCCCCGACGGCACACGGCTCTACGTCTGCAATCGATTCCAAGACGATGTCTCGATCATCGATCTTAAGGCTGGCAAAGAGCTCGCCCGCGTAGCGGCCGTTCGCGAACCGATCGCCGCCGCGGTCACGCCTGACGGCCGAGCGGTGTGGGTGGCCAACCACCTACCGAAGACGCGGACCGACGGGGCCTTCACGGGCACGGTGGCACCGTTCCTCACGATCATCGACGCTCAGACGCACGCCACTACCACGATCGAACTGCTCAGCGGCTCCAACAGCGTGCGCGGTCTGTGCCTCTCGCCCGATGGCACCCGGGCCTTTGTGACGCACTTGCTGTCCAACTTCCAGATGGTGCCCTTTCGCGTGGATATGGGCTGGATCAACACGAATGTGGTCAGCATCTTCGATACGCGGCAGCGGACACTGATCAGCACGATCGGGCTGGACGAGTTCTACTTGGGTGCGGGCAATCCCTGGGGCGTGGCCTGTTCGGCCGACGGGAAATCGGTCTACGTCAGCGGGTCCGGCACGCACGAATTGGACGCCATCGACACTGCCATCCTGCTGAGTGACGTCGCCCGGAGAACCATGTCCCCGATGATGGGAGTCTGGCCGATCTATCCGAGTTTGGGAGAAAGCCTGTGGCAGCGGACAAAGCTACCAGGTCAGGGCCCGCGGGGGCTGACCAGCGTCGGTTCGAAGGTGTACATCGCAGAGTATTTCAGCGACACCGTGGCCGTCGTCGATCGGCAGACGGCGGGCGGCGGCTCCGTGGGCACCATCGCCTTGGGACCAACTCCGAAACTGACCTTGCAGCGACGGGGTCAGCTTTTGTTCCATGACGCGACGCTCTGCTACCAGACGTGGCAAAGCTGCGCCAGCTGTCACCCGGACGGCCGCGTGGACGGCCAAAACTGGGATCTGATGAACGACGGCGTGGGGAACCCCAAGAACACCAAGAGTATGCTGCTATCGCACCAGACCCCGCCAGCCATGTCGGAAGGCGTGCGCGAGACGGCCGAAGACGCCGTGCGCTCGGGCCTGACCCACATCCTATTTGCCGCCCGGCCCGAAGCAGATGCCGCCGCCATCGACGCCTATCTCAAGTCGTTGCAGCCGGTGCCTAGTCCCCACCTGATCGACGGCCGGCTCAGCCCGGCGGCCGTCCGCGGGCAACAACTATTCGCGAGCGAACGGGTGGCCTGCCACAAATGCCATCCGGCGCCGCTGTACACGGACCTGAAACGGCACCACGTCGGCTCGCGCGGTCTGACCGACTACACAGACCGCTTCGACACGCCCACGCTGGTCGAAGTCTGGCGGACCGCCCCCTATCTGCACGACGGCCGCTACACCACGGTCAAGGACCTGTTGGTCGAAGGCCAGCATGGATTGAAAGGCGGCCACGGCAATCCTCCGACCGAGCCAGAAATCAGCGACTTGGTCCAATTCGTGCTGTCACTGTGAAAGCGAGAACGCTTAACCTGAATCAGCCGACCTACTGAAAAAGACAGGAAAATCGGGGACAGGAACGGGGACAGGAAGAGGAAGGCAGGCATTTATTTTCCTGTCCCTCGTCTTCCTGTCCAAGACACACAGCGCCCTGAACTACCCCGGGCGTCTGTGGGAGGGGGCCTGGAAGTCCTGGCTAAGTTCACGACAATTTGTCACCACCTCACTTGAAAGGAATTCCCAGATGCTTGGTTCACTGACTTACCTCCGAGGGTTTGTGCTGGCCGTCCTGCTGTCCGCTGCGCCGTTGTCGGCCGCAGAGTCGGGCGGGCCACCGACTGCACCGCAGGAACTCAAGTTCGTAATGCACCGTCTCGGCACGTTTCGCAGTGAGGCCTGCGGAGTGGCGGATTTCAACGGCGATGGCCGCCTGGATATTATTGCCGGGCCGTATCTCTACCTGGCTCCCGACTGGCAGCCGATCCAGGTCCGCGCGCTCGCCGGCTCGGTCGACCAGCAGGGCAAGGGCTACTACGACGACTTTACAAACCTGCCCCTGGACGTGGACGGTGACGGCAAGCCGGACGTCGTTTCCTGCGGCTGGTTCTCCAAGAGCGTGACGTGGTACCGCAACACGCTGGGTACGGCCGGGGTCTGGCCGCTGGGGCAGGAATTGGTCGACGGCAACTACGAGTGCGGTGACCTGTGCGACATCGATGGGGACGGCCAGGCGCGGGAGATCCTGGCCCACACCACGCCGACCTTCTGGTTCGAGGCCGGCACGTTGGCTGACGGCAAACGGGGCTTGGTGAAACACGTGGTATCGGACAAGCCCATGCCCTTCGGTGGCGGCGTCGGCGATGTCAACGGCGACGGCCGGCCCGACATCCTCCGGCCCACCGCTTGGTTCGAAGGCCCCGCCGACCCGCGGAAGGGCACGTGGATCGAGCACTCGTGGAACATCGGCCTGGGGGCGAAAGACGGCAAGCCGGACCACACCCCGCAGATCTTGGTCTACGATGTGGACGGCGATGGCCTGAACGACATCATCACCAGTTCGGCGCACAAGTATGGGATCTGGTGGTACAAACAGATCCGCGACAAGGATCAGACGCGCTGGGAACAGCGACTGATCGATGACAGCTGGACCCAGGCCCACAGCCTCGCTTTGGGCGACCTGAACGGGGACGGCGTCCCGGAACTGGTTGCCGGCAAACGCTTCATGGCCCATAACGGCAGCGATCCGGACGAGTCCGGCAAGCTGTGCCTGTACTGGTACGAATTACGGCGCGGTCCGCAGCCCCAGTGGATCCGTCACGTGGTGTCCTCCGACGAAGGCCTCGGTTCCGGCATGAACGTGTGGTTGGTCGACCTGGACCAGGATGGCGACCTGGACATCGTTACCACAGGCAAGTTCGGTGGGCCGGTCTGGTTCGAGAACCGGCGAATCAGCAAACCTTAGCGGCCCACGCCGAAGAAGAAGTCGTAGGGTGTATCAAGCGCAGCGCCGATGCACCTTATGTATCCGGCAACAAACCCTCCCACGCGACCGCAGCTAAGGAACCCGTGGTGCACGCGGAGGGTTGGGAAAACGGTACATCGGCGCTGCGCTTGATGTACCCTACGTCAACGGTGCATCGAGCCAGCGATTCACTAGCGGCCCATGCCGAAGAAGAAGTTGAAGACGCGTGTTTCGTCGCCTGGAGCCATGTGCACGGGGAAGCCGAAGTCGAAGGCCAACGGGGCAGGGCCGAGTGCGGGCACGTTGATCCGCACGCCAAAGCCGGGTGACACACGGAAGTTCTCGGGGTAGAGCGCGACGGTCTGTTCCACGGTCCCGTAATCGACCCACAACGCACCCTTGAGCATGTCGTCGGCCGTCACGGGGAAGGTGTATTCCACGGAACCCAGGAACTTGAAGATACCGCCGACCCGCACACCATTCACCTCCGGCGAAGCACCGCGGAAATTGAAACCGCGGAGGGTCGAGTAACCACCGGCAAAGTAGTTCTCGAACAGCGGCGTGTCGGTGCCTGAGAAACCCAATTGGAGAATGTAGCCCAAGGTGTGCCGCCCCGATCCGTCCGGCCGTTCACGCACCAGGAAGTACTTGCGCAGATCGAGTTCGGCGCGCGGATAGCTATAATCGCCAAACGCTTGTTCGAACGAGAGTTCGATCAAGTGCCCTTCGGTCGGCGAGAAAGGGATGTCCCGCGTGTCGTGCGTGAGAGTGGCCCGACCGGTGAACAAGTCGCTGTAGCCGAGCACGCTGTCCAATTGCGGCACCGACCCCGACCCGTAGGGTTCGTACGGATTGGACATGTGGATCTTCTCTGCGCGGAGGGCCGTGCTGACCGACAAGTCTGGCGTCAGACGGTAACCCAGCGCCACCCGGCCGCCGATCCGTCCTTCGGTCCAGTTCGTGTAGACGCGATCGTACAGGAAGGCGCTGAGATTAAAGCTGATCGGCGTACTGAACAGATAGGGTTCGGTGAAGCTGGCCAAGTAGCGTTGCACCTGCGTCCCCGGCATCGCCTCCAGTCGGAAGCCCTGTCCCGCGCCGCGGAAGGCCGTGCCGTCGACAAAATCTCGCCAACTGGTCGGCACGCGCGTGATGTCAAAATTGCGTTCGTCGATCGTGATCTGACCGGTGACACCCGCATCCGAGTTGACTCCGGCCCCGAACATGAACCGCCCGGTTTGCGTCTCCGCGCCGTAGACGTCGATGTCGGTGAAAAGGGGTTGGACGGGCTGCAGCGGTGGCTCGGTCCCGGGCGGCGCAAATTGCGGGGCACCCTGCCCGTTCCACAACGGATTTGGTGAGGCCAGCACCGGGGGACCGTTGGGCGTCAACAGGGGCACCGGGGCGGCGGCCCCCGGCGGCCCCGGCGGTGGGGAAAACATCGGCCCGGCCGCAGCCGGCGGACTGCCGGACAAGGGGCCGGCGGATGGTCCGGGTGGGTAGCTGGGCCCAGGGACATAACCGCCGTTTCCAGGCGGTGCTGACGGCTGATACTGCGCCACGGTTACCGGCATGCGAGTGCGGGTGTAGAAGTTGGATCCCGGATCTTCTTCGCGCAAGGGCAGGCGCGGACCGCCGTCCTGGCCCCGGACCACGGGGACCTCACTGACTGCGGGCGCACGCGTGTCGGCGGCCAGGGTGGCGGCGGGCGAAGGATACGCCGCGACCCCCGCGGGCCGGCCCGCGGCGCAGCCGACCACAGCCGTAACCAAGACGGCCAGAATCCCGTGTGCAGCGATCGCGGGGCGTGTGTTCAAGTTGGGGTCCTCGGACGTTTCAGTTCCATGCTCAGACTTCCAAAGTCGAAGCGACTTCGGCAGCGGCCGACTCTAATCGGCCTGCGAAAAAATGACTTTGTCAATCCGTCCCACGGCCGATCGTGCCCAGGTTTCTGTCGCGAGTCTTAACGGATGCCATTCGGGCTTTGGCCGCGATAGGCCCGCTTGGGCGACGACTCGCCCTGGGCGATGTTCCCGACCGAGTCCTGCAATTCCGGCGGATGCACCACGACCCGCAGCGCATCGCCTTTGCTCGGATCGTTCTCAAACAGTTGCGAACCCTTCAGCCGTCGTTCGCTGGCGCGAACTTCGCGGATGTCGATGATCTCTCCCGGGCGGACCGACATGCGATTGAGGATGACGCTCTCCCGGGTGTGTGGGTATTCGCCGGCAATGTGGACATTGACTCGACCGGCGTGCCACACGCCACCTTCCTGAATCTTGTACACCAAGTCCAGTTGTCCCGGCTCTTCGAGAAATCGCGGGTCGGCCTTGATGTCCGCGAAGATGTGCCCCTGAGCCCCGTAGGTATTCGTGAGCGCCCCCAGGTCGCGGTTCATCTTGCTCAGATTGAAGTACTCCCCGGGCTTAAGTTCCAGCTTTCCCATCAAATCTTGGGTCGGGAATTTGTTGTTACCTACCAGCGCGACGTTACGGACCACGTACCGCTGTCCTTCGTC
>JAPLNJ010000343.1 GCA_026692885.1 Planctomycetota bacterium | reverse complement strand
TCAATAACGGTCGGGGCTTCAAAGTGGTCATCACGCTCCGCCGTGATGACATGTCGTCACGGCGGAGCGTGACGACTACGATACTTGCGACACTTATTGGTGCGCCGGTCCTTAGGGGGTCCGGGCGAGCGACGTGCCCCTCACCCCCGGCCCCTCTCCCCGGAGTACCGGGGCGAGGGGAGAAGGCCAAGCCGACATCGTCGGCCCCTGTGGTTGCGACCGAGCGCCACAAGGCCGCGTTAGGCCGGGAAGAAGCATGATGGAATTAGATGCAATCGACAGACTCGCAGCAGCGACGCTCGAAGGCTACCTCGTTCGCAAGGACCTGGTACGGACCTTCAGCCGTCAGTTTCCGGTGCCCACCTACGTGGTCGAATTCCTGTTGGGGCGTTACTGCGCCAGTACGGATTCCGAGGAGATCGAAGAAGGTCTGGAAATCGTTCAGCGGCAGTTGGCCGACCGCACGGTCAAGGCGGGCGACGAGGAGCTGTTCAAGTCGCGGGCGCGCGAGAAGGGCGAGGTGAAGATCATCGACGTCATCAGCGCCCGCCTGGACGCCAAGACGGACTCGTATCTGGCCACCTTGCCCAGCTTGCGTCTGAACGACGTCCGCATCAATCCGGAGATGGTAAAGCAGCATGAACGCATGCTGACGGGCGGATTCTATGCCGAAATCGGTCTGGGCTATGACGCAGACATTGCCCAGGAGAAGAACGGGCGGCCGTTCGGCATCGATGGCCTGCGCGAGATCCAGCTTTCCAAGCGGGACGTGTTGGACGTGCTTGCCCGGGCTCGCAGCCAGTTCTCTACGGAGGACTGGAAGGTCCTGCTGCTCCGCAGCATCGGGATCGAGTCGGAGGGGCTTGGCGAGCGAGCGAAGAATGCTTTTCTGCTGCGGATGGTTCCGTTCGTCGAGCGGAATTACAACGTCGTGGAACTGGGGCCGCGGGGAACGGGCAAGAGTCACCTGTTCCAGCAGATTTCGCCCTACGCACATCTGATTTCCGGCGGCAAGGCATCGGTTCCCAGGATGTTCGTCAACAACGCCACCGGGCAGCGTGGGTTGGTCTGCCAGTACGACGTGGTCTGCTTTGACGAGGTCTCCGGCGTGTCTTTCGATCAGAAGGACGGCGTCAACATCATGAAGGGCTACATGGAGTCGGGCGAGTTCAGCCGGGGCAAGGAGAGCATCCGGGCGGACGGTTCGATTGTGCTGGTCGGCAACTTTGAAGTGGACGTCGAGCACCAGCAGCGAGTCGGGCATCTGCTGGGCCCGTTGCCGCCGGAAATGCGTGACGACACGGCCTTCATGGACAGCATCCACGCGTATCTGCCCGGCTGGGATGTGCCCAAGGTAAACAAAGAACTGCTCACCAACCACTTTGGCTTGGTTAGTGATTTCCTGTCCGAGTGCTGGAGTCAGCTGCGGAACCAGAGCCGGGTAGCGGTCCTGCACGGTCGCGTGCATTACGGCGGGGCGCTCAGCGGACGCGACACGAACGCGGTTAACAAGACGGCCAGCGGGTTGCTCAAATTGCTCTACCCCGGCAGTGCGGAGGAAGTGCCCGATGCCGAGTTGGAATGGGCGATTCGCTTGGCGCTTGAATCCCGCCGGCGAGTCAAGGAACAGCAGAAGCGGATCGGGGCGGCCGAATTCCGCAACACGCACTTCAGCTATGTCATGGGAAACGACGGTGTCGAGCGGTTCGTCTCGACCCCTGAACTTCAGAGCGAGGGAGGAATTGGGTCCGATCCGCTGGAACCCGGCCAAGTCTGGACGATCACGCCGGGCGGCATGGACGAGCACCCTGGCCTGTATCGCATCGAAGTCAACGAAGGCCCCGGATCGGGCGTCAAGGTGTTGAACAAGCCGGTGCCCGCTGCTTTCCGGGAGTCGGTCGGGTATGCGGAACAAAACCTCTACGCCCGCTCAGTTCAGTTGGTCGGCGACAAGGACCCGCGGCAGCACGAGTTCAGCGTCCAACTCCGGGCGTTTGACGCATCCAAATCCGGTGCCAAGCTGGGGGTCGCCATCCTGATCGCCATGTGTACGGCCTTGTTGAAGAAGACCACACGTGGCGGCCTGATCATCATCGGCGAGATCAACCTGGGCGGCTCGATCGAACCTGTTCACAACGCCGTCACGGTGGCCGAAATCGCCGTCGAGAAGGGTGCGACCGCCCTGCTGATGCCCATCGCCTGCCGTCGCCAGTTGTTCGACCTGTCCGATGACATGGCCACGAAGGTCGACATCCAGTTCTACTTAGACGCGCGTGAGGCGTTGTTGAAAGCGATCCAGGAGTAATCGAGTTGCCTGTAAACCTGCGTCCGCGTCACGGAAGCACTTCGGCGATGGCAGTTTTGTGGGGTGCCTGCCATCGCGGCGAGCACCCTTGTCCCGAGACGCGTTGTCTGCGTTTGTGGCCGCGGCCCACGCCAGGGAGGCGTGGGCCTCCACCACCCCGGCGGCCGCGGCCGCGTCCGGCCAGGTCAAGCCAGCAGACGATGTGACCTTCGCGAAGTTCACGGAGCGAGATCCTGGAAGTACGTCCGGTACGCTTGCACGGCTTGCTCGTCGGTGAGGTCCTTGCCGAAGACCATGCGCGCTCGGCCGATGAGGGTCTGCCCCTGCTTGACATCCTTGCCGAACAAGCTGAGGTAGAATGCGCCGAGCGGAGCCTCCTGCTGTGACGCGGACATCGCGAAACAGTCTTCCCGCGGGGCCATGATCAGGACGGTCACGCCGCTTTTGGGTTCCTGCTTCATCCCCAGTCGCCCTGCCAAGGCCGGTCGTATTGCCCAGTTATTTGGGTAAGGCGGGAACTTCCAGCGGCCGTCCTGCACGATCGCCAACGCGGCCTCGTTCATCGGGTAGAGCTGCATCTCCCCCTTGTCCTTGGTCGACTCCACGAAGCCCGGCTTGCCGTCTACGCCGTCCCGCACATAAACCTTGGCCTTCGTGAAGCCACGGAAATACGAGCCGACGAACAACTCGAACTTCTCCAGGTCGACCTCCGGCGTGAAGGCCACGGTCATGTCTAGTGTATCGGCGGCCTTCCAGCGATACGTGGCGGAGAAGGCGAAGGGCCGGTCGGCCGCCTGCTCCCAGCGGAGTTCGATGCCGCCGTCATCCAGAAGCCTGCCCGTGTGAGGCCATTCCCAGGAGCCAAAGCCATATCGCTTCTGGGGCGTCAGGAACCGGTACGGGATCAGCAACCCGTGCCCAGTTTCAATGGGTACGTTAGGTTCGATGTAGGTAACCGGTTTCAGGGTATCTGACGCGCCATCCCGCTGCACCCTACCCTTGACCACGCCCGTGTCGAAGACGAAGTCGCCCTTGTCGTCGGCTTTGAAGGCCAGCCTGGCGTTTTCTTGCGATCCGGGCGGATCGGCCGCCAGCGCCAAGGAAGCGATGCAAGCCAACGCCAAGCTTGCCACGGCTGCGACGAAGGGAGGAATTCTCATTGAGGAATCCTTACTTCAAGGGTTCGAGGTTAGGGGCCAGCCAATCTGATCGGCAACATCCCCGCGGATTGCTAGAACCGCCGTTAGTCTCTTGGGAAGTCACCGTACCACGGTGTCCTATTCACGTCAATCATCTGCCGCCGCCCCTGCCGGCGACGCCGCACGGGGACAACCTTTCAACGCTTCCGCCAGACGCCCGCTGGCGACACTCGAGCCGTACGCCCACCAATCGCCTCTGGAGTGGCGGTCGGGCCGTGTGACTCCTCGGCCGGTCACAGCCGCCACGGCTCGCGCATCGCGCGTGACCGCAGACGATTGGCCTCTTCGTCGCCGAGGAACTCTTCCCGGACCGGGTCCCACTGCAAGGAGCGTTGCAACTTGTACGCGATGATTACCAAGTGGCCGAGCGAGGCCGAGCGGTGACCGATCTCCTCGTCCGAACTGGGACTCTGCCGCGTCCGAATACACTCGAACCAGTTGGCGTGATGATCGTTGCCTCCGGGATTCGCCACAGGCGTCTGCAACTGCATTTCCTCGAACAGCGATGCCGGCTCGCCCTCGATCGGTCCGCTGCCGGTCATCGACGTCAGCCAGCCACGCTCGCCGACGAACAGGCCGCCGAACAGGCCCGCCAGCCGGGCGTTCGGGGGCACCGCGCGATACAGTTCGTGCACTTGGCCCCAATGCTCCACATGGTGCAGCAGCGTCCCGTTGGCGTACTTGCAGGTGAGCGTCGGGAACTGGCCGCTGCTGGGGTGAATGATCTCGACCGGCCCGCTTTTCTCCATACCCAAGGCGTATTGAATCACATCCGCCGCGTGGGAATGGAACCAGGTGACGGAAGCCACGCCGAAATCCTCGCAGAACGACCAGGGCACTACACCGGGGGCCGGGTTCGTATGAAACAGGTGGTTGTAGGCGTGCCACGGCGCCGGCCCCACCCACAGATCCCAATCCAGACCCTCTGGCACAGGCTCGGCAGGCAGGGCAAACTCCAACGGCACGTATGAACGGCCGCACTGCTCGGCATGCAGCAACTGGGCATAGGGTCGGAACCGCTCGGACCCAATCCACGTGTTCAGATTGTTCCAGATCGTAAACACGGATTTCACCTGGCCCAGTCCACCCGCGCGGACGAACTGGCAAACCTTGCGGATGGTCGGAATCGAGCGGTACTGGGTGCCAGTCTGGAAGACCCGAGCGTAGCGGCGGACCGTATCTGCCAGTTGACGTCCCTGCTGGATGGTCAGTGAGACCGGCTTCTCGCAATAGACGTCTTTGCCCGCTTGGGTGGCGTCCAGCGACTGCAACGTGTGCCAGTGGTCCGGCGTGGCGATGACGACGGCGTCGAGGTCGGTTCGCGCGAGCAGTTCACGATAGTCGTTGTAGGCCACGCAACCGCGATACGTCCCGCCGGCACGCTCGGCCGTGTACGTCTCGTCCACCAACCGCGCGCCTTCCTCGCACCGTTGCCGATCCACGTCGCAGACACCGAGCACTTGTACGGACGGATCGCCGAGCAGTCTTCTCAAGTGGCCCCGGCCCATGAGCCCTCGGCCAATCAAGGCCGCCGTGATCCGTTCGCTCGGCGCCACGGCACGCTGGGAATCCCACGCGGAAACCGGTACACCCCAGGGAGCGGCGAGCATCCCGGCTGCCGCGCTGCCCAGAAACGCGCGCCGGGTGACTCGCTCAGGAGACCAGCCAGAACGGCGGTGTGAGAAACGGCTCATGGCGCACCTCGCTTGGTCAGTTCCAGGCTGACCTGATTGAAGAACTGAACACTTTGGGCAAGCTCGGGCAGCGACTCGATCCCGTTGTAGGAATACTCCATCCCGAACATGGTCGGTTTGACGCCCAGGCGGTCGAGTTCCGCGATGAACTGTCCGAGCTTACCCACGCCGGTTCCCCACGGCACATCGTGGCTCGCGGGGCTCAGTTCCTGCAGGTCGTGCAGCTGCACCGTGAGCAGACGATCCTTGAGCGTGCGGGCCGCTGCGATGGGATCGATGCCGGACCGCATCCAAGAGCCGAGGTCGCCACAGGCGCCAATCCGTCGGCTGCGGCCCTGACACACCTTCAACACGCCTTCCGGCTGCCAGTACTGGGGCGACGCCTGTTGATCGCGATTGTGGATGGCCACCTGGATATCGTATTCGTCGCAGAACTTCTCGATCGTATCCAGGGCCTCCGGTGACGGCTCCGACAGGAAGGTCTCGATGCCGATCTTGCGCCCGAAGTCGAACACTTGGCGGCAGCCGGCCGGATCGCCCGGAAGCTGCTGGATGTAGTACGTCAGCAGACGAACACCGGCCGAGTCGAGCTTCAGCCGAATCTGCTTCAACTCGTCGTCGGTCAGTTGCGGATCGAAGTTCTTGGGGATGTCCTGGCTGACTTTCTGAGAGCTCAAGCCGCCCAGATACGGCAGGCCGAGCTGCGCCGTCTTGTCGATGGCTTCGAATAGGGTGGATTTATGGAAGGTGTAGGCTTCGGTGCCGAGGCGCCAGCCGAGTTGCTCTTGGGCCCGCATGGCCGGCGTCAGTTTGTTACTCGGCGTCGTCGGGGCCGGCAGGTCGCCGACGGCGAATTGCACCGCAGCCAGATAGAACTGCAACAGCTTCGGATCCCAGAAGTTGGACGGGCTGTGAGCGATCGTGCAGTAGAACACGCGGCCCCGGCCGTATTGGCGAACCCAGGCCAGTGCATAATCCTGGTCCTCACGCACAAGCGGGCCGTAGGCAGGAGTTTGTTGCATGTCCGTTTTCTGCGTGTCGATGCTGAACAGTTCTCGAACCCGGTCGCGCGAGTACGGCCCGTGGACGCGAAAGAATTCCGAGCGGTACTCGAAGCCCTGGCCGCCGAAGGGTCGATTCAACGGATGGCCAGGGTCATCCAGCTTGATGAACACGTGTTCGTCGGGAGCCTTGTGGTTCGCGCCGCGTCCGCCGAGCAGGCTGCCGAATTCCGGCCAGTCCTCGCGGGCGCCCTCGGTCCACCGCGTGAAAGCCACCGTGGTCCCGTGTACGCCGAGCAGGCCGCCACCGCCGTACACGAACTCGATCAGACTTTGCCTCAACGCAGGGTCTTCGAACAGATTGCCGACCGTATTGTTGAAGAAGACCGCGTCGAATTGCTTGAGGCTCTGCGGTTGGAAGATGGTTGGGTCGCGGCTGATCACCGTGTCGAAGGCGCCCGTTTTCTTGCCCATCAGGGTGAAGGCCAAGTTGGCGGTCCGGATGGATCCATGCCCGCCGTATCCGACGTTCAGATCGAAGATCAGCAGCTTCCGCGGCCGGCGAGGTGGGACCGGCGCCTGGCTCGGCAGGGCCGCTTCGATTTGCTCCTGTTCTCCGGGGCCGGCGACGACCTGGGCCTCCGCCATCACCGCGGTCAGCGACCAAGCCAGGACCGTCAGGCCGGCTGCCAAGCGAAAACACGTACCGTTGTGCATTGTGCGGCTCCTTTGTAAAGCCGCATTCTACAGGTCCGGATCGGCGGTGGAACCCCGCCTGAACGCGAAAGGGGGTGAACCTAGCCGGCTTCGCCGGAACCCTAATCTTTCGCCTTAATCTTTCCCCCTAATCTCTCCCTCCATTCCCATGCAGCCGGAGGAAGATTAGGGTGAAAGATTAGGGTGAAAGATTAGGGTGAAAGATTAGGGTGAAAGATTAGGGTGAAAGATTAGGGTGAAAGATTAAGTCGCCCTTCATCGTAACCATCCCAGACTCGCCATCATTACAAATTCCTATTGGATCGAGTTATGCTGGCCAGTCTGACCTACCTCAGCCGGATGTCCACGCTTTCCCGGTGCGCGGTCAGGCCCTCTTTGTCCGCCATAGCCCGCACGTCGTCGGCGACTTTCTGGAGCGCTTCCCGGCTGTAGGTGATCACACTGCCGGCGCGCAGGAAGTCGTTGGCCGACAGGCCGGAGGCCCAGCGGGCCGTGCCGCTGGTCGGCAAGACGTGCGATGGGCCGGCGACATAGTCACCGAGGGCTACGGGCGTGTAGTTGCCCAGGAACGTCGCGCCGGCGTTGCGGATCTTGCTGACCAGCGAGGCGGCCTGCTCCGTGGCGATGTGCAAGTGCTCCGGTGCGATCAGGTCCGTGATGGCGCAGGCTTCGTCGGCGTCGCGGACCAGAATCAACGCTCCGAAATCCTCCAGACACGGCACCGTCAATTCGGCCCGAGACAAGTGCGAGACCTGCCGCGCGAGTTCTGTCGCGGTGGCTTCCAAGACTTGCGGACTCCAGGTGATCAGGATGCTGGCGCCCGGTGAGTGCTCCGACTGCGCCAGCATGTCCGCGGCGGTGAAGTCGGGACGCGTCGAATCATCCGCAATCACGACCACTTCGCTGGGGCCGGCGATCGAATCGATGTCGACTTCGCCGTAGACGTATTTCTTCGCCAGCGCCACGAAGAGATTGCCGGGTCCAACAATCTTGTCTACGCGGCGCAGGCCCTGGACGCCATAGGCCAAGGCCGCGACCGCCTGCGCGCCGCCCAGGCGGTAGACTTCCGCGACGCCCAACTCTCGACAGGTCGCCAGGACATCGGGATTGTTGGCGCCAAACGCCGTGGGCGGAGCGACGACCGCGATCTGTTTGACCCCGGCCGCCAGCGCCGGCACGACCGTCATCAGCACGGTCGACGGATAGGCCGCAGCGCCGCCGGGCACACAGACGCCGATCCGCTCGAGCGGCACGTACCGTTGACGCAGCGTCACGCCCTCCGGCCGCCGCAGCTCCACATCCCGGTGCAGAATGGCCCGTTGGAACTCCAGGATATTGTCACGAATCCGCCGGACTGTGGCCAGAAATTCGGGAGACGCCTGGCGATGAGCGGCCGTCAGTTCGGCTTCACTGACACGGATGGTGTCGGGCGTGAGCTGGGCACCGTCCAGCTGTTCGCCGTACCGCAAAACGGCGGCCAAGCCTTCCCGCTGGACGTCGCCGCAGATTCTTTCCACGACCTGTTGCGGCGTGAGCGGCGCGCCGAAGACGGACATGGTGCGCTGTCGGCCACGTTCGCTGACCAGGTTGCCACGCGGGCTGAGCTTGTCCCGCAACGCCTGCAACGCCTGCTGCACATTGTCCTGGCGGGTATCGATGCGTGGAATGTTCAGTGGTTGGATCATCATCAATGTCACCGGTGGTGCAAGAGTGTCGAGACGGAAGCATGTCGTGGCCGGGGAAGACGTGGGTGTCTAGCGGCACTACTGTGAACATCTTTGCGGTTGTCCAAGTCCTCGATTTTTCTCGTTCCGACGCTTTGCATCGGAGCGTAAGCCACGGACGCTCTGCGGCCTTGGGCAGACGACGCGGAGCGTCAAAACACTGGCGTTTCCACGCGGAGCGTGGGAACGAGAGAGGCGTGAAGATGTTCACAGCCGTGGTGTCTAGCGGAGTTGCGCCGTCTGCGGGCCGGGGCGATCCGGGCGGTAGATGTAGTCGGGCCACAGGGGGCAGTTCAGGTCGGTCCAGGCTTTAATCGCCTGCATTTCGCTCTCGGCGAGCGAAACCTCTTTGTGGTCCTTATCGGCCAGCACCTGCCAGAGACGGCTGCGCAAGGTCCCAAACGAGAGCGGCTCGGCCTTGAAGTGCCGCATGCCGTAGGTGAAGTCGAAATAGTGGATCCATCCGCCCGCGATCAGCGTGCGGTACGAGATGGGGACACGGGACGCATCCAGCGTTCCGCGCAGGTCGGACCGTTTCGGTTCGCGGCCGTCGTGGCAGCGCACGCAGCGGGCATCCAGCACCGGCTGGACCACGCGCTGGTAATCGAACGCGGCGGTGCCCCACGGCGGGGGATCCAGGTGCCGCGGCGGCTGCGCCAGAGCCAGGCCGATGCTGGGCGACGGTGACGAATGCCGGTTGTCGTGGCAGCCGATGCAGCTGCGTTGCTCGCCGGGCTGCAATTGAATCACGCTCCGCATCCGCTGCAACTCGTTGTACTCGGCATCGAGCAACTGGAAGTACAGGACCTTCCCCGCCGGGACGACGAAGTTCGCCGAGCCGTCCTCGGCGATCGGCACCGTGCCGAGCGACGCCTTGGCCACGTAGCTGGGCCACCCCCCCGATTCACGGACTCGGTACAGCCCCGGCTCGATCTCGGTCACCTGCTTCGGCCAGTCGTGGTTGGTTCGTAGGAAAGTCTGCGGCGCGTTCGGCGTCCGCGTTTCAAAACTCGGCGTCGGACCATGCACTAGGTGAATGGGCGAGGCGTAGAAGTCGGTAAACGGCGGGTGGTCCGCGCGGCACTGACCGTTCGGCAACGTCTCCAAGGTGGCGGGCACCTCCTCGGCCACCCGCAGGTACTTCGCCCGGCCGCGAGCGACGGCCGGGCCCAGGCCCTGGTACACGTCCTGTACGGTGAACTGGCCCAGCCCCTGCGCGGCCAACGTGGGATCGAGCGTGCTCGGCAACACGGGCGGCCGCGGCCGCACGCCCAGCGGACTCGGCTGCATGCTGCTGATCTCCGGATCCACGTACAGCAGCTCCCGATTACCGTACCGGTCGACGACGTACAGTCCCCAATTGTGCTGATTGTCGGGATTGTGGGCCACCAGGAAATGGTCGCGCGAGATCGGGTACGGATCGCGGAACGTATCTTGGTGCGACCGGCTCATCTGGTACTGCGGCCGCGTGTCCGGCGTGATATTCGTGATCGCCTCGGTAGCGAACGGCCCCTTGTTCCGGTCAATCAGCGCGATCGGGCCGCTGTGGTCGCCATGCGACATCAGGGTGCAGACCAGCTCCTGCGTGCCGGGTACCTCGTGTGCCTGGCTGTAGCAGTTGGGCGTGTTGTTGCCGAAGACCAGCTCCGGATGCGTGCCGTCAGGCCGGATGGACCAGAGCGTGTGGCCGAAGTCAGCGCCTTTGTCCAGATACTCCGAGCGGGTCCACAGGATGCGCCCGTTGTGCATTACGGACGGTTTCCACTCGCTCAGGTTGGCGTGCGACAGACGCCGCAGGTCCGTGCCGTCGGCTGCCATGCGGTGCAGGACATAGGCCTGGGGCCGCCAGCACAGGAAACGCACTGCGCACCGCGTGCTGTGGAAGGCCACGCCGCCGTCGGGCAGGCACACCGCGTCGAAATCATGAAACGGCCCGTCGGTCAGTTTCCGCAGGCCCGAACCGTCGGCTTCCATCCGGTACATGTGCCAGTACGGAGCCCAACCGTCCACCTCCGGCTTGTCGGGCCGATAGGCAAAGAAGATGGTCTGGGCGTCGAAATCCGATACCGGCTCGCGCACAATACCCTTGCTGCCGTCGAACAGCTGTTGGAGGCGGGCGCGGTCCGGCCGGAAACGACTTTGCTCGTCGCGGGGAATGTGCAGCACAAACACACCGCCGCCCGGCTCGAGAATCCCGTCCAAGTGCTCGCTGTAGTTGTGCGATTCTAAGAACGGGTGCCGTTTGCCGAACAGGATCCGCTCCATCGGTGTCAAAGCGGGATCGCGGAAGAAGAGCTGCCGCTTGGCCAACCGCGCCGCCAGGTACAGCGTCTGGGACTCCGGCTCCTCGGCGGCCTGGCGCCGCAAGTCGACCGCCTGGGCGCGTTCGGCGGTGACCTCCAGCCCCTGCCGCTCCAGCCGCTCGATCAGCTCGTCCAGCAGCACCAGCACCCGTTCGAGTGGCGCCAGGCGCGCGAGGCGGCCCCAATAGGGCGCGCCGCCGGGCACGGCCGACCGGTCGACCAGCAGCGGCGAGAGGTGATCGTCCGCCGGGAGATTGCTCCAGGTCGTCCGTTCGCGAAGAAAAGTGTACTGCAAGAATCCGTCCCAACTCTTCTCCGGCAAGCGGTCGACCGGCAGGTAGGGCAGCCGGCGAACCCGGTTGGCCGCGGTCCGATCTCGCTTCGCGATCGATTGCCACTGCTGCCCGTCCTGCGAGACGAGCACCTCGAACACTTCGGGGATGCGGTCGCCGAACTTGCCGGTACGGTCGCGAGTGATCACGACCCGAGCCACGGTGGTCGGCTGGGGCCATTCGATCTGCACCCACTCGCGGCCGCCGGTGGCGGCAATCCAACTGTGGTCGTTTCCATACAGGCCGTCGTTCAGGTGTTTGATCTGGTGAATGGGGTAACCGGGAAGCACCGACGACGCGCTGGCCACGGCGCCGCGTTCGGCCAGGGCGAGGTTCTCCTTCCCCGCGGGGCCGAAGATCTCCAGCTCGTCGATACCCGGCTGCGAGTTGCCGCTGGTTTCGAAGATGGCCACTCGCACAAACCGGGCCTGTTGGGGTGCAAAATCCAGGGCTTCGGGCGGCCGCGGGGCCTGTGCCGAGACCCTGGCCAACTTCTCTTGGAACTCGTCGGCCACCAGTCGCGGCTCGGAGCTCTGGGCCCGCGTCTGAGAAAGGCCCGTGGCAAGCAGCACGCAAACACAAGCAAACCGGCCCATGCATGGTTTCATTGGGGTTCTTCCTAACGTGGATGATTCACGGCCCAGGTTTTCGCTGACAGAACGTATCATACCAACTCGAAGCGCAAGCGAGGATAGCCCTCGACGCTTCGGGTGGGCCGCGCAACCGTGCGACGAAGCACAAGGGAGCGTCGTCTTTCCTTTCCTGGTGCCGATACGATACAATGCGGCCACGCGTTCGAGGATTCCTAGCCCAGAGGAGATCGTCCGATGAGCACCGACGGCAAGTTAGCGGGGAAGCGGGCGCTGGTCACCGGGGCCGGCACAGGCATCGGGCGAGAAATCGCTCTGGAGTTTGCCCGACAAGGTGCGGACGTGGTACTCCACTACGCGCACAGTGGCGCAGGGGCCGACTCGGCCGCTGAAGAAATTCGCGCCCTGGGCCGACGCGCGGCGGTCTTCACGGCGAACTTCGATCGCTTGGACGAGGTCCTGACGTTGGCGGATCAAGCGATCGGCTTCCTCGGCCACGTGAACTGCCTGGTGAATAACGCGGGCATCACCATGAACAAGCCGTTCCTCCGCGTCACACCGGAGCAGTTTGACTTGCTGTATCACGTCAACGTCCGAGCGCAGTTCTTCCTGACGCAGCGGATGACGGAAGACATGCTGGAACATCACGGCGGCGTCGTGTGCAACCTGACCTCGATTCACGGTCTGCAAGGCGCTCCGGAGCACTCCGTCTACGCCGGTACCAAGGGCGCGATCATCGCCTCGACCCGCACCTTGGCGGTCGAACTGGCGCACAAGGGGATCCGCTTGAACGCTATCGCCCCGGGCTGGGTCACGGTCGAGAACTACTACAAGGCCATCCCGGACTTCAACGAAGCGGACGCCTGCGAAGCGGCCAAGAACGCCGTTCCGGTGGCTCGGGCGGGCAGGCCCTTGGACATCGCCAAACTCGCGGCCTTTCTCTGCTCGGACGACGCGGAGTTCATCATCGGTCAAACCATCGTGGCGGACGGAGGCACAACTGCCCTGATGTCGCTCATCTCCGATTTTCGCCACGAATCGAAATCGCGTTTTGGCACGGGCTATGTGCCTGGGGTCTAGGGAGGGTTGAACATGACGACCGTGCTCGGACTTCTGGTGGTCGCTGCCGGCGGGTTGCTGATGGGCAGCGGGGCCTGGCCCTTCAAGCTCATGCGCAAGTATCAGTTCGAGCATTGGTGGTTCGTCGGGATGTTGGTGGGGCTGATCATCATGCCGTGGACGGTGACCCTGCTCGGCTGTCCTCATGCTCTGCAGTCGTTGCGGAAGGTACCGCTGGACGCGCTGGTCCTGGGTAATCTGTTCGCTGTCGGTTGGGGCATCGCCAATGTGCTCTGCGGCATCTGCTACGTGCGCATCGGCGTGGCACTGACCGGCGCGATCCTGGCGGGTCTCGGTGTCTCCCTCGGTGCGATCACGCCGATGGTGTTCAAGGGATCAGGGCTGTTCAACAGCGCGCCCGACCTGGGATCGTCCGCCGGTTTGACCGTCTGTGGCGGCGTGGCCCTGATGCTCGTCGGTGTGATCCTAGCGTCCGTGGCCGGCTTCGGGCGCGACCGCGAACTGCGGAAGCTGGAACAACGCGAACAGAAGACGGACGGGTTCCTGGCCGGCCTGATCATGACGGTGATTGCCGGGATCCTGTCCGCGTTCATGGCCTTCGCCTTTGTCTACAGCCAGGACCCGATCGTGGCGAATCTTAGCATGGTGGAATCCGGCAGTACCATTGCGGTGACGGTGGCTCAAGACGCGAAACGAACTGGGCCGTACACCGTCGACAATGACGGCGCGATCGACCTGGGCGACCTGGGCACCATCGCCGTGGGTGGGATGAGTGCCAGCGACGCGAGCCGACGGATTGCCGAGCGACTGCAGGCCGCGTCACCGGGAACGGAACGCAAGGTCTTGGTGGCCACGGGCAGCATTCCGGCCACCTTCGGCGTGTTCGCCGTGGGCCTGCTGGGCGGCGCGTTGGTGAACATCGGGTACGCGGTCTACCTGTTGAACAAGAATCGCTCGTGGGGCGTCTTTGCCACAGGTGGCAAGGAGCTCGCGCTCGCCGTGATTATCGGCGTCGACTTCAGTCTGGCCGTGGCGCTGATGGGCAAGGGCATGCTGCTGCTGGGTGCGCTGGGCGCTTCCATCGGCTTTGGCATCCAGCAGGCCATGCAGATGACCGGCACGCAATTGCTCGGCTTCATCAGCGGGGAGTGGCGCGGCGTGCATGGCAAGCCGCGTGCCCAGATGTACCTGGCCATCGCCATCTTGATCGTGGCGGCCGTTGTCATGGCCTGCAGTCATGCGGTGTAGAAGGGCTGAGCGATGTCCACGAAACAGCAGCTGATCGACGTCTTGAACCAGGTCGGTAAGCCGCCGCGGTTCTATCACAGTCCCGACGGCACGACGGTCCTGATCCTACCCTACGGCGGCCGAGTGTTGGGACTCTTTGGACCGGGCAGTGACGAGAATTTCTACTGGACCCATGCGGCGCTCGAATCGGCCGAGTCCGCGGCGCGGTACTATCAGGGCCAGCAGTGGCAAAATTCGGGCGGTGATCGCACCTGGCTGGCCCCCGAGGTGGACTTCTTCTTTCCCAACTTCCCGCAAACCGATGTCTACTTTCAGCCCCGCGGCCTCGATCCGGGGAACTACCAAGTGGTTCAGGATGCGGCGGGGGAACCGTTATTGAGTCCGAGGTTGCCCATGGAATGGGAGGGTGAGGCTCCTGCCGAGCCGCCCTCGGGGCACGGCTCGGCAGGAGCCTCGCCCTCCCGATGTGAGTTTCCATTGACTGCGCAGGACTCCTTAGTGAACCGCGCGACGTTGGTCCTGTCGCGATCGAAGGCGGAGGTGGAACTGGAGATCACCAAGTCGATAGCGCCGGCGTCGAATCCGCTCCGCTACGAGCGCGGCTTGACGAGCCTGCCAATCGAATACGCGGGCTATACCCAGCACACTTCCCTGCGGTGGCTGGCCGGCGATGGGCCGGCTGGGACGCCGATAGGACTGTGGAATCTGCTGCAAATGCCGCACGGCGGCGAATTGCTTGTACCCACCTACGGCAAGACGGAACCGAGGGTCATCTTCGGAACCATCCACCCGGAGGACCTGTCGATCGGCGAGCATCTATTCCGCTACCGCATGCGCGCCGCTGGCGAACAGAAGCTCGGCATCCGAGCGGTCGCCGTGGCGGGGCGCATCGGCTACCTGATTCGCGCCCATGACGGGCGTTGGTCCCTGCTGATCCGCAGTATTTGCGTCAATCCGTCGGGCGAGTACGTCGACGTCCCCTGGCGTGAGACCGAGGATCGGGGATATGCGGTCCAGGCCTGCAATATTCACAACAGCGAGTTGGGCAGTTTCAGCGAGCTGGAATACCACGTGCCGGCGATTGGCTTCGGGACCGGCCGCAGATTCTGTGAAGACATCTCCCAAGTTTGGGCCTTTCGAGGCGGTCGCGAAGCGATCGAATGTGTCGTCCGCAGCCTGCTGACGTCGGAGCTGACGTCGGAACGGTAGATGTGCAGAACTCCCCTCGCCCCGGTATTCCGGGGAGAGGGGCGGGGGTAAGGGGCACTGCTGTGAACATCTTACGGTTGTCCAGATTCTCGATTTTCTCGTTCCGACGCTCTGCGTCGGAACGCAAGCCGCGGACGCTCTGCGTCCTTGGGCAGACGACGCGGAGCGTCAACAAACTTGCGTTCCCACGCGGAGCGTGGGAACGAGAGAAGGCGAAGTAAACAAGTGCAAGGGAGAGTGTGATGCAAGTCGACTTATCCAACCGCGTGGCGCTCGTCACCGGCGCCGCACGTGGCATCGGCAAAGCGATTGCCGACGCGTTGGCCGCCAATCAGGCCCGCGTGATCTACTCGGACGTCAACTTGGCCGAAGCGCAGGCGTCCGCCTCGCAGGTGCCTCAGGCCCAGGCCCGGTTCATGGACGTGCGCGACGAAGCGCAGGTGCAAGCCGTCACCGCCGAGATCGTCCGGGAGTATGGACGGCTGGACATCCTGGTGAACAATGCGGGCGTCAACACGCTGCAGCACCGCGTGCCAATCGATCGTTTCCCGCGCGAGGAATGGGACCGGATTGTGGCGGTCGACCTGACGGGACTGTACCTCGTCAGCAAGGCGGTGGCGGGGATCATGCGGGCTCAACGTTGGGGCCGGATCATCAACATCGCCTCGGTGGTCGGACTCGTCCCACTCCGCCTGCAGTGTGCATTTGTGGCCGCCAAGGCGGGGGTGGTGAATCTGACGAAGTCCATGGCGCTCGAATTGGGCAGCGACGGGATCACGGTCAATGCGATCGCGCCCGGATCGATCCTGACCGAGGGCACCCGGCAATTGTTCTACGGCGAGGAAGGGAAGTTCAAGGATTCGGTCCAGAAGATGCTGGACCACGTGCCGCTCGGTCGACCGGGTACGACGGAGGAAGTGGCTTGCGGTGTGTTGTTCCTAGCCGCGCCGGAGGCCAGCTACGTCAACGGCGCCGTGTTGACCATCGACGGCGGTTGGACCGCGGGGTATGCTCGGGAGTTTTAAGAAAGGAACTGCGATGGCAAAAATCACTGTCTTCAAGGGCTACCAAGGCGATCAACTGCCAAAGATTCCCAAGCCGGCCACGCCCCCGGATCCGAGGATCGTCACCGTCCAGGATGGGGTGCCGGTCGCCTATCCCGGCTGCCACGGCTTGGGCGTGCGCGTCGTCCATCCGGTCAATCCGAACGCGCCGGCCAAGAACCTGGGGCTGGTGATGTTCTACGTGCCGCCTCACGCCGTGTTGGAACCCGGTTCGCACGAGACCGAAGAGACGTACGTCATACTCGAAGGCCGCGGGCGGATGACTTTTGCCAACTTCCAGCGCGACGTGCAGAAAGGCGACTTCGTCTACCTGCCGCCCTGGTGCCTGCACGGCATCGAGAACACGGGCACCGAGACGCTGGTGGTGCTGATCGCGACCTCGCCGCCCAATCCGTGAGGCACAGCCGAAAAAAGGACTCCCTCGCCCCGGTACTCCGGGGAGAGGGTCGGGGTGAGGGGCGGATAAGGATCGGCGCATCAATAACGGTCGGGTTTTCAAAGTAGTCATCACGCTCCGCCGTGATGACATGTCGTCACGGCGGAGCGTGACGACTACTATGTTTGCGACACTTATTGATGCGCCGATCCTAAGCAACTGCCGAAGCTATTTTTTGGGTACGTTTCCAAGGAGTTGATGATGAAAACGCTTTCCCTGGAGCAACTCCGAGCGGAGCGCGTGCCGGCCGGTTCGCTTACGTTGTGGTGGCTGGGGCAAATCGGCTTTTTGATCAAGAGTCCGGCCGGGAAGCTGGTCGTGGTCGATCCCTACCTCTCCAACTCCTGCAAAGCCCTGGGCGACCAACTCGGCTTCAACCTGGATCGGCTCGTGCCACCGCCGTTGCCGCCCGCCGAGTTGGCTGGCGTGGACCTGTATGCGATGACCCACAGCCACGGCGATCATTTGGATCCGGAGACCTTGGCCGGCTACCGAGCGGCGGGCGGAACCGGCCCCTATCTGGCCCCCGCCGAGACGGTGGAAAAGCTCCAAGCGTTAGGTGTGCCAGCGGACCAGATCAGCCTGACCTGGCCCAATAAAGTGCATCGCGTGGGTGATCTCCAGATTCGGGCGACGTTTGCGATTCCGTTGGGCAGCGACGATCTCACGCACGTCGGTTACCTGATCGGCGTCGAGCAGGGTCCGACCGTCTACATCACCGGAGACACGGCCTATCACGAGATTCTGGTCGCCTCCGTCAGTCCACACAAACCGGACATCCTGGCGACCGTGATCAACCCGGCCTTCCGCAACATGGGTCCCGCCGAGGCGGCCCGCCTGGCCAAGCTGCTGGACGTCCGGGTCGTCATTCCGTGTCACTACGATCTGTTCCCAGACAACTCGCTGCCCCCGCAATTGCTCCACACCAATCTGAAGTTCGAAGGTATTGGAGATCGCTATCGCCAGTTGGAGCACGGCGTCCCGTTCACCTTTCCTGAGTAGCGTCAACTTTAACATGATTTCAAGCGAGAGGAGACCAGCATGACCATTTCCCGCAATTCCCTACTGCGTGCTGCCCAGATTCACCGCGGCGCGGTGGCTATCATGGCCTGCGGCGTGCTCGGCATCGCCCTGGGCGCCGACCAACCCGGCGAGAAGGACAAGCCGGCCGGCGAGCCGCAGAAACTCAGTTTGTTCGACGGCAAGAGCCTCGACGGTTGGAAGAAGACGCCCTTCGGCGGCGAGGGCGAGGTGAAGATCGAGGACGGCGCCATCGTGATGGCCTTCGGGGCGTCGTTGACCGGTATCACCAGCACGCGTAAGGATTTGCCCACGGCCGATTACGAATTGACATACGAAGCCAAACGCATCGGCGGCTACGACTTCTTCGCCGCCGCCACGTTTCCCGTGGGCAAGACGCACGTGACCTTGGTCAACGGCGGCTGGGGCGGCAGCGTGACGGGCATTTCCAGCATCGACGGCTCCGACGCTTCGGAAAACGAGACGGGCAAGTACTACGAGTACAAGAACGACAAGTGGTACAAGTTCCGCGTCCGGGTGACCGAGCTGCGGATCCAGACCTGGACCGATGACAAACCAGTCATTGACGTCGGAATCAAGGGCCGCCGTCTCGGCACGCGGATTGAAACGGACTCCAGCAAGCCGCTGGGCTTCGCCGCCTGGGAGACCAGCGGCGCCGTCCGCAAGATCGAAATGCGAAAGCTCACGCCCGAGGAAATCGCCGCCGCAAATAAGGCCGGCGAATGACGGACCCAGTGTGGGAGTCCTCAGTTAGTACTATCAAGATCCTCGATCAACCGGTACATCGGCGCTACGCTTGATGTACCCTACGTGAGCCGCGTCCGCTCACTTCACGCCCCAGAGTTTCTTTAGCAATTCGTACATCTGCGGGTCGTGACGCTGGAGCTCGACGTGGACGAACGGATAGAAATCGTTCGTACCAAAGAAGCTCTCGGTCGTTTCCGCGAAGTACTCCATCTGGTTCGTCGCCGCGTAGGCTTGCTCCATCCGATTGCCGCGCCGCAGGACGGAGTCGTAGAGCTTCGCGTCGCGGGCATGGCGATAAGCCGCGAGGACTTCGGGATTGTCGAAGCCGCGTTCCAGAACGCGATGGTGATAGCCGTGGGCCAGTTCGTGGAGCACCATCGCCGGCTGCTCCTGGGTCCAACTGAGGAAGTTCCGGGCGTGGGCGATCTCGACGCAGCCGGCCTTCTCGGGATTCATGCCATGCTCCCGGAGCCAACCAGCGTCCGGATGGAAGGCCATGCACTTGTGATGCGGTTCATCGCTTTCGACCCAGATCGTGATCTGCCGCAGCTTGGCCAGCGCGTCGGTCGGCACCTTGCGTGTGACCTCGTACAGATGATGGCTGAGCAGTTCCAGCGTCTGCTCGCACAACGCCGGATCCTGACGCGAGAGATCTTGGTACACCAACACCCGCCAGCCCCGGATCTCGCGAACCTCGTAGCGATCCGTCGGGGCAAACGGCTTGGCCTCCACCGCCGACTCGGACGGGGTCGGTTCGGCGGCTGACATGGCGGTGGCCAGCCCGACCAAGAGGAGCAGAACTGCAGCCAGGGCAAATTTCATAACAGGACTCCTCACTCCAGCCCCAGCGCACCGGCCGGGGTAATCGGGACACCGCCGACGCGTCCCAACGCGCCCGCCAGGAATCGCGGCTCGATCGAGAAATTGGCCCCCACGGTGCCTCGGCTCTGATCGCCGTAGATGCCCAGTTGCACCAACATCGACTCGCCGATGCGGATGACATTGATGCTCTCGCCCACGTTGCCGGTGTCACCAAGGGCCACAGAGGCGGTCGCGTTGAGGATCCATTTCTCGCTCATGCGATAGTTGACGGCCGTCGAGATGATATTGCTGGAGATCGGTCCATGGATGGTCCGCACGCCGAGGTACAGACTGCCGTGATCGGGCCGGCTCAGCGTGCCACCCAGGGAGAACGTCTGCAAACCGCCCTCGAAGAAATCCATGAACCCATCGGACAGCAACGCAAAGCGATCGCCGACTTGCCACCGGAAGTCGTAGTTCAGCAGGCCGAGCGTTTGGCCGAAATTGTCGCGGGTGCTGTACGGGAAGATGGTCCCTTCGACATCGAACACGATCCAGTCCACGATATGTTCCTGACCCGGAGCGCCGCGTTTGGTCTGCCACTTCTGCCGTAAGGCCAGTTGGATACTCGTCAAGGTGTTGGCGATCTCCGTGCTGGGAGCGGTGACCCAGTCTTGCATCCCGGACCGGAGGGCGAAGTAGCGATCGTCGTACTTCCCCTTCATCAGCTCGAACGGCACCGTGCCGCCGAACAGATTCTGGATAAACCGGCGTTGGAAATGCTCCGTCGCATCGTCCTGCAGCGGCTCGTACAGGGGAAGTCGGTTGAAATCCTGATTGGCATCGGCGTAGAACCCCTTCGCCTCCAGCGAAAACTTGTGGGCCAGGCCGTTCAAGTTGAACAGGTCGCTGCGCATGTTCGGGTCGACTTTCCAAAACGGCAGGCTGGCCCGCAAGCCGGCCTGCCCGTAGGCCCGCGTCAGTTCCAATTCGTCTCGGTCCTGTTGCCAGTAGGCGATCTCGCCCAGCACGTACGGAGTCAGCTTCAACGGACCCAACTGCAGCGGCAGATCCAGTTCCTGACGTGTGGCGGCCACTGCCCCGGAACGGCTCGTATAGCGGTTGCCCGCCAAGTCCGTTTCCCAGGGCAAGGAGGCGTTTGCCGGCTCGGTTCCCGCCTGAGGCAAGGACGCCGTGTACAGTTGGGCGTAGCCGACGTGCGTATGGGCCGACCAGGTGAGCCGGTCGAATAAGGACTGGCCCAGCAGGAAATGATCGAGTCGCGGGATCCACTGGGTCTGCGTGACGAATCCATTCAGCCACACGTCGGACGAAATGGACCAGGACTGCTGGTCGAGGAGTTGCTTGAGTTCGACTCCGCTGACCTCGTCCTTGTGCTCGTCCCATTCGGTCTTGTGATACTCTTCCAGGAAATTCCGGTCGCTGAGCCAGCCGACCTCGGCGGTGAACTGGAAATGATTGGGCAGGTATTGCCGGTGCTCCCACAGGACACGGCCCCGGAGGTGCTCGTCAAACGGGACGTCGCGGCGGTCCGCACCCAAGTCATCGCCGCTGGCGTAGTCCTGAATACCCCAGGCGTCGAACGTGCCCCGCACGCGCCCCGGGATGTTGAAGAAGTCCGACCGATCGTAGCGGCCGTGGGTGCCCAGCGCGAAGCCCCGCTTGCTGAGATAGTCCGGCGAAATGTCCCACTTCGTGCCTTCGGGCGGATCCTGGATGCCCAGCAGTTGAAGCATGTCGAGATCGGTGAGGGCCTGGAAGCCGAACACGCTGTCGCTCTTGAGCCGCACGCTGTCGACGAAGTACGTGGGCTTTTGGAGGTTCGTCGCCAGAACCGGCCAATAGAACACCGGCACGCCACCCAGGAACAAGAAGTTATTGCGGCTGGTGGCCAGGTATTGATGGTCGACGGCCGCTTCCTTGGTCTCCGGATCGATGGCCACTTGGCCGGTGAAGGGATCGATGTGGTTGGTCTGGAGGTCTCGGAACTCGATGTTCTGGGCCTGCAACCAATAACGCGGCACGCCCAGGCGACTGGAGGTGAGTGCGGCGCCCGACGCCCGGAAGTTGGATTCGTTCAACTGCTGCAGCACATCGGCCTTGAGACGCACCAAGCCCTGGTAACTGGGCACCGGCGTGAGGATTTCGGCATTCAGCACAATGCCATAGCGGCCGCGCACGTTGTAGTACATCCGTTCGGCATAGATCACCCGATCGCCTTCGCGAAAGACGATGTTGCCCTCCAGGTAGAACTCCAGCGGCGTATCTTTCGTCTGCAGCTTCGCGCCCGACGACTGCCCGCTGAGATCCAGGGCGTCCAGACGCGAGGTCCAGATCACGATGCGATCTGTTTCGATGTCAATTTTGTCGGTGGCCAAGCCGCGTAGATTCTGGATCCCGTCGACGACCACATTCACGCCAGAGGTGATCACGGCGATCGTTTCCTGGCCGTCGGCGCTGGGAAACACTTTGCCCTGCATGCGGACGTTGCTGCGAGAACGCAGGACGATCCTCCGTGCGGTGGGTGCTGTCGGCAGAGGCGACGCTGGCGGCGGCAGGTACTCCAGCCCCGGCCCGGACAGCGCGCCGGGAGCGATGGTCGTACGAGGAGCTAGTTGCGGGAACGAGCTCGGCGGGGACCAAGCTGGCGGACCCGCCGGTACACTCGGCCGTTCGGGCAAGTAGCCGGGCAGGGCGGTCGAGAACTGGGCCGGCCGCACCGAGCTGGCGCCGTCTGCGTCACGCGCTGCCAAGCCGCGTTGCAGAATTGCCGGTCGGACCTTGGGTGGGAAGCCGGTCACGGGGGCCTGGATCTCGAGTTCGGTCGAGGTGGAGAATCGTCCCAGCCAGTGCTGATCTCGGATCGACTGGGTCCGCACGCCGGTCGGCGAGTGCGGCCCGGCCTCAGGGCGGTAGTCCACCGAGACGTCGCCCTCGTCACGTAGGTCTGGCTTTCCAGCCTGACGGAGCCCGGTCTCAGGGCGGTAGTCTACGGAGACGTCGCCCTCGAAGTAGGCGATGATCTGGCTGTCCTGGCCGCTGAAGGCTTCGCCGCGGGTGACCCACAACACGGCCTCGCGGCCCCAGGCGGTGACGCTGCCTTGGACGACTTCACATTGGCCCCGCAGCACCCAGACTTCGCCAACTCCCTCTTGCCAACGGTTGGCCTGGTCCGCGCGCACGACGATCCGGGCACTCGGCCGTGGCGCCGGGCCGGCGATGTCGGAGGCGGCTACGGAGCAGACGCTCCACCACGCCGCCGCCAACACCAACCAGCGCACCGCGACCCGAGCCGCGCGCGGCGCGAACGGCGCACCTGTCGTGCACGTTTGAGTTGGCTTTCGCAGAGGCTTCAGATTCGTGGCATCCTTGCCAAATCCGTGACCAGCATTCGTTGCGGTTGGATCCGTTCCGTCGTGATCGAACCCAGCAGCGTGGAAAGGAATTTCGCCGTTACGGACAAGAGACACCCACGGCGAAGGCCGGATTATAGGTGTCTCGCAACTCTGGAGCAAGGTGGAAATCGAGTTGGATGGGTGGCGGCAAGTGGTTACTCAAACACGTGTTGCGCACTTGCCCGGGAGAGAAAGAAAAGTGGGGTAAGCATCCTGCTTGCCTTACGATTCATCGCGTCAAACGCAAGCTGGATGCTTACGCCACCGCATCGGTCACCCCAAGATTAAGCCTTGACGACGCACTAGCAGCAGGGTGGCTGGTGGCTGAGCCTAAGCGAAGCCCCAGCAACCGTGGACTGGGGCTTCGCTTGGGCTCAGCCACCAGCCACCCAAATTGTTGCCAGCAACGACAGCAGTTCGCAACGTTCCGATCAAGGCCGCAGCGACGCCCCAGGAAATCACTCCGCTTGACTTTCTGTCAATCGATAATTCGACCCAGAACGGCTCAACAAATAAACCAATTCAGAACCGTTGATTGTCTGGCGAAGCTTCGCTAGACTTTGTGCCACATAGACAACCTCTTGTCGTGCTCTGGTGACCGGAATCACCTTTTGGAGGTCGGGACGGAGCGACACAGTTCGGGCTATAAACGTCTGGCCCAACTGGCAGATGGAGAGGCTTGCGGGTTCTGCACAACGACAACGCGAAGGGGAGAACGACAGATGCGAACAGTGATCGGGAGTGTGTTGGGGCAAACACGTCGAGTGGGGACTTTGTGTCTGCTGGCCGCCGTACTGGTGTTCATCGGTACAGCGCGTACCGCTCAGGCCGTGCCCGCGGCTGACGCGAAGGACACGAAGAATAAGTGGCATGCTACCTTGGAGAATCCGCCACCCGCTGACCAGACCTACACCGGGATCAAAGCGTGTGCATCCTGCCACTTCGACCAGTACATGAAGTGGAAGAAGTCGAAGCACGCGGCCGCCTTTGACGTGCTGACAGCCAAGTATCAGAAGGACGAGAAGTGCATCAAGTGCCACACCACAGGTTATGGCGAACCGACGGGCTTCACGAGCCTAGCCGCCACGCCGCAGTTGGCCGGCACGGGTTGCGAGCAGTGCCACGGACCGGGCAGCATCCACGAGAAGATCTCGCAGAAGTATGCCAAAGTGAAGACGCTCACGCCGGAGCAAGACAAGGAAGTCCGGGGCTCCACCTGGCTTGTCCTACCCAAGAACGTGTGCGTCGAATGCCACCTAGTTCAGGGCCACAAGGATTCCCCGACGCCCAAGGAAATGCAGCCGAAGCCCGCGGCGGCGGCGAAGCCCGCGTGGGCACCGAAGCCCGCGAACTAGTCTGCCTCGGGGAAAGCGAGAGCTCAGCTGGTTGGGTCTCCCCAAGACGGCCTTGGCTTTGTGCTTTTCTTCTGCGGCGGTAACTGTCGGCTAGTGATTCGGGTTCCCGTGTGCTGCGCGGGGACCCGCTTTTTTTTCCGCGGAGCGGCGGTAAGGAAGCAACTCCGCAGTTTCGTGGTAGAGCGGACTTCAGTCCGCTCAGACGGAAAGTTGGGGTTGACATGGGAAATTGGCACGATGGCAAGGGCGAGAGCCTGTTTCGCTGCTTGCCCGGCAGGGGCGCACATGACAGTTCGAGACAACGGGCTGATCGTGAGCCACAGGTTTTCGCCCCAAAGGGGCAGCCACATAGCAGCCCAGAGCGGAGCGGAGCGGCGTTCGCCGCGTAGCGTCGCCCTGGGTTAGGAGAGAATAGAGAACACTAGCCCTGA
>JAPLNJ010000342.1 GCA_026692885.1 Planctomycetota bacterium | reverse complement strand
ATTGATTCGCCGGTCCTTAGTGAGGGAATCGTGCGATGGCTCGTGAGACTCAACAAGCTGAAGTGGTAGTCGCGGGGCACGTCTGCCTGGATGTGATCCCAAGTTTTCCCGCAGCGGCGGCGGGCGGCGAGTTCTTCGTGCCGGGCAAGTTGCGGATCGTGGACGCGCCGGCCATTTCCACCGGCGGCGCGGTGTCAAATACGGGTTTGGCTTTGCATCGCCTCGGGTTTCCGGTGCGGCTGGTGGGCAAGATTGGTGACGACGATTTCGGTCGGATCGTGCTGCGTGTGTTCGAGCGTCACAGCCCGGCTCTGACCGCAGGTGTTGTCGTCTCCAAGCAGGACCAGACGTCCTATACCATCATCCTCGAACCGCCGGGGCGCGACCGCATGTTCCTGCACTGCCCCGGCGCGAACGATACGTTCACATCCGACGACGTCACCGATGCCCAACTTCACGGTGCTCGCCTGTTCCACTTCGGCTACCCGCCGATCATGCGGCGCATGTATCAACAGGATGGCTGGGAACTGGCCACCCTGTTCCGCCGCGTGAAGACGGCCGGTCTGACGACGTCGCTGGATATGGCTCAGCCAGATCCGAACTCGGAGGCGGGCCAGGCGAATTGGGTCTCGATCCTGGAAAAGGTGCTGCCACACGTGGACGTGTTCCTGCCGAGTATCGACGAGATTATCTTCATGCTCGATCCCCGCGAGTCGGCCCGCGTGCAGCGACTGTCACCGGCCGATCAGAAGGCCGCAATCAGCGAGCAACTGCCGACTGTGGCTGGCCGGCTTCTGGAACTGGGCGTGGCCGTCGTGGCCCTGAAGCTGGGCGAGGATGGTTTGTATCTTCGCACGACCGCCGACCGCAGTCGTCTGGAACGTATGGGTGCCTGTGGTGTGGAGCCGAACCTGTGGGTCGGGCGGGAGGCCTTAGCTTCTTGCTTCCAAGCGAATGTCGCCGGCACCACGGGCGCCGGCGACTGCACCATTGCCGGGTTCCTGGCCGGGTTGCTGCAAGGCGACACGCCGGAGGGCGTCCTGACGCTGGCCGTCGCCGTGGGCGCTTGCAGCGTCGAGCAGCCGGACGCCACCAGCGGCGTGCCGTCACTGGATAAGGTCGAGCACCGGATCCGCCGCGGCTGGGAACGAAAACAGGTCTCTCTACCACTGCCCGGCTGGGAGTGGGAGGAAGGCTGCGAGCTGTGGTGGGGGCCGCGCGATTCTGTCTAGCTGCAGGAGAGACACATGTCATTTCGGATTGCCAGCAGGAATGCGGACGCGAAGGTCGAAATCCCGATGACACCGATGATCGACATCGTGTTCCAGCTGCTCGTGTTCTTTATCTTCACCATGAAAGTGGGCGGCCAAGAAGGCGACTTCAATATCAAGATGCCGCAGGCCGCCCCCCGCGTCGGTCTGCCGGACGAAAGCATGTTGCCGATGAAGATTCATCTGCGCGCTGGCACCGACGGCCAGCTGGTGCAGATCGCCCTGAACGACATGGACTTCGGCGTCAGCTTTGAATCACTGCACCAGAAGATCATCAGCTTGATCGGCGACGCACGGGGGCCGGGCAGCAGCCAGGAGACGGCCGAAGTGGAACTGGAGTGCGACTACAACCTGCGGTACGAATACGTGATGAACTGCATCACGGCCGTCTCCGGCTACGTCGATGCTCACGGGAACGTCGTCAAGCTGGTCGAGAAGCTGAAGTTCTCGCCACCGCAGACGCCGGCTGGCTAACGCTGCCTTCGGCCGCCATCAAAGTCGCCTGGGTTGGTCGAGCGATCAACCGGGTACTGGGGCTTCGCTTAGGCTCAGCCGCCAGCCACCCGGACCGTTGCCAGCACGGACAGCAGTGCGCAACCTTACGATCAAGGTCGGCGGAGTGGATCCCGGAAGCCGCGCAAGCCGCCAGCCTTCCACCAGCGTTGGTCGTCGTAGCCCTCGTCGTCCACAAAACGCTGGTACTGACGGACTGTCACGGGATAGCGGGCGATGAGGAATCCGTCCAGGTAGACCTCGTGGACCGGCGATTCTTGCTCCCAAGCTTGTTCGTCGTAGTTCGCCTGCTTCCTGTCCGTTGCCTGCGCGCCCATCAGGAACTTGCCCGCCGGAATCATGCTCCAATAGTCGTCCCGGCTGAAATCGAGCCGGAAGTCGCCGGCTTGTCCCAGCGCGTCGGCGGCCTCGATCCGGGTCTCGAGCGGGACGCTGCCGGATTTCTCGCGGTCGAAAATGGCCATCACGGCAGCCAGCAGCGTGTCATAGCGGGGCTCGGCGATCCGATACGTGACCGGTTCCAGGTCGCGCAGCACGCTACCCAGAAGTCCCGCGCAGCGGGCCTGGTCAGCCAGCGCGGCGCCCGGAGCCAACCCGTCCAGAACCGCGGTGACAAAACCGTCCACCTTGTC
This sequence comes from Planctomycetota bacterium, assembly GCA_026692885.1. The sequence continues at coordinate 379 of JAPLNJ010000342.1, read as the reverse complement.
TGAGCCCTGTTCATGCAGGTTCTCGGTCAACAGTGCGACGAGATCGTCAAGGCGATCGGCGTTCTGGGCCGGCAGTCGCCGCGACTCCAGGAATCGCAGCAGCAGGTATCCCGCCTGCTTCCTAAAAGCCGGCAGATCGAGATTCCTGGGTGGCGGTACTGCGACCCGACCCAGGCGGCCGATCTTGGCCACAGCAGGCGAGCCAGGTATCCCGAGCAGCACCAGTTCGTACTCCTCGGCCTGCTTCCACGCCTCTAATTCGGCCGCCCACTTCTCCATGTCGGCCTTGGCAAACGGGTTTTGCGACGACTTGACCTGCACTGCCTTCTGCGTTCCGTCCTGGTATTCCCAGAGTATGTCGACCTTCTCGGATTCAACG
>JAPLNJ010000341.1:2703-7711 GCA_026692885.1 Planctomycetota bacterium | reverse complement strand
TCGGCCCTTCTGTTCGCCCCTTTCCATCAACACATCCGCCATCGACTTTCCCATCTCAACAACCTCCTGACGAAGTTCTTCGTTCTGCATCGATTGCTCAAGTACTTCTTGCAATTTGGCATGTTCGCTCTCGGGACGGTCATGACAGATCATCGCCCCGAGGTAGTATAGCAGCTCGCGCCACCGCTGACGTTCCGCGGGTGGCATCGCTTCCAAATGGGCCCCCACGCGCTCCACCAACTCCTGGAACTCGCTGGCCCGCGACTTCCGCTGCTGGACCAGCCGTAAGACCCAGCCGAAGAAGCCCCCGTCGCGCTCCAGCGTCGCGGCGTCCAACTCCGGCAGGTTCAGGAACAACGGCCGTTCCACGATCGGCGTGACCGCTCGGAACTCCTCGCCCCGTTCGATCAGATCCGCCAACGTCCCCAACTGCGGCCAGCGCCGTCGTCCCGTGTAGAGCACCACCGGCAGCACCGGCAGCAACCGCAGGCGGGCCGGCGAGCGGTGCGTTTTCGACCACTGGCGCACCTGATACCGGAATATCTGCAGTTGCGAGTCCGCCAGACGCAACGGCATCAGCCGGTCAGGCTCCGATTGGTGCTCGATCAGGACGTAAATCAGCAGTTTCTTTCCCGCTCCTTTTAGCGGGCCGGCCAGCGGTGCCGTCAACACGATGTCGGATTCCAGGTGCCGATAGTCCCTGCGGATAAACGTGGTCTTGATCTGCTCCATGTGGTGAAAATCGATTTCGTCGAGCCAGGGCACGTGCATCAAGCTCAGCATGTCCCGGACGTTGGCCGGATGCTCCAGCAGCATTTTTGTGCCGTTCTCTTTGAACTGGCGGACCAGTTCACGGATTCGCAGTTGCCAGCGATTTGTCATGGGGTCAGTGGTCAGTGGTCAGTGGTCAGTGGTAGGATGGACCTCCCGGTCCGTCCGCGTCAGGCGTCAGTGGTCAGTGGTCAAGCCGCCGTCAGTCTCCGTTTGCTACCGGGATTTCCAACTCATCCAGTGTGCTGGGAAACATCCTGACCAATGGCGTGGTCTCCCCTCCGTGTCTTTCGCATGTCGAGGTGCTCCTGACGGTGAGCCCGTGGCCGATTCCAAAAGCTCAAGGGTCCAAGAGCCGAAGAAACTCACTTCGCTGCGGGGATCTTCAGTTCGTCCAGCGTATCGGCCGTCACAAGGCGGTCGAGCCAGTCGTCAAGGCGGGCCACGTCCGTCGTGGACTCCACCGCACGCGCCACGCCGCGGGGGATGTTGCCGAACCGCCTGCTCAACAGGCGGACCAGCGTTTGCTGCCGGGTTTCCACCGCCGCTTCCGTTCGGCCCTTCCGTTCGCCCCTTTCGGTCAACACATCCGCCATCGACTTTCCCATCTCAACAACCTCCTGACGAAGCTCTTCGTTCTGCATCGATTGCTCAAGTATTTCCTGCAATTTGGCATGTTCGTTCTCGTTCCGATCATGGTAGATCATCGCCCCGAGGTAGTATAGCAAAACTGGCGCACCTGATACCGGTAGGTCATCAGCGTTCCACTAGCGTTCATCAGCGGTTCTCACGTCGGGCTGGAAAGTCCAACCGACGTGGTCCGTGGGAGCAAATCAGGGGACATTTCACTCTTCCCCCGGGCCGACGGCGTCCCCTTGTTACGTCGCGTACTCCTCCGGGGAATTGGCTTCCAGCCAGGCCTGGAGATCCTGTCGCGAGCGGAAGTCGAGCACGGCCTCGCCGAGTGCCGCCAGGTGCTCGATCGGCAAGCGTTGGACCTGCTACTGGAGTTCCTCCGGCAGCGGCCCCCAACGCTTGGTGAGCAGCTTCAGCAGGACCGTTGCGCCGCCTTCGGTTCTGCCTTCGGTTCTGCCTTCCGCCTTGGCAATTCGTTCTACGGATGTGACAAAGGGCATTTGTAGACTCTCCTCAAGCTGGTCGAGTTCTTGCTTGAATCGTTCCTCTAGGTCCGCACGCAGGTGCATCATCCAGTCGATCAACCGGAAGAGTTCTCGCACCTGTTCCGCATTGTATCCCATCTCATACAGCTTGCGCAGCAGTTGCTAACTGGTCTCCTCCACCAATTCGCGCAGGAGATCCTCCCACGCGGTCACATCTTGAGCATTCTCAAACAACACGTCGCGGGTCTCGGCAATCTGCTGCCGGACGGCATGGCTGAAATCGCCCTCCGTGGCCAGCCGTACCGCCAGCGCGACGTACTCGTCGCTGCTGCCCGCCACGGCTGGCAGCATTCCCATCCGCTGGTACAGCGCATGACTGATCCGCCCGCGCAGGAACCGGCCCGGCCAGGTCACGACCGGCAGGCCCACGGCCAGCGCTTCGTAGGTGGTGTTCCCGCCTCCGAACGGGAACGGATCGAGCGCCACATCGGCCTGCGCCAGCAAGCTCAGGAAATCCGCGTTGGGCTGCGGGGATACGAGCCGCACGCGACGTTCCAACCCGGGCAGCGTCCGCGCCCAGCGCCGCCGCAGCCGCGCGGTCCAATTTGGCACCCGGCCCTCCAGCATCACCAGGTCGCCCAGCGGATCGGCCTCCAGGATACCCCGCAACACCGGATCGAAATCCGGGTGAAACTTGAACAGCGTCTGCGGGCACAAGTACACGTGCCGCGCCGGGTCCAAGCCGAAAAACTCGCGGCTCCGTGGCGGACCGGACAACGCCGGACGCGGATAACATACGCCCAGGTTCGGCAGCCGTACCAGCCGCTCGCTATAGTGCTCGTCGGCCTCGTCGGTCTCCAGCAACCGGCTGGAGATGAAATGGTCGATGGCCGGACTGCCGGTCGTGTCGGGATGCCCCCAGGTGACACACTGGATCGGCGCCATCCGCGAGTAGGCCAGCGTCTGAGTGACCGCGTCCATGCCCACGTCGGCAAAGACCAGGACATCAAGCTGCAATTCGGCGATCAGCCGACGGGCCGCGGCCGGCTGACGGGGCGCCTGGACGAACCGATCGGCCGTCTCGCGGAAAGCCTGGGCCAGCGCATCCGTGGACGAGCCGAGCGAGATCACGGTGACTTCGAATTCGCGGCGCGACAGACGCTGGACGCGGCCCAGGTTCTGTCGCCCGATGGTATGGTCGCGGAAATGGGCCGAGAGGAAGCCCACGCGGAGCCGTGGACCGCGCGGACGCCAGCCGCCAGCGCGGGCGGCTGGACAGCATTCGACCCCACGGTAGACGCGGGCCAGATCCTGCATCACGCCGCAGTCGTTTTCGCCCTGGTAGGCCAGGAAGAAATGCGTCGGAATCAGCGTGTCGCCCGTGTCGATGACCACGTCGGCAGCCACCAGTGTGCGGACGCGCTCGACCAGCCGCGCGCGCCACGTGCGGACGTCGTCGGCCGAGTCGTAGATCACGGGCAGGACGGTGGCAGCCAGCACCAGGTTCATCGCCTGCGGTTGGGCCTGCTGAGCCAATTCGAAATGCCGCAGCGCTTCGTGTGGCTGGCCCCAACTGGCAAACAGCACGCCCAAGTTCTGCTGCACGGCGGGGAAGTCGGGCTGCAGGGTTGCGGCCCGTTGATAGCAGGAGACGGCCGCCGCCTGCTCGCCCAAGTCCTGGTGCAGGTTGCCCAGATGGTTCCAGACGGCAGCCGAGTCGGGGGCCAGTTCCGCGGCCCGGCGCAGAGCCTGCAGGGCCTCGGCCAGCCGGCCCTGTTGGTGAGCGGCCACACCGTCGCGGACCAGCCGCTCGGCGGCGGCGGACTCGGCGTCTCCCGTCGTAACCTGAATAGTAGAAGGCACACTCCGTGTGCCGTTTTCCGCACACGGAGTGTGCGGGCTACTTGGAATAGCCGCCGCCGAGGGCTCGCTGGTTAAACCGCCGGGGCCCGGCGGACCACTCCGTTGTGGCACGATCCAGATCTCCCGGTCCTGCTCCTCGGCCAGCGTCGGGCCGCACAGCTTGGGGTTCCGCACGCCGGGCAGCACTTCGACGGCGAAGATCTCGTCGACCCCCGAGTGAAACTGGAGCGTGGCGACGGTGCGGCCCGTGGCCAGCTCGATCACGGCCACGCCACACCGCAGTTGATCCAGGTGCTCAGCGATAGGCAGACCGCCAAAGACGGCCGTCTCACGGATTTTGGACAGTCCGACAAAGGCATAAGGGCCGTGACACGCCAGTCCCCGCGTGTAGCCCGGCAAGGTGGCCACCACGTCCACCTGGCCGCCTTGGGGAGACACGTGGCTCAGCCAGCCGCGGCCGGAGTTCAGGACCCACAGACGGCCCGCGTGCAGACGCGGCGAATGGGGCATCGACAGCCCGCGGGCCACGGTTTCCCCGCTGGGCACGTCGATCAGACAGCCGCTGGTGGCCTTCGTCGGCCGCCAGCCAGCCGGCTCGTCGGATTCCGCCAGCACCGTCACGAACCGCGGCCGACCCGACTCCATGGCCAGCCCGTTCAGATGGCAGCGGTCCTGATCGATCAGCGTGCTGACAAAGGGCGGCCGCCAGCGGGGCACGAAGTTGTAGTCGTCGTGCAGCGTGCACAGGCAGGAGAACAACGTATTGACGACCCACAGCCCGTCCGCGCCCCAAGCCAGGTCGTGGCCGTGAATAGCGCCGGTCACGAACGCCTGCCGCGCCAGCCAACACCCGTCGTAGGTTGCCGCGGGTTCGATGCGCGGCGCAAACTCGTGCGCCGGACGCAAGAAGCAGATCTGCCGGCGAGTTCCCACGGCCAGCCGCCCCGGACCGGCGGCGACGCCCATGACTCGCTCGAAGTCATGGAACGTAAACGTGAGCCGGTCGTCCCGGACCCCGATCACAACGAGCTTGCCGGCCTGGTAGGTGGAAACCAGCAGCGATGCCCCCAGCTGCTGGAGGATCTCCGGAAAGCCCGGGCTGTACTCATAGCGCACTTCGCGTTGCGGCGATTCCGTGGCGGCCGGATTTCGGTCTGGTTGTTGCTTGGCGTGCATTGGCTATCGAGACTTGGGAAAATGTTCGGGCGGTCAGTGGTCAGTGGTCAGTGGTCAGTGGTCAGTGGTCAGTGGTC
>JAPLNJ010000341.1:0-2693 GCA_026692885.1 Planctomycetota bacterium | reverse complement strand
GTGGTCAGTGGTCAGTGGTCAGTGGTCAGTGGTCAGTGGTCAGTGGTCAGTGGTCAGTGGTCAGTGGTCAGTGGTCAGTGGGCAGTGGTCAGTGGGCAGTGGTCAGTGGGCAGTGGGCAGTGGGCAGTGGGCAGTGGGCAGTGGGCAGTGGGCAGTGGGCAGTATTGATCGAGACTACCGCTTGGTCGCCTTGGCTGGCATCTCTGAGCCTGAGCGAAGGGCTTGGTCTGCGGGAGCGAGACGCCCTTCGTCCCTCCGGGCGTCTCGCCAGATTCACGCCTGTCGCAGGAAGCACCCTGCCCGTCGTTTCTGGAGCTGTCGGTATGATTCTTGCGAATGTAGAGCATGGGCCGGCGAAAGGAAAGTGCGAAATCCGCAACCGCTCCTTTTTTGCGGGTTTGGGCAGGATCGCGGCACCGAACCCCCAGCAGGTTCTAGAAAGACAACAGGAGCCCAGGCGGCCTCTGTGTCTGCTTCTCGATCACGTCGCCCTGCGGCGGTGCGATGAAGGCGACGACCTTCATCTGGCCCCGAACAACGAGGGCAGGCTAGCGGGTCGATCTCGTACACCCGCTCGATTCCCGAATGGATGATTTTGCTCCATTCTGGTTGGCTTCGCGGAGTGAGCGGCACGGCGCTAGCCGCCGGTGGCGTTCGGAACCGGCGGCTAGCGCCTTACTTCCGTCCCCGATCGCTGGCTCAGCAGGCGGTGCCTAGCACGGGAGTTTCGCGGAACGCACAGAATCGGCTAGTGCGTCTTCAAGGCCAAAAAGTGGGGTAAGCATCCTGCTTGCCTTTCGATGCATCGCGTCAAACGCAAGCTGGAAGCTTACGCCACCGCATCGGTCACCCCAAGATTAAGCCTTGACGACGCACTAGGGGCAATGCGGGGTCTGTAACGATTATCCTGGCAGTGCCGGAAGAAACAGAGAAGCTCTATTGTGCGGTTCGTGCAGACGATGACGTTGATAGGGCGTCCACACGGACCAGTGGTTAGATAAGATACTGGAGCAGATTCATGCGACTTTCAACTCTTTGCGTCACGGTCTTCTGGTTGCTGGGGGTCGGAGTCGCACAGGGCCAGGATGGTTTCGCGGGGGCGAGCGTCTCGGCCGTACGGCGTGCCTCTGCCGAAGTCCCGGCAGCGGATTCCTGCGCTGCGGCCGGAGGCCAGACGGGCGTGACAGCGTCCCTCTCGGATCAGATTCCGGCAGGGCTTGATCCGGAATGTGCCGCAACCGCCTGGGATGAATGCGTTTGCGGCCCACGCTGGTCAGCGACACTGGACGCGATGTTCTTGCAACGCCGAACGCCGCGGGCGACGCTGTTGATGGTCAACAACAAACTCCCCGAGCAAAATCTCAACGCGGCGGACTTTCAGTTCGGCTTCGACGCGGGCCTGGACGTGTCGGTCACCCGCCAGTCCACCAATGGGCCGGGAATCGAGTTTCGTTACTTCGGCGTGGAGCCGTGGAACGCGACCACCACCACGCCGACCACGGTCGGCGATTGGCTGACGATCAACACAGCCCGCCTGTTCGAGAAGGAAGCCGGCAACACGATCGACGCGCGGTGCCGTGCCGAACTGCAGAACTTCGAAATCAACGGCCGGCTGCCGCTGCACGAGCGGCTGACCATGCTGGTCGGATTCCGCTACCTGGAGTTGGATGAACGGTTCGACGCCACACTGCCGGGTGCGGAGATTCCGTTCGCCTACGAAGCCATCACGCGGAACCGCCTGTACGGCGTGCAGTTCGGCGGCCAGGCCGTGGTCTGGGACGTCGGCGGCCCGCTGAGCATCGAGGGCGTGGGCAAGGCGGGGGTCTTCGCCAACTGCGCCGCCCAGGATAGCGCCTTCCGCATCGTTCCGCCTATCGGGCCGGAAAACGTGGCATCCGCTCACGGCCAAGCGAACTCGACCGCGTTTGTCGGGGAACTGGGGCTGCAGGCCAACTACCATCTGACCGAACGCCTTTCGCTCCGCGGTGGTTACCGGCTGCTGTGGGTCGACGGCGTCGCGTTGGCCACCGATCAGGTGGGGGTCAGCGACTTCATTTTCGGTCGGGGCCTGGACGCCAGCGGCGACGCCTTCTACCACGGCGCCTTTGTGGGGCTGCAGTATGTCCGCTAACAGGGCGTTGAAAGAATCTCATTTCAAGAATATGGTATGGCCATCTCACGGAGCGGGAGGCAAGTGCGATGGCATTGGGACGACGCAAGCGTGAACAACAAGAGATGTGGGTAGCCACCACAGATCTGCCCAAGTCGGAAGGGCATGTGGCCTTGATCATAAGGTGGCGCAAAACGCTAGCAGCGGATCATCGTAAGCGCGACGCGTCAGCGAGGAAAACGCCGCTCTTCCTCGCTGACGCTTCGCGCTTACGATGCGCAACGGTTCTGAAAGCCTTCGTCCTTATACACAACTCTTCCGCCCCAAAGGGGCATTAACAAATCAGCCCAGCGGCAGAGCGTAGCGGCGACAGCCGCGGAGCGCCGCCCTGGGTCATGGATCGATTCAACACGGTAGCCCTGTAGGGGCGCAACAAATCGGTTCATTCCACACGTATCGTTCGTCTTCAAACAAGATGGACGTAGTTCTTGACAGAGGATTGTGGCGCGGTTGTGCTACGCTGGCTTGTTTCGCCCCTTCAGGGCTGGCGTTCCTGATACTCCCCTAACCCAGGGCGGCGCTA
>JAPLNJ010000340.1 GCA_026692885.1 Planctomycetota bacterium | reverse complement strand
CTGGGGACCGAACTGGCGACCATTCCGGCCCAGGTGCCCTATCTGTCCGCGGACCCGCAGTTGGTTGGGGATTGGCAGGACCGCCTCCGTGAAATCCCCGGTTTCCGGGTGGGGATCAATTGGCAAGGCCGGCCCGGTCCGGGGCGCGGGCACGTTCGCAATATTCCCCTGCGGCACTTTGCGCCGCTGGCGGAACTCCCGGGTGTGCGGTTGATCAGTCTCCAGCAGCGGCCGCGCTGTCAGGCGGGGGAAGAGGATCAGGAACCCTTTCCCCTGATAGACTTCGGCGACGACGTGGACCAAACGCATGGCGCGCTGATGGACACGGCGGCGATCATGAGAAATCTCGACTTGGTGGTCACCTCGGATACCTCGGTGGCTCACCTGGCGGGTGGTCTGGGAGTGCCGGTATGGGTCGCGCTGCCGTGGGCGGCGGATTGGCGTTGGCTACGCGCGCGGTCGGACAGTCCGTGGTATCCCACGATGCGTCTATTCCGGCAACCGCGCTGGGGTGACTGGGCCAGCGTGTTCCGGGATATGGAAGCTATCCTGCGCGACGTCACGGTTGCTGCGCGATGTTCCTGTCAGCCGTGTTCGCCATAATACGGCAGCGTTTCTCTGTGCCCATCTCCGGCCGACCTGGGGAGCGACGTTGCCAGGTACCGCGATGAAGTTCGTTTATTCGTGGGGAGCCAGGCGGCGGCGCCGACTGCAAACACCTTTATCGGTCGGTCTCAACAAACGACCGTTTGTGGCACTCGATGACCGTACTTACTTGGCGCCACGTTGCCGCCGATCGGTTGCTGTTGCGGGGAACGGGGGGATGGGGGCATTCAAGGCGACAAGCACGCGATTGCCGTTTACTTGCCTCGCGGTCGGCTGGTTGCCGCGCGAACGGGCAACCACGAGTGTTTTGCCGCTGGCGATTGGCGGCGGTTCGGCATTCAACGCCGACTCAGGGCAGGCAGAAGTAGCGGTCTCTCTCTCGGGCTGGTACTGCGTCCCAGGAGCGTCGCCGATGTGGTGGCGTTCGAACGTCGGGTAGCGCAGATCGTAGATCTTGCGATGCTTGTACTCCAGCCAGATTGGGCCGACGCTGACGTTGTCCCGGTCGCTCCCCCGTTTGATCGCCGCGCGCAGGGTCACGCGGTTGACCTTGGCTAGACGGTCCGGGGGAATCTCGAACGCGAGTGTGGCTTCGTTGGGTGTATCGGCCGGGATCGTGGCCAGCGGTCGGCCATCGAGCAGCACTTCGTCGGGCGCGGTGATGCGGCGCACCTGGAGCTTCAGCGTGGCCGGGGCGTCGGCTTGGCAGGCTTGCCAGCGCCCGTTGATGATCAGGTCGTAGACTTGTCCTTCCACGATAGCGCTGCGGCCGGCTTGGACGAACGCCGCGGGGCCAGCCACGGTGAGCGATCGTCACGGACCCTCCATCATTGCTTCGAGACGTTTGGCGCTGAGGAACAGCCGATAGGGATGGCCCGGCAGGGGTTCGAAGTCCCACTGTTGGTAGAATGCCTTAGCGGCGTCGTTCACGCAATCCAGGATCACCGCAATGAACGCGAACGTCTGGCCGGCTTCGTAGCAGTCGCGTAAGGCCTGCGCCATCAGCAGTCTTCCCAGCCCTTGTCCCTGGGAGACTTTGCTCACTCCCAGCCAAGCCAAGATGGCCACCGGCAGCACGCGACGCGGCAGGTGTTTGACCAAGTCAGCCGGCAACTCATTAAAATCGACCTGCCCCGTAGCCAATGTGTAGTGGCCGGCGATGGAGCCATCCCGGTCGACCAAAACCTTCGTGACCGAGAGTTGCTTCTCTTGATGCTGGAGGGCATTGGTCGCCAGCCACCGCTCCACCTCGTCCTGCCCGCAGCGGAATCGGCCGCGGGGATGGTCACGTTTCAGCCGCTCCAGTCGAAAACCGTCAAGAAACGAAATGCGGCTCACCGCTCGCCTCGCATCGTGGCGCCCAGCCGCCGTTGAGCTGCGGTCAGCGTCGGCGTCTCGTTCAAAGCGTTCCAGAACGCCAGTTGCTCATCCGCTGTGAGCGCCAAGGTTCGTTCACCAGCCGCCAAGACCTCGCGCCGCGCTTGCGCCACCGTTACCGTCCGCACATAATCGCTGAGGCTGACTCGCCGCAATTGGGCCGCCTGGACCAAGCAAGTCTTGCTTTCTTCGTCCAACCGCACCATCAGCGGGCTCGGACGGGCTGGGTTATCGGACCGCTTCGTAGAACGTGGTTTCGCCATCGTAAGGCTCCCTGCATAACACCAAGATGCCCGAATTGTACTGCAAATCGCAATACGGTCAAGCCAATGTCCAAACTCCCGGTCGGCGACGCCAGCCAATCGCAATTGCGGCTGAACCGTCGGCTTGGTAGGGTCACCCGTTGCGCCGGCACCAGACGAGCGCGCTGACCTTCACGTCGATGGCAGCGGGCGTTATAGTAGCTCTTAGAGGATGTTCCATGAGCCAAATCGTCCACAGCCAGCAAGAAGAAGATCTCCTCTGGGCCAACACCGATCCGAAAGTCCAACAGGAGTACGTGGGGCAGTACGTCGTGCCGTTCCACGGTCGGATTGTGGCCCACGGCACGGACTTGGATGCGGTCCTGCGCGAGGCCGAACGCGTCACCGGACGGCCGCCGCACGAGCTGTGCGACTGTGCGATTTTGGATCCTTTGCGGGAGGTTCCCGAGTAGTGGACCTTCCCGTCGACTTCCTCACGGCCAAGTTTAGAACGGATCGTGGCGACGCGCTCTTGCTGTATCGCCCTATCATCATGGCCCGCTTCCCCACGGTCGATGGACAAGCGATTCTCCGTCGTTGCATGACGGACACCGGAGCGCCGCTCAGTGTCGTCCCTTACGCCGTATGGCATGCCCGAAACTTCAAGTGGTCCTCGGTATCGACGAGTCTGCGTGGCAGCGCCGGTTTGGCGGCCTTGACGTGGCAAGGAGTCCCTTGTGAGCTGGGAGAAATGCAGATCGATTTGGCTGGTCCGCGCGTCTTCGTGGCCAAGTTTGCCTTGCAGCCGACGCCGCCGTGCGATGTGATCTTGGGGCTCAACTTTCTCGTCGATAATGATCTGGACCTCTCTTTGACAGCGGTTGGCGGTTCGCTTTCAGGGACGCTCGTCGTGTGAGACGCCAGCGGTGGTCATGGGGCTTCCTCTCTGGGGTCTCAGCTCTCGTTCAACAACGCCTTCAGTTTCAACGCCGGTAGCCCGCGCTCCCATTGGCCGATGGTTCTGGCCGCGTTGGCCTCGGCCATGATCGCCCCGGCAGAACCGGCCTGCACCAGCTTCAATTGCGCCGCCAACTCCTGGGCCCAGCGCTCGTATTAGGCGGCAGCTTCCTTATTCATGGCAGGGGCCACAACCGATACAGCAGCACGTTGATGTCGCCGGGATACCCGGTGGTTTCGTCGGCGGAGAACGTGATCCGATTTTCGCCCGGTTCGAGCTTGAGCACGCCGGCCGCGACGGCGACCGGCTGACTGGGTTGCATCCCACCGGGCCAGAAGCGGATGCCGCCCGGTCCCTCGGCGGTCAGCGCCTGCATCGAGTCGAGCCGGACGGCCAGCGTCACGGTCTGGCCGTTGACCTGCACCGTGGGCTGAACCAGCGGCGGCGCGGGGTGCAACTGGGGCAGGCCGCGCAGGTCGTCGAGTCGGACTTCGACCGTCGTGTCGCCGGCCAGACCTTGCAGCCAGATCAAGCAGTGATCGATTCTCGACCAGTCGAATCCGGTGGCCGCTGACGTCCGAAACACGCACAGCCGCCAATCCGCGAAACTCACCGGCACGTTGTAGATCGCGCTGCGGCCGACCGCGTCGTGCAATTGCAAACGCAGGTTCTCCCCTCGGCCGTCGCCGTGAACCCAGAGCCCGAGGGCCTGGCAGCGGCTCGCGTCGACCGGCTGGGAGAACTTCCTCGTGACGGCACACCACCCGCCGCGCGGCCCCGTGTTCGTGGCGGTCAACACCGCGCAGCCCGTGCCGACACGCACCCCCTGACTCGTCACGGCCAACTTTGCGTTCACACCGTGTTTGGCAGCGCCCGCGGTCGTTATAGTTACATCCGAGCCGGGGAAGTAAGCCTTGGCACGGACCTCGCCGTCCCACCGAAACGCCGCCGCATCGTCAAAGGCTTCGAGCGTGATGGCACCGGCCTGGTCGTAATCGCTCGTCGGGACATTGCGGGAGCCGCGCGCGATCTCGAGGCCCAGGCCGCACGGGGCCGGCTGGTCGTTTCGGATGGTCCAGACGTTCTGCCGGCCATCGAGCGCTTCCACATAGCGCGGCTCCTCGTAGGCGGCACGGTAGAGTCGCCAGCCGTGGCTGTCGCCCAAGAGCTTGAAGTCCTGGCCCGGCTCGCGCAGTTGCTCGCGCACGCTTTCGGGAAAGACGCGGGCCAGCCGGCACTGCTCGTAACGTCCGACCAGCTCGATCATCTGCCGGGCACGGGCGTGCTGGTCCATCGTCGCCAGCGAGGTCTCGATGGAAATCGAACCGTCCAGACCGATCGTCTTCGCACAGACATATTCGATCTGGTCGGGCCGGACCTCATCGAACATGTAGTACCAGCCGACGTCGGGACGCGTGAAGTTCGCGGCCATGCCCTGCATCCCCGGCAGCCGCTCGTCCAGGTACTTCTTCAGGTCGCCGTGGCCGTCAGCCGAGGCACTGCGAGGGACGATGTGCCAGACCAAGTCGCTGCCCGTGCCGTTGCTCGTCTGATAGAGCACGTCTTTCTTGAACTTGCGGTAATAGCCCAGGTGCAGCTTGTTGAGATAGTACCAGCGGTCGAGGTAAGCGTCGTCGATGCCATCGCTGGCATCAAAGTAGACCAGATCGAAATCGCACTCGTTGAACACCGCAGCGAAGTGGGTGGTGAGTTCGTCGGCCAGCGTGCTGTCGGGGTCGACGAGAAAGAAATCCCACATCGAGAGTAAGCCCTTGATCGGGGCCCCCTGGGCGTGAGGTGCCGCCTTCGTGCCCAGCGCCCCGCGCTGACAGCCGACCAGCCGCGGTGTCGGTCCGAGTTCCAGACTCTGATACCGAATCAGCTCGTCATTGATGCGAATGTGGTAGCCGGGAAAGGCGTCGTTGCGAGGTGCTTTGGGCGGAAGACTGGGCTCGTCGGCGAGCACCAGCACGGTCGTTTTCTCGTCCACCGCCTCGGCCAGCGGCGGGCAAGCGATGGAGGCCAGACGGTCGTCGGGCTGGGGAGTGATGTACGGATCATTGGGTGAAATCGAGGGGCCAAAGGCGTGGACTCCGGCGCCCAGGCCCGCGGCATGGATCTTCGCCACCGCGCGCTTCAGGCTGGCGATGCCGTCCGGGAAGTTGTTCGTATTGACCCGAAAATGGCCGTGTGTGGCCAGCCAGTTTTCTTTCAGGAAGATGATCGTCCCGAAGTTGCCCAGCTTCGCGTACTCGATGATCCGGTCGATGTTGCTCTCCTTGGCATCGACCATAAAGAGGTACGACCGCCGGACCGGCTCGGAACTCCGGGCCCACTTGCCCTCCAACATGGGACATGGCAGACCGTTTTCCCGCTCCGCCTCCATGATCGCCGGTTCGAAACGATCTCGGTTCGCAGCCACCAGCGCGAACCGTGCGCCGGCCATCCCGTGGCGGCTGGTACACCGCACGGCGAGGCTGAGGACGTCTGCGCCGTGGGAGACAGTCTGCTGGTTTGTGTTTTCCGTGACGCCCAGCAGGCAAACCCCGAACTGATCGTCGTAGGTGGCGTTGAAAGCTTCTCCGACCGCGGCCAGTCGGCGAACCGGGAGACGGAGGGTCAGCTCCTCCACGCCCGCCGGCTGAACGTCGAGAACTTCGAACAGCAGGTGGTGCTTGCGCGGCGAAACACGCAGGGTGGCACGGACCTCGGGATCGAGGAACTGCGCTTGGATGACGTCCCCTGCGCGGGTCAGGCTGTGCAGGGGCGTAGCGACGCCGTGGCAGACCGCGTGCAGCACGGACACCGGCGTTCCGGCGACCGCGTAGTCCTTGCCCGACGGCTTCGAGCGAAACTCGCGGAGCAGGCCCGCGGACGAAATGACGAGCCGCACTGTGTCGATCTCCAGCCCGATGTCAGGCCCGGCCGACACCGCCGGCAAATCCAGCGGCTCGATGGCCACGTCGTCCACTTCGGCGCTGTGTCCGGGCGGCACGGTGATGGCTAACGCGGAACGCAGATAGCCGTCGGCCGTCGGGCGATAGAACCCCTCGATCCGCTTCCAGCCTGCCTGTTCGATGGTCGACTGCAGAACCTGTTGTCCGCCGATCTTTCCAGAGGCAAAGTACTCGTAGAAACTCACCGACACCGCGCCGCCGCGCACCCAGGCCGAGACCCGATACCATTGAGCCGGATCGAGTCCTGCGCACATCTGGTACAGGTGAGCATCACGCTGGGACGCCGAGATGCGGATGAACCGCTGGCCGCTGTGAGCACCGGGCCTGCCCGTGGGGGACTCGATCACGGCCAGCTCACCGGGATATGCCGGATTGGGCGTCCAGCCTGTTGGCACCCGCGGCGGTTGGGCGAGCTTCCAGCCGTTCACCAGGCCATCGGCCCCTGGGCGGGCATCGCCGACCGCTTCGAAACCGCCATTCTTCAGGACGGCAGGGTCTGGTTCCGCCGCGGACACGGCCAGCAGCAGCACGAGCAGGCACGAGCTAAACATGGGGTTGCCTCTTGGAGTAAGTGGCTGGAAAAGAACAAGTCCGCAGTTTGACCGTAGGACGGATTGGCACTTCGGCCCGATGTTTCGGGGCCGAAGTGCCAATCCGTCCCACCACCGATCTGCCAGGTTATTTCTTTACAG
>JAPLNJ010000339.1 GCA_026692885.1 Planctomycetota bacterium | reverse complement strand
GTGCCAGCCAGCCCGGCCAGGTTGCTCACACCCGCGGTGGTCGTATTGGGGGCGTCGCTCGACACCGTGATGGCATCGTTGCCCCCGTTCGCGTTGAGAGTGGTCGTGAACAGGCCGTTGGTGCTCGGCACACGGAACGTGTCGGCCAGCGTGTTGGAACCTTCCAGCGTCAGGGTGTTGGTCGAACCCATGTCCGCCGAGTAGTTGATCGTGGTCCCGTTCGCGACCCCGGCAAAGCCGGTGATCGCGCTGCTGGTCACGACGACGTTCGTGTTGGCCGTCGCCGTCTCCCCAAAGTCGCTGACCGTGATCGTCTGCCCCGTCCCCGTCCCCAGGTTCAGGTTCAGTGTGCCAGCCAGCCCGGCCAGGTTGCTCACACCCGCGGTGGTCGTATTGGGGGCGTCGCTCGACACCGTGATGGCATCGTCGCCCCCGTTCGCGTTGAGGGTGGTCGTGACGGCGGTGGCCTGCACGTTGACCGTATCGGCCCCGCTGCCGCCGTTGACTAGGAAGGGCGCCAAACCGCCAACACCGGCCGGCGCAAAGCCGACGTCCATGCTCTGGAGTGCAAGGGTATCGCCCTGGTTGCCGAGCGTCACCGTCAGGCGGTTCGTGGGATTCGGGAAACTCACCGTTCCAAAGGTGGCGGAAGGGTTGTTTGTGATGACATTGTTGCCGGCCAGGGAGCTGTCATCGCCGATGGTGACGTTGAGGTTCTGGATACCCAGCGGCAGGTTGAACGTGGTATCCGCCGCCTTGCCTCCGAGGATCGGTTCGAGGCCCGTGAAGGTGATGGTCGCAGTGCCGTTGATCACGACACTGCCGCCAAAACCGTCCGCCGTCTTGGTGTCCGCGAAGTGGAAGACTTGCGTGGTGAAGGCCGTGGCAAGGGTATTTAGCAGAATCAGCTTGTCGCCCGCGGCCGTGGCTAAGGCGCCGCCGTTGAAAGTCAGGCCACCGCTGGGAAGCGGATTGCCGTTACTGAAATCGACCGTCAGCGTGTCGTCCCCGCCGCCGCCCGTGACGGTGATGCTGCCCGTGAACAAACTGGCCAGAATGCTGATCGATGTCTTATCGCCGGACAAGGTCCAACCCGCCGGTGCGGCCGAGAAGGTTTCGGTGGCATCGCCGATGACCAGATCGCCACCCGCAGTTAGGCGGAGGGTCAGCTGATTGTTCTTGCCGGTGGCGTCGCTATCCGTCACGGTCAGGTTGCCGGAGCCGTCCACAGACGCGGTGAGCGTGGTGGCCGCTTGTACCAGGCCCCAGAGTTCAACCCCGTGGCTGCCGTCGTCGGCCCGGAAAAACAGGGTCCCGTTCACGTTCGTCAGATAGCGGGGATAAGAACCAGTGGTCCCCACGTTGATATCCTTGACCAAAGCGGTGCCGGCGGTGGTGCCGTCGCTCTTCCAGACTTCATACCCGTGGCTGCCGTCGGTGGCCTGGAAAAACAGGGTCCCGTTCACGTTTGTCAGATTGCGGGGATAAGAACCAGTCCCCACGTTGATATCCTTGACCAAGGCGGTGCCGGCGGAGGTGCCGTCGCTCTTCCAGACTTCATACCCGTGGATGCCGTAGGTGGC
>JAPLNJ010000338.1 GCA_026692885.1 Planctomycetota bacterium | reverse complement strand
GCACAACCGAGAAGTCATGCTGGCGAAAGAGCGGATGAAACAGGTAACAAACCGAAACTTTGCCCTGGTAACGGGCATCATTGCGTGTTGGCTCCGCCGTGACGACATGTCATCACGCGGAGCGTGATGACTACTTTGAAAACCCGACAGTTATTGAAGCGCCGGTCCTTACTGGTCCTTGATCCACACGACGGAACGTCCGCCGCGATTGAGCCGGGCATAGTTGGGGATGGCCGTCAGCGGGGCACCGTTGGCGAACGTGCCCCGGATCACCAACACGCCGCCGAGAAGATCGGTTTTCCAGGCGGTCGACAATGCGGACGCCGGGCTGAGCACGGCATTGACGTCCTGGTCCACACTTTCGATGTTGTAGACCAGCGGGCCATACCGCAACGCGACTCGGCCGGCCGTCGCGGCGATGCGATCGCTCGCTTTGACTCGCTGCACCTTCAGCGGCAGCACGACTTCGATCTTGTCTCCGGCCTTCCACTCACGCGTGAGGACCGCGTAGCCCTGATCGATCGTGGGTGTGACGGACGTGCCGTTCACCGCCAGCGACGTGATGCCGTCGCAGGCCGGTGAAGCCGTGTAGAGTTGGCTCACACTCCGGCTTGGCACGCGGAGCCTGACGCTGAACGGCTTCGTCTCGGTCGGATTCACCGTGATGGCCACGGCGCCGCTCCACGGGTAATCGGTCGTCTGCACCAGTTGCACTCGAGTGCCAGCGACATTGTCCACCGTGACCGTGCTGCCGATGAACAGGTTCACGTACAGGCTATCGGCGCTCGTCGAGTACATCCAGGTCGGCAGGCTAAGGAGCGTGCGGGGGATGTTCCCCACGCAGCAGGGGCAACCGTGCCAGAGATATCGCCGCTCGCTGGAATCCAGCGGGTTGGTATAAGTAAAATGCTGCCCGTCCAAATCAACGCTGCCGAGAATCGCGTTGTACAGCGTCTCTTCGTACAGGTCTGCATGGCGGGCCTCCTGGTAGGCGCGGTGCATCTTGTGCTGGAAGAACAACGCACCGCAATCGGCGCACGATTCACAGTAGGCCTGATTGGGCAGCGAGTAGTCCGGCCCGAAGCCCTCCGACGTCTCTCCGCTGCCCACGCCGCCCGTGACGTAGTACTTCCGATTGACGATGCTGTTCCACAGCGACTTCACGGCGCTGTGATAATCCACGTCGCCGGTCTCCATCGCGATATCGGTCATCCCCGCATACGAATAGACGGCGCGGACCGCGTGTCCCACGGCTTCGTATTGCCGCGTGACGGGCAGATGACTTTGGTCGTACTCGTCACCGTTCTGGCGCGAGTCCAACAGGAATTTGGCGAGCTCGATATACTGGCGGCCTTGGCCGGCGCCGTCCCTGGCTGCCACGAACCGGGCGAAGCGAACCAGCGCCTGCTCCAGTTCCTGGTGGCCTTCGTACCAAGCCTGCTTCGGCGCGGGACCGATGTGCTGGCACCAGCAATCGGCCAACCGTTTGGCGGCGTCGAGCAGGCGGTGATCCAGGCCGCCGTTCAGCAGGGTGTAGGCCATCGCCGCCTCCAGGAAGTAACCGGCTTGGTAGCCCTCGTGGTCGTGCCGGTTGCTCCAACGTCGCTGGCCCTGGATGGTGTACATCGTGTGCAGATAGCCGTCGGGCTCCTGAGCGCTGAGGATTTTGGGAATCCAGTCGTCGAGCGTCTTGCGCATCGCGGCCTGCGCCTGGAGGATTTCCGCATCGCCTTGCGCATCGACCAGCAGCGCGATGCACATCGACTCGACCGTGTTATAGACCCAGGTGTTGGCAAACACCGGGCCGACGTGTTTGGCGTCAGGCTGACCGGCCAGCTTCCGGCCGGCTTGCACGAAATTCTCCAGGCCCCCTTCGCGGGTCTGCGGATCGTCGATCTTTCGCACGCAGTGCGGAATCCAGTTCACGATGAGTCCTTTGGTCCGGGCACGCCAGAAGGGACTGGTGATGCTGTAGGTTGTGGTGGGGACCGCGGCCAAGTGCGTAGCGGGCGGCGGCGGATCCACCGTCACTTCGACCGTGGCGGACGAACTCAACTGCCCGTCATCAGCCGTCAGTTTCAGCAGGTACGTGCCCGGCGCGGAAAATCGGGCGGTCGTCGCCACGGCGGTAACATCGCCGAAAGTCACCTCGCCCGGACCGGAGGCTCGGCTCCAGCGAACAGCCGGTACGGCTTTCGGTTTCCCGTCGTCCTTCACCGTGCCGGACAAATACGTCTGGCCGGACAGCACGACTACCCGGTCCACGCCGGCATTTACCGCTGGTGCGAAGTTGGGCGAGGCCCCGCTATCGTAGACCCGCCACTCCAAAATGCCTGTGGAAGATTTCTCGGCACCGTCGAACTCCAGCCGCAGCTGGGACGTCGTGAGCTCCGGAAACGTCGTCGTGTTGAACTGATTCTTGGCCAAACCCAGGCCGGTGGCGTCGGTCACCGCCACGAAGGAACTGCCGTCCCAGTACTTCAGCCGGCAGGCCTTCGGCAGCCGCACGCCGCGCTGGTCGTCGAACCAGTAGACTTCCAGCCGTCGTTGAGTGCCCGAATGGTCTCGTGGCCGGAGACGAACGAGGTCGAGGCGGTCGCCACCAGGGCCAGATTGGTCACCGGCGGAGCTGGTGCGTCCGCACCATTGGCCGGCGCAGTCACGGCGAGGAATACGCAGGCTGTCAGCCAGTGGACGATGTGTACAGTCATGGTGATTTCTCCAGGTGATGCGTTAGATATTCCGCGATCCGCAGGTCGTAGCGCGGCAGCAACTGCGGGAGTAACGCATGGCTGATCGCCGTGAGCAACTTCGGCGAGAAGTCGCCCCAGAACGGCGGCATTTCGAGGAACGGATCCATCCCCGGAAACGGACAAGGCATTGCGGGTGCTCCACAAGCGAAACTTGGTTGTCATGCCAGAGGTAGTTGAATAGGCGTGATTGTCTCCCCGATCACGCTACGACGCAAGCCGGAACGACAACGTCATCCGCGCCACGCTGGTCCAGGCCTCCGTCGAAACGGTCGTAATCGTGACGAGCACGAAGAGGTTTTTCGGGCGGGCCGCGTCAAGAATGGAATACCCGCACCGCGGACGCAACCGGCGAGTGGACTTCGCGGCGTTGGTTGGCTCACGGTAGTCCCGGACCAAGTCGCTGCCACGCGGCACTTTGTTCGGGTCGTTGACGAGTCCGGGGAGGACTACCTCTACCCGGAGGACTTCTTCGCCTGCTTTCGTTCAGGTAGACAAAAAGATTGATGACAAAAAGATGGGAGGAATCCCGCGTTCGCAAGGAACATTTTTCTGTCATCAATGTTTTTGTCCACCAATTCCGAAATCTATGTTCTTTGTCAGCCTAGAGCGAACCCATGATCGACCCTGAGGAGTACGTAGGACCAGAGTGGGCGGAGTGGTATCGTTTGACACCCGATGAGCGTTGGGAAGAGAGTCTGAAACTTTGGGATACCTATCTTGCCTTGGGAGGCTCCCTTGACCCCGAACCCGATCCTCAAAGTCCTTTCTTCGATGAAGAAGAATGGCGTACGTTGTTTGCTGATGGGCGGTCAGGCATGCGTGATCTACGGCGCAGCGGAGTTTAGCCGCGATACCGACTTGGTGGTGCTGGCAGAACCATTGCCAGTCGTGACCGACTTTCGGAGCAGCAGGTCAGCTTCTGGCTGGCCCGCGCAAAATTGGGGGGACGTGTGGCTAGGGGTCGGGTGTACGAATTTAAGTTTTTTCGGCCCCAAGTCCGTGGCCAAGAAATATCTAATAGCCGCAAAAAAAGAAATTAGTACACCCCACCCCAAGCCACACGTCCCCCCAAATTTTCGCGGGCCAGCCA
>JAPLNJ010000337.1 GCA_026692885.1 Planctomycetota bacterium | reverse complement strand
AACCAAGGTAAACCCTGTGCGTTGAATTGATCTTGTCATCGTCAAGCTCCTAAGGGGCGGGGTCAGGGTCTGGCGGTTAACTGCAGGATTAGTGGCTCGTTCGGGCCGGGTGCCACGGTAGCTCGCAGCTTCGAGGTGCTCGGATCGCCGTACACGGGAGGCAGCAGTTCCGCTCCCTGCTCCGGATGATCGCCGGCTTGCTTCCACTCCAACGTCACCACGTAGGTGCCAGCCGGAGCCCCATCACCGGTCCGGTAGGTTGTCAGTTCGAATTCGCCGTTCGCATCCGCCCTGGCATGCGGCCTGGTAGCCTTCGCCGGTTCGTCGGTGGACGAGTGCAGAATCACCACGGCGCCGGGGGCCGGTTTGCCTTCGAACAACACTCGCCCCTTTACCGGATAGACGGGCGGATGGTTCGGGGCTTTGGCGCACGAGACCAGGCCACAAGCGAGAACCAAGCCGAGCCAGCGGTAGCCCCTCATCGCTGCATCTCCTGATGGGGAGATGCTCGTCGAGTTCTGGCTGGTCGAGTGGTTCGCTGTGGTGGCCCGTACCAAGCCCTCGACAAAGCGAGCACCGCGAGGCGGGAATGCCGGATCATACGCAAGTCCTGACGGAGGATTTGGCGGCAGTATTACGGATGCGGGAAATATGTTACTGCCGCCGTCAGACGCGTGCAATAGACCAGATTGCCTTTTTGTTCCGTGGTCAGGTCCGATTTGGGTTGGACCACGGAGCAAGTGACCTTTCGGGAGTCGGCATCGTCAAGCTGTGTGCGTGTGGGCCGTCACCAACTCGCCCTTGTAGATACATTCCGACAGATCACATTCGTCAGTCTGGCGTCTGCCAACGCCCGACGTCAAGACGCAAGCACCGCTCACGCAAGCACCGCTCACGTCGCCAGGAAATCCTGGGAAACCCTGTTGCACCATCCCGCGATCAGGATCAGAATAACCGCGAAGTGTGAAGAACCTCTAATTCGTATTATCCGGGAAGGCCGACGGACGCTGAATCGAATGCACCGGGATGAAGCGGCGGGCGATCGCGGATCAAGGAACCCAGCATGGCGATCTACAAGATCACGTATTCGGAGAAGTACCGGCGGGCGACCGTGCATAACTACGGCTGCAATTTCCGCTGCCGCGGCTGTACCTACAAACTAAAAGGTGATCCTCGGCCGGAACGGTTCCTGCCCGTCGAGGAAATCCACGAGTGCCTGCGCGAACTGGAGCCGGAAGCCGTGCACTTCATGGGCGGCGAACCGACGACCAATCCGCAGTTGCCCGAACTCCTGGCGTTCTGCAAACAGGAACTGGGCGTGATCACGCGTCTGGGACACACCAACGGATCGGGGCTGATCACGAACGACTTGGACGGCACGAACGTCAGTTTCAAAGCGTTCGACGAAGACGTGCATCGGGCCTACACGGGCCGCCCCGTAGCCCCCAACATCGAGAACTTCCGGCGGTCCTACGAAGCCGGACTGGAGATGCGGGCGAGCACCGTGTTCATCCCGGACCTGGGCGGCGTCGAGCAGGTCGAGAAGGTCGCGGCCTTCGTCGCCAGCGTGGACCGCACGATCCCATTCCACATCTTGGGCTACATTCCCGTGCCCGGCGCCCCCTGGCGACGACCGACCGAGGACGAGATGGACGAAGCGGTCGCGGCGGCGAGCCGCTTTCTGGATCGCGTCACGTTCTCGCACTTCACGTCGGAACAAGCCAAGGACCTGACCCATCGCGACGAGCGATTCGCCGTTCAGCGGGTGCGGTAACATGATCGAACTGCGGGGGGTGAGCTACGTCTACCCGACCGCCACTCGGCCCACGCTCAACGATGTCAATCTGTCGATTCGAGAAGGTGAGTGGCTTCTGCTCGCCGGACCTTCGGGGTGCGGCAAGTCCACGTTGCTGTATCTGCTCAACGGGCTGATCCCGCACGTCGTAGCCGGAGAACTTCAAGGCGAAGTTCGTGTCAACGGTTTGGCTCCAGGTGACGTTCCGCTGGCCGAGGTGAGTCGCCGCGTGGGCACCGTCTTTCAGAATCCGGAAGTGCAGTTGTTCATGCTCCGCGTGGCAGAGGATGTGGCTTTCGGTTGCGAGAACCTTGGCTTGCCGCCGGCCGAGACCCTGCGTCGCGTGGATCGGGCCTTGGGCCAGATGTCGCTCAGCACGCTGCGGGATCACGAGACCTTCCGTCTGTCAGGCGGGCAAAAACAGCGTCTGGCGATCGCCGGGGCGCTGGCTATGGGCAGCCAGATCCTGCTCCTGGATGAGCCGACCAGCGATCTGGACAGCGGCAGTCGCTCCGAGTTGCTGTCCGCCTTGCAGGAATTGCATCGCGCTGGACACACCATCGTCATGACCGAGCATCGGTTCGATGGTTTGCAGGGCCTGGTCGATCGCGTCATCTCCCTCGACGACGGGCGAATCGTCACGGACGGGCCAGTTCCGAACGTCGCAGCCCCCGCCCGGATTGCCGAGGAATCCAGCGCCCGCATCGGCGCGATGGTGGAGTGTGAGCACTTGGCGTTCGCCTATCCCGATTCCTCGCCGGTCTTGTCCGACGTGTCGTTCCAGTTGCAGGCGGGTGACGTGGTCGCGTTGACTGGCTGCAACGGGGCCGGCAAGTCGACCTTGCTCAAACTGCTCTGCGGCCTGCTGCAGCCGGTGCGCGGTCAGCTGACGATCGCTGGACGCTCGCGGCCCAGCGTGCGCGACCTGGTGGGCACTGCCGGCCTGCTCTTCCAGAATCCCGACGAACAACTCTTCACGGAAAGCGTCGCAGCAGAAATCGAGTTTGGGCCGACGAACCTTGGGCGGCAGACGGCGACCGACTCACTGATCGAGCGGATCGGTTTGTCCGACCACCGCGAAGCCCATCCGCGTAGCCTGTCTCGAGGCCAGAGGCAACTTCTGGCCGCCGCTGCGGTGCTGGCGATGAAACCGCGACTGCTTCTGTTGGACGAACCCACGACAGGGTTGGATCAGTCGGCTTGGGTCCGTCTGATGCAGCTGATCGTGGAGCAGGCACGTGAGGACGGCGCGTGCGTGCTGTTCTCGACGCATCACGACGAGGTGGTTGAGGCGTTTGCCAGCCGGGACCTGCGGCTGAGCGAAGGGAGGCTCACCGATGCTGGCCTACCTTGAACGTCCGACATCGCTCCACCGTCTCGACCCTCGCGTGAAGATCGCCTGGAGCGTCGTAGTCTCCCTGCTGGCGGTCGTCTTCCAACAGCCGTGGTTCCTTGCGGGACTGCTGGCGATCACGCTGATGCCGTGGTGCCTGGTTCGCCCTCCCCTGTCGAGGTTGCGATTCTTGTTCGCCGCGGTCGGGGCTACGGTGGGCGGAACGACGGTCTCTCAGGGATTCTTCTACACCATCGAACCGCGGACGGAACTGCTGAAGGTGCTGCCCGGCCTGTCCCTGTCGGTCGAAGGCGTGTGGTACGGCGCGGTGATCTCGCTACGTTTGCTCGCCGTCTTGGCGGCCGGGACCCTGGTTGTATCCACCACCCACCCTGCCGACCTCATCCTGGCGCTGAACAAGTTGGGCCTGCCACATTGGTTTGCGTTCATGCTGACGCTGGCCCTGCGATTCCTGCCGGAGACCATCGAACAGGCGAAACGGATTCTGGTCGCGCAGCAACTGCGCGGGGCGGGCGGGAGAGGCTTGTCGGCGGCGGCACGGCGATTCCGGCTGCTCATCGTGCCGTTGATGACAGCCCTACTTCGGAGTGCTCGGCAGATCGCGATGGCCGCCGAGGTACGCGCCTATTCGGCCCGTCGCATCCCGGCGCGGGAACTGAGGTTCTCTCGATGGGATTGGGCCGTGCTGTTGGGGCTGACCGTTCTAACCGCCGCGGGATGCGTCGCCGCCTGGCCAGGCGGTGTGCTAGGCATGGGAGCGATACAATGACCTTGCGCGAATTCTATGTGGCATCGGTGGTTGGCCTGTTCGTGCTTGCCGCTGCGGCCGTGTTGGTCGCGTTTCGCCAACGCTCGTTGCGTCGCTTCAAGACGGCCGAGTTAGCGACTCTCTCGCTGCTGATGTGCTTGCTCTACGTGGCGGCCATCCCTTGGCAGATCGGCTTGGCCAAGGTCCCGGGCCTCGACGCTCTGGTCTTCTCGATCCCGTACACGGCGGTGTTGCTGCTGGGTCTGCGACTCGTGCCCAAGCCGGGGGCGGCGACGGTGTTAGTATTCGGGGCGGGGATCTTCGGCCAATTACTCGGTCGCGGCCTAAATCCGGCCTGGTGGCCGTACTACCTGTGGTGCGGCGTCAGCCTGGATCTGTACTTGATGCTCGTCGGCCACGCCTTGGTTTCCTTCCGTGCGATGTTGGGCGCAGCCCTTCTCCGCGGGGTGTTGGCCTATTCCTATATGTACCTGATCCTGGCGCCGTTCCTGTGGAAGCAGTTCTACGCCCCGTGGTACGTTTGCTTGAAGGTTTCGTTAGGAATCATCGGCTGCACGGTGGGTGCGTGCCTGGCGTGGCGACTCGCGCCGGCCATCGAGCGGGCTACTCGTTACGCCGCCCCGTAATCACCGGCGCAGCTGGTGGCCGCCTGCGATATACTGCCGTCAACTCTTGAAGGGCTGAGATGCGTGTTCGCCGAACCCAAGGAGACTGAACCGATGGCATGCGTTGCCCGTTTGGCTGGCACCGACCCTCGACCCCCGCGGCGGCCGCCATTGCCCCGGCGGAAAAGAGAATCACGGAAGCCCGCTGTGCCAGAGATGGCCTGTGGCCTTGTGCGACAGGCTTCAGCAAGCAGCTTCCTCGCGGGGGCCATAATCCTGCGGGCTGCCGCCATCTGTGGCTGGGCCGCGCTGGCCGCGGGCGCCGAGACGCCGCCGCGGGCCGACGAAACCCGGGAACGCGTGGGCCGGCAGACGGATGGCCGCACCGTCCTGCCGGTGAACCAGGTCGTCACGCCGCTGGGAACCCAGGTCGAACTGCCGGGCCTGCGGCCGCAGGCCCTCGCCTTGTCACCCGACGGCCGCCTGCTGGCGGTGTCCGGCAAGACCTCGGAAGTGGTCCTCCTGGACCCGGCGACCGGCATCGTCCGGCAGCGCGTCGCGATCCGGACGGGAGGCTCGGCGAGTTCGCCGGGCGCCACGAGTCCTCAGATCATCGAGCCGCAGGCCAAAGGGCAAGTCAGCTTCACCGGTTTGGTCTTCACGCCGGACGGCACGCGGCTGCTGCTGAGCAACGTCGATGGGGACCTGAAGGTCTTCGACGTGGCGCCGGACGGAACCGTGAGCGTGGCGCGGAGCATCCCGTTGCCGCCCGCCAAGGCGCCGCGCCGCAAGGAGGAGATCCCGTCCGGCTTGGCCTGCTCGACGGACGGCCAGCGGATCTACGTGTGCGGCAATCTGTCGAACACGCTGCTGGAACTGGACGCGAGTTCCGGCCACGTGGTCCGCACGTGGGACGTCGGCGTGGCGCCCTATGACGTATTGCTCGTCGGCAACCGGGCGTATGTCTCGAACTGGGGCGGCCGCCGGCCGCAGCCGGGCGATCCCATCGGTCCCGCCGGCCGCGGCACCACGGTGCGCGTCGATCCCGAACGCCAGATCGCCTGCGAAGGCAGCGTCACGGTGATCGACTTAGCAACCGGACAAACGACGGAGATCCTGACCGGTCTGCACGCCAGTGCGCTGGCCGCCTCGCCGGACGGAAAATCCGTCGTCTGCGCCAATGCGGCCGCCGACACGCTGAGCGTCATCGACACGGCCGCCGGCGCGGTGGTGGAGACGATCTGGGTGAAGCCGGCGCCGAACGATCTGTTGGGAGCTTCACCGAACGCCCTGGCGTTTGCTCCCGACGGCCGCACCCTGTACGTTGCCAACGGCACGCAGAACGCGATCGCGGTCGTCCGGTTTGATTCGGCGGACAAGGAATCGAAACTGCTGGGCCTGATCCCCGTGGGCTGGTTTCCCGGAGCGATCATCTACGACGCGGCGCGCCGCCAGTTATGCGTCGCCAACATCAAGGGCCATGCGTTGCAGCCCGCGCCCACCCAGCGGGATGCAGCACCGGCCGGCACGACCGGCTTCAACTCGCACCTCTACCACGGTTCCGTCTCGCTGGTCCCGCGGCCCGCGCCGGAGGACTTGCCGCGTCTCTCGCAGATGGTCTGGGACAACCTCCGTCACGAGCGGATCCGCGAGGCCCTGCTGCCGCCACGGCCCGGCCAGCCGCCGCGTGCCATCCCCGAACGGATCGGCGAACCGAGCCTGATCCGGCACGTGGTCTACGTCATCAAGGAGAACCGCACCTACGATCAGGTGCTGGGCGACATGGCGGAGGGCGACGGCCACCCGGATCTGTGCATCTTTGGTGAACGGATTACGCCCAACCAGCACAAGCTGACGCGGGAGTTCGTGCTCTTGGACAATACCTACTGCGCCGGCATCCTGAGCGCCGACGGCCACCAGTGGAGCACGAGCGCGTTCGGCACCGACTACCTCGAAAAGTCGTTTGTCGGCTGGCCGCGCAGCTACCCGGACGGGATGGGCGCCGACGAGTCCGACGCGCTGGCCTACTCGCCGGCTGGGTTCCTCTGGGACAATGCCCTGCGGCACCGCGTCAGCTTGCGGAACTACGGCGAGTTCATGGAGCCACGCGTCCGCTGGCGCGATCCCGCTCGGCAGGGCGGCCCCGATTTCCTGGCCTGCTATCGGGCCTGGAAAGACGGCGGAAGCGAGGTGCTGTTTGAGTGCCAGCCCTGCGTCGAGACGTTGCGTCCCTACTCGCCTACAGCGTACGTCGGTTGGGCCTTGGAGGTGCCTGATCAGTACCGAGCCGATTTCATCTTACGGGAACTGCGTGAGTTCGAAGCCAAGGGTGAGTTTCCGCAGTTGACCCTGATCTGCCTGCCCAACGATCATACCAGCGGCACCCAACGCGGTTGCCCGACTCCCGCGGCGATGGCAGCCGACAACGACTTGGCGTTCGGCCGCATCGTCGAGGGCCTGAGCCGCTCGAAGTTCTGGCGGCAGATGGCGATCGTGGCCATCGAGGACGATCCGCAGAACGGCTGGGACCACGTCAGCGGCTACCGGACCACGGCCTATGTCGCCAGCCCCTATGCACGGCGGCGGGCGGTCGTCAGCACGCAATACAATTCGATCAGTCTGCTGCGGACGATGGAACAGATTCTCGGCCTGCCACCGCTGAACCAATTCGATGCCAGCGCCGAACCGCTGCGCGAGTGCTTCACCGACACGGCCGATTTCACGCCCTTCGCGGCCCTGCCCAGCAACATCCGGCTGGACCAGATGAACGGCGATCCGCAGTCGCTGCGGGACCCGCAACTGCGAGCCGATGCGCTGGCCTGCGAGCAGATGAATTTCTCCCAGGTGGACCGCGCGCCCGAGGACGCCCTGAACCGGATCCTGTGGCGTGCCCAACGCGGGACCGCAGTGCCGTACCCGGAATGGGCCGTGCACTTGGCCGACGACGAGAACGACGAAACCGAGGCCCCCCTGTCACCGCGCGACGGTCAGCATGGTACGCCGCGATAACCATGGATGCCGCGAACACGAGGATCGACCCGCGTTTCGATGAGGGGAAGTTCATGAGAAGCTCCGGGGGTTGCAGGAGAGTGCGCTCAGGAGGATGGCTGGGGGCGACAGGGCGTTCAGATGCTCGATGTACTTGCGGTAGAGAGCGTGGGTCCGCAATTGCCCCGCCTCCCTGACCCCGTCGTGGGCTGCCAGACCGAGTTGGCTCATTTCAGCTGGTTACAGCCAGCGGCGGCCACGAACCTCGGCCAACCGGTAACGACACGCATCCTGCGGCGGTTCCCAAGCCCAATCGGGCGAACAATCGGACGTCACCTCCAACTCGAAAAGATCCTCCACCGCGCAGGAAAACACGCGGGCCAGTGCCAAGGCGGCAGCCGTGGAAGATACCAGCCGTCCAATCTCAATGGCGCTGATCCCGGCGCGAAACAGGCCGGTGCGTTGGGCAAGTTCCTCTTGCGACCAGTTCCGGGCCGTCCGGTAAGCCAAAACTCAAGTTAGGGTGTGAATTCCTGTCGCTGGCCTCCCAAACCAGATCGGCTCACTCGTCCTCCGGATGAGCCTTCGACAACTGATGGCAGGTGTTGCATCGCATTGTCCCAAACGCGTCGGCCCGGTCATCCTTACCGTGACAAGACACGCACGACTTCACTTCGGGGGCCAAGCCGACGAAATCGGTGGCCTTTCGGAGATTCCTGTTGAGAAGTTCCACCGTCTTGGCGGCCACGTCGGCGGTCAGTCGTCGGCAGCGTTCCTTCATCTCCTCGCTCTCCACCTCGCAGCCGGACGTTTCGCACCAACGATGGACCGACACGTGGCAAAGCACGGCACCGGAGACACTCTTGGGCACTGCCGGCAAATCGTTCGGCTGGTAGGCTGGGAGAGGCGTCGTTTCGTACCAGGAGAACAACTCGGCCACGAGTTGTGCTTGTCGTTCCTTGTCCGGTTCAAGCAGTCCGATCACCGCCGCACCGCCATTGAGCGTGCCGCACAACGACCCCCAGCCGCGTACGCCGCCTGCCCCGTAACGCATCATGTGCAGCGGGAAGGAACGGAACGGCTCGCCCAGCTTGCTGGCGAGGCCCGTGACCACCGCACCGAACAGCCCGTACATGCAACCGCCATCAGCAAACAGGCGATATGCTTCCGCGGCAACCACGTCGGGGTCGAGGTGGATGTAGTTCCAGTCCCGTGCCGGTTTGTGCTCGTCCTGCGGCGCCGAGTGCAGGCTGCTGCCGAAGCTGGACCACAGCCCCGCGCCCGCAGCCAAGCCGATGGAGCCGAGGACTTGTCTTCTGCTGATTGAGTTCATGATGCTCTCCCAAAGCGAACCTAACGTCCTTGTCTTCACGGACTGCCGGCTAGGCAACACCCCGCCTGCCGTTTCGAATACCTAAAGATTGGGCTTTCAAAATCGTCACTCACCGTACCGATGCCGTCGAGACTTGGATCAAGATGCGTGAACGGCTGGCACGCCATGCAACGCAGCCTGCAATCGCTCTGCTCCTACGGGGGCTTCGAGCTGCCAGGCAATGATTGCCACACGCGTCGCCAGCTCTTCGACGACCTCGTTAATGTACTGCGCCTCGTGGTGCCTGCGGGCCACAAGAACCGGATCATGCACCGCCAGCGGCGAGAGGCTCTGGTTGATGATCCACGCGAAGGGCCGGACGTGGGCACGCACGAGGTCCTGTTGTAGCTTGGCTGCCTCGTGGACCGGCGTCGCTTCGGGAAGCGTAACGATCAGCACACGCGTGAACTCGGGATCGCGAAGCCGAGGGAGCAACTTGTGGACCGCCGTGGGCATCGCGTTCGCCTGTCGCGATAGTTCCCGGTGATAGGCCAGGGCCGCGTCCAGTAGCAGAATCGTGTGTCCGGTGGGAGCCGTGTCGAGCACAACAAATCCATCCTGGCCCCCCTCGACGGCCTCGGCAAAGGCCCGGAACACGGCGACCTCCTCCGTGCATGGCGAACGCAGATCTTCTTCCAACAGAGCCCGGCCCTGGGTATCGAGGTTGCCTCCCGCCGTCGCCAGGATCTCCGCGCGATACGCCTCGGTTTCCGCCGACGGGTCGATGCGGCTGACCCGCGGACCAGAAAACCCTTGGCCTACGGCGTCTTGGACGTGTGCTGCCGGGTCGGTGGTCGTCAGGTGAACAGGATGTCCCCGTCGGGCAAGTTCAACGGCGATGGCGGCGGCCACAGTGGTCTTGCCGACGCCGCCTTTGCCCATCGTCAGGACGACTCCGCGTCTGGCATCGGTGATTTCGTCCACCAGTTGTACAAGCGGCGCGGGAAGAGCAGTCGCCGGGATGCAGGCGGTGTCCGACACGCCACCAACGGGCGGTTGCCGATCTTGAAGAAACCGCCTAAGCGCGGTCACGCCAAGCAGGTTGTGTGGGGCCAGATGCAGCTCCGTGCGAGGAAACCCCGCAAGCCTCGAAGGCACGGCCGACAATGCGTCCTGGCACCGGCGTTCCATCGCCTGGGCGACCGGATCGTCGGCCGTAGTGGCACGAAAGATTCCGTTGACGACCAGGTGCTGATTGTCGATCCCCAAGGCCGCCAGTTCTCCGCTGCAACGGGCCGCTTCGGCCAACGACGATGAATCGGGCCGACTGACAAGAATCAACATGGTCAAGGTCCCATCCGACAGCACAGCCACGGTCGCCCGGTACAGTTCCTGCTGAGCCTGGAGGCCCGCCAGCGGCCCCAGGCACGAGCTGCCCGTGGTGTTGGTCTCGATGAAGCCGTGCCAGGCCGAGGGCAGCGACAACAATCGTAGCGTGTGCCCGGTGGGAGCCGTATCAAACAGGACGTGGTCGAAGTCGGACGTCGTGCTCGGATCACCCAGGAGCCGCGAGAACTCGTCGAAGGCCGCGATCTCCATGGTGCAGGAACCGGAAAGCTGCTCTTCCATGCTCGTGATAGCCGCCTCCGGCAGCACTCCCCGGTAAGAACCAACCAAGCGTTCCCGATATTCGCGCGCCGCCGCTTCCGGATCGACATTTAGGGCCCAGAGGCCGGGAACTTCGGAGACGGGCGTGGGTCGGTTGTCCAGAGAGACGCTCAGCACCTCATCCAGATTCGACGCTGGATCGGTGCTGACGAGCAGTACCCGCTTCCCGCGATCCGCCAGCAACACCGCCGTGGCACAGGCCAGCGAGGTCTTCCCCACGCCCCCCTTTCCGGTAAAGAACAGGTTACGCGCAGCTTCATCCAAGAATTGCATACGAACTTTCCCTTGCACAGAACACGCCGCGCACTCTCCGGCGATGTCTGCTTCAGCAGCAGGATCCCGCCTGCCCGTCACCCCGGCAACAGCAGGAGCTTGTCGGGGCCAACGGCAGAGCTGTCAATCCGACCCATTCGGCCAGCTGCATGCGCGTGGGGTACATGCCTTTACCGACCGTCACGTCATCGACGCGGAACAAGGGCAGACATTCCACACCTTCCTGGGCCAGGGTCTCGCGGATCGCGGGATGATCACGGAAGGCAGCCGGTTGCTGGGCCAAATTGAATCGCTCGACTTCAACGCCCAGTTCCTTGATCCATTCGAGGTCAGCGGCGAGTTGGGGCAACGCCGGGTTCACGTTAGGACCGCAGACGCCGGTTGAGCAGCACATAGCGCGATCAAAGACTTGCAGTTTGGGCATGACACAGCTCCCACATAAGGCAGTCCTTGCTGGTTTGTCATTTCGTCAACGATCGAAATAACATAGGGCCGTCAAGATTTGTTGTCAAGGGCCGAGAAGGCCGCCCGCGGAGACCATCGGCCTGATCGCCAAGAGCGTGTTCGTCTGCCAGCGTCTTGATCAAAGGGGTGCTGACGGGCGTCAACGTCAAATGCGATTGCTGCTGCGGGGGAGTGAAGCAGCTGGACAGAAATGAGCTGCCGTCGACTCGTAGCCCCGTTCTGCCCAAGCCGCGTTTTGTGTGTCGGAGAGACGCGGCCACATGGATCGTACCCGCCCCGCGGTGAATCGGTTTCTTGCGGCGGGCCGGCGCGGGGGTGGCAGACCACGGCAAAACGTGGATCTTGACGTGAGTCCGGGGTTTCGTTAATATTTCGCTGTTTGGCGAACGATAAAAGAAATGTCTGTTGTTGGTCCTCACCAGGGAGATCTGGCCATGAAGAAGTCCACCGTGATTGTGACGATTGTTTCCTTGGTAGCCGTGGTCGGCATTTCGATCGCGGTGGCTAAGAGCGTGCTCAGCTCGGGCGGGGCGGCGGCGATAGCGGAAAAAGACGCGGTTACGCCTGCGGCCCTCAAGACCAAGGCTGCCACGGACGCTGCCAATGGCACGGGCGGCGGCATGACAGCACTCGACAAGGCCGCGCAAGCCAAGCGATACCTGTTCGTCTTCGGCTGGAAAGAGGACAACGACCAGACGACCGCCATGCGCAAGGTGTTCGACCAAGCGATGACGGGCGTCGCCGACCGGGCCGACGCGGTGGTCGTCAAGGTCGACGACCCTGACGAACGAGACATCGTCGAGAAGTTCCAACTCAAACGGGCGCCGCTGCCGCTGGTTCTGGCGGTCGCCCCGTCCGGTGCCATCATGGGCGGGTTCCCCACGAAGTTCAGCGAACAGGATCTGATCAATGCTTTCGGTACTCCCAGCAGCGAACAAGTCATGAAGACGCTGCAGGACAGCAAGCTGGTGCTGCTCTGCGTGCAAAACGCCAAGACCAAGTCCAATGAAGAGGCCCTCCAGGGAGTGCGCGACTTCGAGGCGGACAGCCGTTACACGGGCTCCACCAAGGTCGTGATGCTTGATCCGACCGATTCGGCCGAGGCTTCCTTCCTCAAGGACCTGAAAATCGATCCCAAGACCGAGCAAGCCGTCACGGTGCTGATCGCCCCGCCCGGCGTGCCGGTCATCCAGGTCGAGGGAGCGGTCACCAAGGACGTCTTGGCCGACGCACTACAGAAGGCCAGCAGCGCTTGCGCCGGTGGATCGTGCGGACCTAGCGGTTGTGGCCCAAAATGATGAATACACGGATGTTCTTCAGTCCCGGTTACGCGCAGTGCCTCAAGTCGCTGCAGGAACGTAAGTTGGTGCTGCTATGTGTGCAACACGTACAACCGCAGGCCCGAACAGTGTTGCCGCGCGGCGTGGTCGACTTCAAGAGTGACCCGAACTACGCGACCAGCACCGAAATCGTGCCGCTCAATGCCGACGCCGCCGCGGAAGCCAGTTTCCTGAAAGAACTGAAGGTCGATAGCCGGACTCCCGGCCCGGTGACTCTCCTCATGGCGCCTCCGGGCACCGTGGTCGGGAAGTTCGACGGCGCGGTCACGAAGAAGGAGATCATCGCCAAGCTCGCGACGGCCCAATCGGCGTGCGGTCCCGGCGGCACGTGCGGCCCCGGTGGCTGCGGCCCGAAGAAGTAACCCTTCGTAGGTCAGGCTTTCCAGCCTGACGTCGGGAAGCATGTTCTAGGTCAGCCTTTCCAGGGTTTCGTTCCGTTCGCGTCAGGCTGGAAAGCCCGACCTACCAGGTTGCGGCTTCACGCCGCGTCAGGAGGAAAACCGATGAACCTAACCACGCTCGTGTGGCGCGAAATCTTTGAGCGCAAGAGCCAGTTGCTGACCAGCTTCGTGGCGATCCTGCTCGGCATCACGGTGATCGTGTCGATCAAGAACATCACCTACTTTTCGGAAAAAGCGGTGGCCCGCGAAATGGACACGCTGGGGGCCAACGTACTCGTGCTCCCCAAGTCCGCTTCGCTGCAGGACTACTATAGCGCGGACATGCTGGGCGAAACGATCCCCGAGGAATATGTGACCCGCTTGGCCATGTCCGACCTGCAGGGGCTGGATAACCTCTCCCCCAAGCTGTCGCAGCCGGTCGAACTGCAAGGCCGGACCTTCACGCTGACCGGCATCCTCCCCAAGAGCGAGTTCCAGGCCAAAGCGGCTTGGCAGGGCGCTGGGATCTTCTCGCGCCCGATCGGGTGCGGGGCATCGGTGACGGCAGGCGGAGGACCGGTCGACAAGAAAAGCCTGGTCCGCAAACGGGTCATCGACAATCTGGAAGACCGCGAGGTGCTGGTGGGCGCCGAGGTCGCGTCGGCGATGGCGATCAAGGAATCCGACAGCCTGGAGTTACTCGGCCAGAAGTTCTCGGTGACCGCCGTGCTGCCGGCGACCGGCACCATCGACGACTCGCGGATCTTCGCCCATCTGCACACCGTGCAGGACTTGTCTGCCAAGGGGCCGGTGATCAACGCCATTGAGGTCGTCGGCTGTTGCCAGGAGATCTCCAAAGGTCTGGTGCAGAAGATCAACCAACTGTTGCCGGACGCCAAGGTGGTGACCATCACGCAAATCGCCGAGGCTCAGATTCACATCAACAAGATGATGTCCAACCTGTCGCTGATGTTCCTGGTCATCATCGTGGCGGTCGGTGGCGCCAGTATTGCCAATTACATGTACGCCAACGTCTTCGAGCGGCGCCGCGAGATCGGCACGTTGATGGCCCTGGGAGCTAGTTCGTCGCTCGTGTTGCGGATCTTCCTGCTTAAGGCCCTGCTGCTGGGCTTGGCGGGCGGTATCGCCGGTTACGTGATTGGCACAGTACTGGCCGTGATTCTCGGTCCGCGATTGGCGGGTGTCGTTGTGTTGCCGATGCCCACGCTGGCCCTGTATGCCGTGCTCATCTCGGTGGCGATCGCCCTGGTGGCCAGCTACTTCCCCGCCCGGCGAGCGGCCAAGCTCGACCCGTGCGTTACCTTCCAGGAGGTCTAAGTCATGTTGCGAATGGAAGACGTCAGCAAGAGCTATCAGCACCGTGGCGGACTCGTCACCGCATTGGACCGGGCCCACGTCCATATTCCCAGGGGCGATTTTGTGGCCCTGGTGGGACCGAGCGGAAGTGGCAAGAGTACGCTGCTGCTGATGCTGGGTGGAATGCTCTCGCCGTCCTCGGGACGTGTTCTCCTGGAAGACCAGTCGATCTACGACATGAACGCCAACGGACGCGCCGCCCTGCGGCGGCAGAAGATCGGCTTCGTGTTCCAGACGTTCAATCTAGTCACCTATCTGTCGGCGTTGGAGAATGTCCAGATCCCGCTGTACTTGGCCGGCGTGGACAAGACAGCGCAGGAGGCGAAGGCCCAGCAACTTCTGGAGCGGGTCGGTCTTGGCGATCGCCTCCACCACAAGCCCTGCGAGCTTAGCGTGGGCCAACAGCAACGCGTGGCCTTGGCCCGCATGTTGGCCAACGATCCAGCCGTGATCTTGGCCGACGAGCCGACGGGCAACCTGGATCCGGAGACCAGCGACCACGTAATCTCGTTCTTCGAGGACGTGAACCGCGAGGGCCGGACCATCGTGATGGTCACCCACGACCCACGAGCAGCGCAGCGGGCAAAACGGATTCTGCGGCTCGCCAATGGGGCAATTCTGTCCGGCAAACAGGACGAAGAGGATGCGTATGCTGCTTGATCAGACGGAAAACGGACTTTGCGTCGGTGGTTCCTTGACAGCCGACGAACGTGGCACTAGAAACGATTGCATCTCGGCGCTGTTTCATAGTCCCCCGGCAACGGAGTGCTCGATGCGTGATTTCATGGCGATTACCAAGGCCCTGGCCGACGAGAACCGTGTGCGGATGCTGTTGGCGCTGCGCGACCAGGAATTGTGCGCCTGCCAGATCGTCGAACTGGCGCAATTGGCCCCGTCCACGGTCTCGAAGCACCTCTCAATTCTGAAGCAGGCTCGCTTGGTGGACAGCCGTAAAGAGGGACGTTGGATGTACTTTCGGCTGGCGAACTCGACCGCCCCGGCGTTGGTCCGTCAAACACTCGCGTGGGTCGAAAAGTCGCTGGCCGAGGACGAACTGGTGGAACAGGATCGCCAACGGCTGGAGCGGATTCTCGAGTGCGACCCGAGCGAACTGTGCGAGAAACAGTGTGCGCCCAAGAGCACCTGCAACAAACCGAAGGCGTCGGTTGGCGGCGCACGGAGATGATTCCAGGATGTGTGCCTCCGCAGCCGCCACCCGGTTCAAAGCCAGTGGCGGCTACGGCCTATCCGTGGCACAGGGTCTCGTTTGCGTTCGCCGAGCCAAGCACAGCGTCTGCTGAGTCCGGTGCTAGCCGGCTCGAGGGATCAGCGAGTAAGGCGATAAGATCGTATGCCTATTAGAAAGCTTCGTACGGGCGGGACGACAGCCACGATTCCCCGTTTGTAGTCATAGCTCTAAGATTAGGGGTTCACCCTTCGGCATTTCGTCTTGCCGGTTGCACTAACTCTCCACGACCACAAACGAAAGACAGCCGCCATGCCGTTCCCGCAATTGCCCCTGCAGTTCAGGGTCCACGGCCTGGACTGCGCGGAAGAAGTGGCGGCACTGCGGCGCGAAGTCGGCCCTGTGGTGGGCGGTGAAGACCGTCTGGCGTTCGACATTCTCAACGGCAAGATGACGGTCCAGTCGGGGCCGAAGGATGCCGATCTTGAGGCGGTCCTACAGGCTGTAGCACGAGCCGGAATGCGGGCCGAGGTCTGGCGAGACAGACGTCCCGCAGAGACCAGTGTCGGTCGCTGGGGAGCCCAGGGACGAACATT
Organism: Planctomycetota bacterium; assembly: GCA_026692885.1. Next base: position 7,617 of record JAPLNJ010000337.1, on the reverse strand, counting down.
GCTCACCGCGGCCAGCGGACTGCTGGGCCTGGCGGGAATCACTACGCATGCCTGGCTTGCGGGGGCTTTCCGGGCGGCCCTCGGTGCTGAGGGACTTGGTGCCGTCGCGGGTGTGCCGCTGGCTGTCAAGATCCTCTACGTACTGGGGATTCTCGCCGCCTACTGGAACATCTTGCCCAAAGCTTGGCGGGCGCTGCGACATCTTCGACCGGACATGAACCTCCTGATGACGATCGCGGTCATCGGTGCAATCGCCATCGGCGAGTGGTTCGAGGCGGCAACGGTGGCCTTCCTGTTCAGCCTGTCGCTGGCGCTGGAAAGCTGGAGCCTGGGCCGCGCCCGGCGGGCAATCGCGGCCCTGCTTGAGTTGGCCCCTATGGTCGCTCGGCTGAAACGACAGGATGGCAGCGAGGAAGCGGTTCCACCCGATCAGGTTTCGGTCGGGGCGCACTTCCTTGTGCTGCCAGGCGAGAAGTTTCCCTTGGACGGCCGTGTCGTCGCTGGAATCAGCGGCGTCAATCAGGCGCCTATCACCGGGGAAAGTCGGCCGATCGTCAAGAACCCCGGCGACCAGGTTTTCGCGGGAACGATCAACGGCGACGGTGCTCTGGAGGTCGAATGTACCAAGCGGGCCGAAGACACGACCTTGGCTCACATCGTCCGACTGGTCGGCGAATCGCAATCGCGGCGCGCTCCTTCGGAGCAATGGGTTGAACGCTTCGCGCGCTACTACACGCCAATCGTGTTCAGCTTGGCGCTGCTGGTCCTCCTGCTGCCTCCGCTGCTTCTCGGTGGCGAATGGGCGGACTGGTGCTACCGCTCACTTGTACTCCTGGTGATTGCCTGCCCTTGTGCCCTGGTGATTTCCACGCCCGTGAGTATCGTGGCGGCCTTGGCCGCATCAGCCCGCAACGGCGTGCTGGTCAAGGGTGGCCTGCACGTGGAAGCCCCGGCTGGCTTGCAGGCCATCGCGCTGGACAAGACGGGCACGCTGACCGAGGGCCAACCCAGCGTCGTGGAAGTGGTGCCCCTCAGCGGTCACGACGAGACGGAACTCCTGGAGCGGGTCGCGGCCATCGAGTCGCGAAGTGATCATCCCCTGGCCCGTGCGATCGTCGCCTTCGCACAACGGCGGCAGATCAAATTCACTCCGGCCGAGGAGCTTCAGATCGTGTCAGGCAAGGGGGCCACTGCCCGGTTCAAAGGCCAACTGGTTTGGCTCGGCTCGCATCGCTATCTCGAAGAGCGAGGGCAGGAGACCGAGGAGGTCCATCGCCGGTTGGAGGCCCTGTCCGCGGCCGGTTGCACCGTGGTCGTCGTCGGGAATGAGAACCACGTCTGCGGACTGATCGCCTTGGCCGACAAGGTACGTCCCGAGGCCCGACAGGCAATCCAGGCCCTCCGCGATAAGGGAATCAAGCACGTGGTTATGCTCACCGGCGATAACCAGGGTACGGCACGAGCGATTGCCGCACAGACCGGCGTCGACGAGGTCCACGCCGAACTACTGCCGGCCGACAAGGTGGCGTGCGTGGAGAGACTGGTGACCCAGTACGGCAGCGTGGCGATGGTCGGTGATGGGGTGAACGACGCTCCGGCCCTCGCCCGAGCCACCCTGGGAATCGCCATGGGGACGGCGGGAAGCGACGCCGCGATCGAGACCGCCGACATCGCGCTGATGTCGGACGACTTGGCTAAGCTTCCCTGGCTCATCGCCCACTCCCGGCGGACGCGGGCCGTGGTTCGAGAGAACATCGCCTTCTCGCTGGCCGTGAAGGCTGTTTTCGTGATTCTGACGTTGGCTGGCTACGCTTCCCTCTGGGCCGCCATCAGCGCCGACGTGGGAGCCACGCTGCTCGTGATCTTCAACGGCTTGCGATTGCTACGCATCGGCCCCTCCCCATGAACTTGCTGTAATTCGTTCGCGGTCTTTGGTCATTCGTTCGCGGTCTTTGGTCATTCTTGACCTTGGACGCCGCTTGCGACTGCCTGTGCGCAGCCGCAGCCGCACGGCGGATACCCATGCAGTTGTGTCGGCAGGAGTACGTCGATGACCCAAGTCATGATCGATCACCCGATGCCGCGTGCGGCGGCGAGTTCAGCGGAGCACAGCGGAGAGCAAGCAGCGGAAACGCCTGAACGGCCCCGCCGTGTTCGGCTGGTCGCTCGGTTGATGTGAGCACCGAGCAGGTCACCGGCCAGCCGGTTCTCCAGATTCGCGTCAACCAGGACGAACCAAGGCAACCAAAACAATTTCTCCAGCTCTCATCCGGGCGGTGCGATGTTCGCCCTTGGTGACGCTTCCGTGCGATTTATCTGGGAAAACATCTCCTCCAACAACAGCGGCGTGGATGGCACGCCGATCCCCGTCGCTCCCTGGCAGACGCTCTTCGAAGGGACGGTGTCGCCACCGACTGGGAAGTTCGCGATGGGCGTGTACCAACTGCTGGGAACTCGCAACGATGAAATGGAAGTCGGTCGGTACTAACACCCGGATAGCTCCGGCAACTACACGCTGAGGTACAACGCCAACAAGAAGGGCGTCCTCCTGGGCAAGCACCAGGTGCGCATCACGCATTCGACAAGAGTCGACGCCCAAGGACAAGAAGTCGACGGTCCGCAGCTGCTCCCGGCCAGGTACAACCGTTTCCGCGAATTAGCGGTGGAAGTCAAGTCTGGCTCGAACAAGCTCGACTTTCCTTTGAAGAGCAAGTAGGAAGTTCTTGGTCAGGTCGTACTGGTCGCCGAGCCATTAATCTTCCCCCTTGCACTTCAGATTCTTGCTGCGCATTAACATTTCAAGCGTCAGATGCTCACGCGGTCGATCCAAAGACAGAGCTACGGAATAGTGCCAACGCATTCGCCTCCGCAACGAGTCGCGAGCGCCTGCCAGACCTGCAACTCGACGGTACTGGCAACCGATCGGGCCGAACCGTCCATGAACAGCGCATTGACAGTGCCTGGATGATAGCTACGCGACGTGACAGCCGCATAGGTGGGGAACGTCGCCGTGTTGCTTTCCATCCGATTGGTCCAGGCCACATCGTACTCCACGCCGCCGTTTGTGCAGGGGATAGAGATGTTGGGAGTGAAGGTGGCGGTGAATCCGGTCTGAACAGCACGGCCTTCCAGCCATTCGGTGTGGCCTGTCGTCATGAACGTCCCACCCAGGCTGCAAATCTGACTGGGATTGGTGGGGAGCGGGAGGTTTCCGGCCAGGTTGGCATTTCGGTAGTGGCCTTCGAAGGTCTTGACCTCGGAGAATGCGAGCGTGCTGCTCAGGCCGTCTAGGAAGGCTGACGTTTTCAGCCAACTGTAGGGATAGAAGGCTCCGTCTCCGCCCCGATTCGTGGGCGCGTCGTAGACAAACCACACGCCGAGGTTGTTGCCGTAGCTCAACGGGTAGGTCGTCGGCGAACCATTGTCGTACCGGACCCGGTCATTGACCTCAGCGGGGCACAGATAGGTGGCCACACGCAGCGTGGCCAGTGGCATGCCGTCCGGCAATTTGATGGCAGAGCAACCCTGGTTGAAATCGATGTCCCGGTAGATGTCGCCGCGTTCCAAGAATGGCAGCAGTGCGGCCTGCAAGGACCAGTTTCCCTTGGAGCCACCGGCATAGCTGGCCGGGTAGACCTTGCAGAAACTTTCATAGCAGGCGAGTCCGATGCCGATTTGCCTCAGATTGTTGAGGCACTGCGTGCGGCGGGCCGCCTCTCGGGCCGCTTGCACGGCTGGGAGCAACAGTCCGACCAGGATGCCGATGATGGCAATCACCACCAGCAGTTCGATCAGCGTGAAGCCTTTGGCAGTGTCTTTCCCGGACATTGGTGTTTCCTTCGTCGACGGCTGGTAGTCCGCGCACAAGCGTCAGCGCACTGATCCCGCCTGGCGCTGACGGCCTGCTTTGCGCGGTCTTGTTCACCGGGTGGATGCAGCGTCGGTGGGGGGCAAATCACGGCGATGTCAATCCAAGCTTCAAGACGCCGTCTGGCACTCGCGTCTATGGCAATTGGCGGGCTACCCACGGGCGTGAATACAGCGTGGCTGTCGATCATACCGCGTCTGTCGGCAATGTCGATATCCCCACCCGGACAACCCCCTGCTAACCCGGACGGTAACGGCAAGGCCGCCGTCTGACGCAATCGTCTGACCGCACAAACGCCGTATTTGCCGAGAGCAACCGTTCGTCCGAGGTCTTGCACCATACGCCCCAGGACGACACCTTCGTGATCCTCGTCGACGGCGATCCCGAACACGATGGGAAATCGTGGAATCCAGTAGGACCTCAGTGTTCGGAATGCTGGACGATGAAGCTCAATGCGGCCTCGGTTGTCGGGTCGCCATCGCCGATTTTGGCGAACAGTTCCTGGTGCGTGCGATCCTGCACTTCCAGAACTTCCGCCTCACCGCCGGCCTTCTTCAACGCGTCCCGGAACTCCTTCGAGAGCGAGTGACGTTCTGGCGTCTCGCTCTCGCCATAGACGATCAGAAAGGGCGGATGCCCCCGCTTGACGTGCGCGAACGGCGAGGCCTGCAGCATGATTTCTTCGCTGCCGAACACATCCTTGCGGATCGGCTGAATACGGTAGCCGCCGCTAAGGGCCACCACGCCCCGGATGTCCTTTAGACTCAACGTCTCGGCCTGGAGGTACGACTCATCCGTGGCCAGGAGCGCGGCCAAGTGAGCGCCGGCGGAGTGCCCGCCCACGAAGACGGCCGAGGAACGACCGCCCTGCCGGCCGGCGTTGGCTTTGATCCAGGCGAACGCGCGGGCCACATCCTGGATCTGCCCGGGATGTTTCACCTGCGGGTAGAGCCGGTAGCTGATCACAGCGACGCCCACACCCCGTGCCGCGAGCACCTGACCTACGGTTTGACCTTCCTTGCGGTCCCCTTTCTGGTACCCGCCGCCGTGGACGAACACGAGGATGGGAAATCCCTGCTTCCGCTTGGGTAGATAGAGATCGAGCTTGTTCTTATCGGGATCAGCACCTGGACCGGTGTAATAAGCCTGATCTTTGACCGCGTTCACCTCGTATCGAACATCTGGGGGCTTCTCAGCCTGAACCGAGGACACCGCCAGAACCACGGCAATTCCCACCCCTGCAATTCGCAACATGGATCACTCCCTCTGAGTCACTCAAGATTCCGCAGGCATCGCTGGCGATTCACACGTATCCGGCGAATCGATTTCCCATGTCTCATGATGTCGCCAACGGCAAGGGCCTTCCACCTGTCAACGGGCGGGCCGTCCTGACGCCGCAACTGGCCGGCAGTAAGACAACGCCAAGAGCGCGAAGGAGGTGGCCAGGTTCGGATCGCTTTCCATCCACCGGCTGTTGGCGTTCACCCAGCCTCCGTTGGCTTGTTGACGGCGGGCCAGTTCCTCGGTCAAGTCCCGGCGCCAGTCGTGTTTCACCCCCTGAGCATCTTCGATCTCGTCGATCCCCAGGACGTCCAGCGTTTTGGCAAACGAGTGGTAGTAGTAGTACAGCCCCGCATCGCCCATGCCCGGATGGCTCTTCACATCGTAGTGCTTGCGAATCCAGCCCACGGCGGCCTTGACGCGAGGATCGTCTTTGGTCAGGCCGGCATAAACCAGGCTCTTGACGCCTGAGTAGGACATGGCCCCGTAGCTCTGCAGGCCCTCCTCGGCCCCTTGGCGCGAATCGTCCTGCCGGTCCAGCACGCAGCTGTAGTAGAAACCGCCGTCGTTCACCTTGGCGGCGAACTTCGTGGTGTTGTGCTCGCTTTCCAGGTTCTGGCACCGCGAGACGAAGACCAGGGCTTTCTGAATGGCCGGATCGTTCGGACCCGCGCCGCAGGCCTGCAGGGCGTCAACCAGATAGGCCGTGTTGGACAGGTCCGGCCGCGACTTGCCGCCGTAGCCGGCGCCGCCGTAGGACAGATCCGACTTGCCCTTGTCTTCGCCCTCGTCGAACTGGCCGGTGCGGATGAATTTCTCGGCGCTGCGGATCACCTTGTCATAGCGTCCGTCACGATTGGCTTCCTGGAAACAGACCAAGGCCACGCACGTTTCATAGTTGGGCACACGGCTGCGCTCCGGGTGAATTCCGCCGTCGGCCTGCAAAAATCCCGCCAGATACTCCAGCCCCTTTGCCACTTGGGGATCAGCGACTCCCCGTCCGTTGCGCAACAGCCCGAGTGTCGTCAAGGCGGTTGGTCCGATGCCCATCTGCGAACTGAGTGAACCGTCGTCATCCTGCTGCTTGGCGAGGTACGCAATCGCCCGGTCCACCGTCGTTTGGAGGAGCTTCGGCCCCGTGCCGTCGGCTTGGCCGTCGGCTCCGAATGACTCCGTCGTCCCCGCCGCGCACCAAGCGCCAATCGCGCAGACTGCCGTCCACAGCAAGGGGAGGGTGGACTGCGCTGCGCCGACAGCACGGGTCATCGATCCCGCTTGCCATTCGCCCCTACGGTTCCACTCGGCGCCAAGTTGCCTTCGGCTTGCGTTGCGATTCATGTCGCTGCCTCCTCGTTTTGTGAAATACGGTGTCTGTATGCGGGCGGTCGTTTTCGCCGCAGCACTTGACTTTCGGCGGACTGCAAACGGTGTGCCTCGGATGGCTCACCTTGTGTCGGCTCCCAATGGTCCGGATGATCGCCCCCGTAACTCGCGACAAGCGGAAGAGCGGAAAGTCGCATGCGGGGCTTTTTTCACCTGCGGTGCGGGAATGTTCACCGCGCAGGACGCGTCGCCTGAGAATATGTGTGGTGCTCGCGTCATTCCGGCTGACTTGCCGGGGTGGTGTGCATTTACGCGCGTTCGGCATCCGGCTTGCAGAACTGGTTCAGGTCTCGAAGCCATTGGCCGAGGCGGACGGCAATGGTCGATGCGCGGAGAGGTCCGTTTTCCGCGAGGGCGTTCTTGGGCGAAACGGAAATGATGGGCCACCTGAAGAGGAATCGAGAGCATGATTGGGAGACGCCGAGTCGAGATTCACAGCGCGTTTACGCTCGTGGAATTGTTGGTCGTGAATACGGGCATCCTTTCCCTGAGTGTGTCCCCCGCAGCAGAGCGAAGCATGCACCGTATTCTCAGCCACCTACTCCTCGCCGTCGGCGTTTTCGTCAGCGGATGCGCGGGGCGTGAAGAGCCGGTGTATCCGGTGAGCGGACAAGTCTTGTTCGCGGGACGACCGCTGGCCGAGGCGCTGATCGTGTTTCATCCGCAGGACAGTACGCGTCGGAGTCTGACGGCGCACACGGACCCGTCGGGACGCTTCCGGCTGACGACCCAGCGGCCTGGCGATGGGGCTCCGTCCGGAGTATATGTGGTGACGCTTGAGTATCGCGACTTAGTCCAGTTGGGAGACGAACGCAGTCGCGTCGGTCCGAATCGTCTCCCGGCGCGTTATGCCCAACCGGAGACCTCTGGCCTGCGCTGCGAAATCGTCGCCGGCGCGAACGAGTTGACGGCCTGGAACCTGGAGCAGCGCTGACGAGCGGTCTGCGGACGATGGCAGGCGACCCGCTTCTGCAACCCTTCTCGAGCAGACTGGCCGAGACGGCTGGTGCCGTCCCCGGATTTCAAATCCGGTGGGAGAGTCCGGCAAGACCCTCCGGTCGGTTCGATTCCGACGCCAGTCTCTA
>JAPLNJ010000336.1 GCA_026692885.1 Planctomycetota bacterium | reverse complement strand
CGATTACGCCAAAGCCTACTTCAACCTCGCATGGATACAGGCGACTTGTCCCAACGCAAGATACCGCGATGGGAAGAACGCCATCGTGAACGCGGGTAAAGCCAACCAATTGAACGGGGGTAAGGACTTGGCGTACATCTTCACACTTGCTGCGGCCTATGCCGAGGACGGCAGGTTTGACAGGGCCCTTGAATGGCAGACCAAGGCCATCGAATTGGCACCAGAAAACCACAAGGAGAGACTTCGCTCACGCCTGGAACTCTACAAGCTGGGCAAACCCTACCGCCAAGAGCCGAAAAAGCCGTAGCATGGTGTTCCCCAAGTCGCCACTACCTGCTTTCCTCTTAGCCCGCGGTTCCTTTCACCGGGACCGTAATCAGGATATTTCACACCATCATTCACGAATGCAATCACCAGCGATTCGGCGGCCACGATGCTGAATTCTTGCGAGGTCTGGAACCGACTCTCGATTCCAAGATCGGTCCGTGGCTCGAGCAGCTTCGAACGAAGTACGCCGGTTCCCGATAGCAGTCGTGGATCACGACGGCGGCGCTCGGATCACGTAGAGAATCCACCGGACTCGCATCCGTCGAGCAGCACCGGAACCACCCGCCAACCGGTGGCATCTGCCGGCGAGAATCGCAAGAAAGTCACCGCTGACTTTTTCGATCAGCCACTGTCGGGCCGCTACGACACGCGCACGCTGAAGCCGATCTCGACACCCACAGCTTCTGCGTAGCGGTAGAGAGTATCGATAGTCGGATTGACGTACACACCGTTCTCCAGGCGGCTGACGGCAGAGCGATCCATCCCGCTCCGCTCCGCCACATCCGCTAGGCTCAGCCCCTGACGCTGGCGATGCTTCTTCAACTCGGCCAGCATTGCTCGGAGATCCAGGTACTCACCCTGGGAAACGACGTCCGTGACGTCACCGCTGGCTAACAAGTCGTCCAATCCGGGCCGCTCGCGTTGGAAACGTTCCCGGATCTCGTCCAACTGCCGCTGCTCTTCCGGCGTCCGCTCGACCTTGCGATGTATCCGCTTCGCGCTCATTTTCACCTTTCCCGCCCCGGTTCAGGCGCCTCGTAGGCGGTGACGGGATACACGATCCGAGGATCCTCGTCGACCAACTCCCAGATCACGGCCAAGTATCGTCCGTCCGCCGTCCAGCCAAACGTAATCGGCCGACCGCTCGACTCGCTGTAAGCTGTCTGGCTGTGCCGGTCATTCAGGATTTCCTCGACCTCTTCAGGCGTGACATCGTGCTCGGCGATGTGCTGGAAGTTGCCCTGCGGGTCGTCCTCCAGATCCCAAATGAGTCGCACCATCATGGTCATTTCCGCTCGCAGCACCGGAGTCTAAGGGTGTTGCAATATGTTACAACCCGGTACTGTTCCCGTCAACAGGAGGCGATTCCTTTTCCCATAGGACTGCGGCACGCGCTTACAGCAAGCCACGGACTTCCGAATCCTTGTAGGGATCGTCCGCCGCGTTGTACTTCCTGCATCGCTTGGCGGCGGGAGTCAGATGTTGGCGGCCAACACGCTGACATCGACCCGGAAGTAGACGGCCAGAGTGCGGATCAGTTGCCGGCTGAACGGCTTCTTGCCGGCCAGGATTTCGGAGATCGTGGACTTGGCGATGCCCGCGTCGCGATGCAGTTGTGCTTGCGTCACGCCCTTGGCCTCCATCAGATGGCGCAGCAGGTCGGCATCCGACGCCGGCTCGATCGCGTAATGCTGATCCTCGTAACCGGCGACCAGATCGCTCAACGCATCGAGGTACAGTTCTTCCCCTTCATCCAAGTCACCCTTGGCGAGCAGACGGTCCATGACCTGTTGGGCCTCTTCCAGGTGCTCGTCGGACTTGATGGTTGCGAGGGGGAAGGCGAGCACAAGCTCCAGGTAGGAATCTCGGGCTTCCTTCTTCAAACCGAACTTCGTCTTGGCAGCCATTGTTCATCGTCCTCTTCGTCGATCGGGCCTCAGGAAAGCAGGGCGTTCGGCCTGCGGCCTCGCGCCGGGAGGAGGCGAATAGCAGCCACATTCCTCTTTCCAGCGGCCGTCATCGTACTCCCCATGGGTCATCGCCTTAAGCACGAACACCTTCTGACTCCGGTACAGAATCCGGGTGACGAGCCGGTACTTATTGCCGCCGAGGTTAAACACGACGCAGCTGCCGACGAGGCTCGCCGTGCCGAACTCGGATCTTACGTCTCCCCACGACTGCCACGACACGGTCCTGCTGTTCACATGCGTATACCAAGCTCGGAGCGGTCCCGCGGCATCCTCGCAGCCGGGGGTTTCCCAGAACTGCTTCAGCCGGGCCTTGGAGATGACACGCATCCGCTTCTGCTCCTTTATCGGCAGGCAGCCGCATTGTAGTTCGCGAAATACGAACCGACAAGACCAAGGTTCGGAAACTGAGTTTGCGGAATGTACGGAGCGATGCTGCGGACCAACGTTTCCAGGTTGTGGATCATGAGATCGACCAATTCCATGACCCAGACAGCAGCCGTGAAGCGACTCTCATTGGTTTTCCCCCTTCAGCTGGCATCTGCCGCCCAAATAGCACGAATCGCTTCCTCGTCACCCATTCCGTCGGGGGCGGCTGAATTGGGTGTATTGGCATAGTACCAGCGTTTGCGATCCAGCGGAGAGGCCAGCGTGCGGCTGCCGGGCATCTGCAGATAACCGTTGGGGTCCGTTCGCCGCACCCAATCCCAAGCATAGCGCAGCCAGTTGGCGCGATACTCCTGGCTCTGATGCGCGAACCACGTGATTTCATCATAGCCCCAGACCCAAATCCCTCCGGCCCGCGACTGGCCTGGTTGTCGGCTGGCGCCCCAGTTGTCGATCTCCACCAGGTAGGGCAGATGCTCGCATTGCCAGCCGCTGAACGTCAGGCCGCCCTTGCTCCGGCCGTAGAGGCCGTCGGAGAAGCCCATTTTCAGGACGGCTGCTTGTGGTTCGTCCGGGACTTCCATGATTCGCAGCGGGAAGGAGTGGAAATCCATGAGCAGCTTCCCGTCGCGTACCAAGCCGCCGCTGGGCACATGCGAATCACACACCACCATATGCCGGCGGGCGTGTTGGGCGGCATACGCCCGGATCAGGGCCAGCACCTGCGCGTAATGCTCCAGGTTTCGGTCATTGTGGTTCATCAATTCCGTCTGCCCGAAGTGGATCGCCTCCAAGCCCGTATCGATAAACGCGGCCCCCAGGAAATAGAACCACAGCTTCGTTTCCGGTCGGCTGACGTCGGGGACGGAATGGCCGTCGCGCCAGTGATTCCTGAATCGCCCGTTCGGATACAGCATGTCGGCGTACCGGAAGTTCCTGGCCTCGATTGGCTGCCCCAAGGCGGCAAAGGCCCAGTTGGGCACGGGAACCTGTTCGACCTGAGTGGTCACGATTTCGAAGATGCAGGCCTGCAAGATCATGTCTGGATCGGCTCGGTGGAGCCGCGGCGCCTGCTGCTTCACCCGCTCTAGGTTACTCAGCAGATTGGCCTCGCCGCCCCACAGGCACAGACTCCGCCCGATGAACTTGGCGCCGGTTGCCTTGAGCATCCGGATGTTGTCCTCCAGGTCACCTTTGCCGTTCAGCAAGCCTTCCATCGTGATCGCCCGCGAGAGATAGTTTTCAAGCACCGCACGGGACATCGTGCCGTCAAAGTGGTGGTCGCGTACCTGCGTGGGCCCCGCGCTCCCGCGCGCCACGGGAAGTACTGCAGGTCCACAGATTGCGAGCGATGCCAGAACGACTACTAACCCCATCTTCCTGTCCATGATTTTCCTGTCCCCAACATGGCGTGACGGTCGCAGCTTGACTATTCAGCCAAACCTGAGCAACTTGGCCTGCATTGTATCAAACAAGATGGCCTGCACATCACGGCTGGCCAGGAACTGACGCACTTCAAATTGCTGCCGGGCGAGGAAGTCCGCAGTCCGCTGATGGCGCTGCAGTTCTGGCAGGGTGGCGACTGGATCCGGGCCCAGAACATCTGGCGCCGCTGGATGGTCGCCCACAACCTGCCGCGCCCCGGCGGAGAACTGCCGCCGCCGTTGCTGGCCGCTGGTTCTTCTGGGCAGTTCAACGAAATGACGGACGCGAACGAAGACAATCAGAAGTCCTTCATCGATCGTTACCTCGAGCATGGCGTCAAGATCGACTTCTGGTGGATGGACGCCGGTTGGTACGAGAACAAGACCGGTTGGCCGAACGTGGGCACGTGGGAAGTCGACCGCCAGCGATTCCCCCACGGTCTGCGAGCCATTACCGACCATGCCCACACCCGCGGCGTCAAGGCCCTGCTGTGGTTCGAACCCGAGCGGGTCACGCCGGGGACCTGGCTTTACGAGAACAAGAAACAGTGGTTGTTGGGCTGACTTTGCCACGGGCACAGGTCGCACGGATTCCTATAGCGCGCGAACCGCCTTAGCGCCCCTGCTGGGGCTCGGCTACGACGTTCGCCGCGATGACACGGACTTTGCCGCGATTCGCCGGCTCGTTGCGGAGTGGCGGGAAGTCGCGCCGAATTACTACGGCGACTTCTATCCGCTCACGTCCTGGAGCTACGCCCAAGATACGTGGATGGCCTGGCAGTTTGATCGTCCCGAGGCCGGTCGGGGAGTGATCCAGGCGTTCCGCCGACCGGGAAGTCTCTACACGGCGGCTCGGTTCCAGCTACGCGGAATCGACGCCGCGGCCACCTATGTGCTGACGAACCTCGACGGCGGCGGCGCGAAGGAAGCGTCCGGCGGTGAACTCATGGACCCAGGTCTCTTGGTCGAAGTCCGGGACCAGCCGGGCGCGGCAGTGATCACGTACAAGAAGAAGTCCCCCTAGGTGCGTCGTCAAGCCTAAGAATTGGGGTCGCGATTGGTGAGCGGCAAGGCGCTAGCCGCCGGTTCCGAACGCCACCGGCGGCTAGCGCCTTGCCGCTCACAACCCACGATCTTAGCCTTGAAGAGGCACTAGGTGCGCGGCTGACTTCGTGGTCGAGGCCGTCATTCAGAGTTTTGGCTCCGGCCGCACCCGCCGGGGACCTTTCCTGACACAAATGCTATTCTTGACAAGCCGTTCAGGTATGGTAATTTAGTAAGGGCATGAAGCCACCAACTGAGAAACAAGCCGCGTCAGTGATTGTCGACTTGCTTGCCGACCTGCTCGGTAGCTCGCCGAAGGCGATCCGCCTCCGAGCAGGCGGTGCCGCGAAGGGTTTCGATTCCTCAATCTCGGTGCCCGGTCATCGATTCTTGGTGGAGTACAAGAACTCGGCCTCGGCCGGGCCACTGGGCGGGGCGGTCCATCAACTCAAACAGGCTGCCGCAGCCGACCGGGAGCAGGGCCTACCGCTGATCGTGGTCCCGTACATGGGCCACGTGGGTCGGGAACTTTGCGAGAAGTCCGGCGTGTCGTGGCTGGATCTGTCGGGGAATGCGCAGATCGTCGCCCCAGGGCTCAGGATTCGGATCGAAGGCCGCCCCAATAAGTATCGTGACCGAGGTCGGCGTCCCAATGTGTTCGCCCCCAAGAGTTCGCGGATCGCCCGGCAACTTCTGTTTCAGCCGCAGAGATTCCAGACTCAGGCCGAACTGGCCCGCCAAACTGAACTCGACGACGGATACGTGAGCAAGATTGTTCGGCGGCTCGAGCTCGAACACTTCGTCGAAGCCAACGACGACGGAGCCGTGCGACCCCGTGATCCGAACCTGTTGCTGGACGCTTGGCACGGTGTTTATGACTTCCGCCGCCATCGCGTGATGCAGGGGCATGTTCCAGCCCGCTCCGGCGACGACCTGCTCCAGAGAATTGCCAACCAGTTTTCCCAGGAGAAGCTGGACTACGCAGCTACCGGTCTGAGCGCGGCGTGGCTCTTGACTAGTTTTGCGACGTTTCGACTTGCGACCTTCTACCTGGCGTCGCTGCCGTCCCGGTCGCTGCTCCAGGAAATCGAATTTTCGGAAGAGCCGAGAGGAGCCAATCTCTGGCTTGTCCTTCCCGATGACGAAGGCGTTTTCCATGGCCGTCAGACGCAAGCCGGGGTTCAATGTGTGAGCCCCGTTCAAACCTACTTGGACTTGAAGGACCAGCCGGAGCGGGCGAAAGACGCGGCTGTCGAGCTACGCAGCAAGCTTCTGAATTGGGGGCGGCATGGAAAGTAAACCCACGGTTGCCGCCGGCTATTCGCCCACGGCTGTCCAAGTGGTTCGGGCCGCGAGTCTCTACATCGCCACCAAGCTGGGCGATCTCCGCGACGATTGTGTCATCGTCGGTGGCCTGGTTCCAAGCCTCATCGTGCCGCAGGCAGAGTTGTCGGCGGGCAGGCCGCCGCACATCGGCACGATGGACGTTGACCTCGGTTTGGCCATCGCGATCCTGGACGAGCAACGCTATCACGAGCTTTCTGAACGCCTGCGAAACGCGGGCTTTCAACCAGGCACAAATGAAGCCGGTCGCACCACGAACCAGCGCTGGCGAATCGATTCGGAAGGCCGAACGGTCACCGTCGACTTCCTGATCCCCGCCACGAAAGCCGGTGACAAAGGCGGCGGCCTCCGCAACCTTGAAGACGGCTTTGCTGCGATTATCACGCCGGGCTTAGAGTTGGCGTTCCAAGATCGGCGACTCGTTACGCTGGCAGGGGAAACTCTGCGTCACGAACACGCGAGCCGCGAAGTGTGGGTATGCGAAGCCGGTGCGTTCACGGTGCTCAAGGCACTGGCCTTCGAGGGCCGCGGCGAGAACAAAGATGCTTATGACCTCATCTACGTGCTCCAAAACTACGGCAGCGGCATCGCCGAGGTGTTCCAACGATTGGAGCCGCTTCTGCATGCTCCATCCGCCCAAAGAGCACTCGCGATTCTAGAAAGGGACTTTGCTGGGGTCGATTCGCTGGGACCGCTGCGGGTCGCTGAATTTCTCGGCAACCAGCCGGATGAAACGGTCCAAGCCGATGCGGCAGGTGCCGTGCGATCGCTTCTCGGCCTGTGCAGGGGAAGTACTTAGGGCACAGGGTCAACGACGCCGACGTCGATGAGCTGCTGGTTGCCGTCATGGAAAGCGTGGACGGCCAGTAGGTTTCTGCCTGGCTTCAACGACTCGCGGGCCTCAGGTCGGATCTCGTACTCTTGATACTCGATCGTATACCCGGTCAATTTCGCTGCCAGGATGCCGTTGATATAGACCTCCGCCCCCAAGGCATGATGGGCAATCAGTTGCGGCATCACGAGCGGCTCGGAGCCGATCTCGAACTCGCGACGGATCCAGACGTGGGGCGTTGTCCACACGGTGCGTTCCCGCGGGCTGGCACCCAGCGGAGCGGGGCCTTCCTTCCAGGCCGAGGCGTCGAAACGCGGCTGGTACCAGTCGGCGCCGGGTTGCTCGGTGGTAAATCTCCACAGCACAGGCTGCTTCTCGGCCGTGGGCGAAAGGGCGCGGAACTGCCGGGGCGGCGGCAACCGCCCACGGTTGGCAGCAGCGACCAGGTCGAGATCCACCTTGACCACCTCGCGATCGTAGGTGAGGAAGCCGTTCAGCTCGCACTCGATGTCGGTCAGCTGGGTGCAAATCGCGCCGCTCAAGCCGTGCTTCTCCTGCTCTCGAAAAACATGCCCCAGCAGCTGCAGATAGTGGGTGGTGTATTCCCAAGGGCTGGCCAGCACGGTGCCGCCGGGATGGCCGAAGGCCCGCGTCTCCGAGATGACGTGGCCGGGAACGACCAGCGCCCGACCGCCAAACTCACCGGCGACCAAGGCCCGCTGTCCGTCCGCCTGGGGCGCCCGGGGAATCCAATAGGGATGATCGTCGATGACGTCGCCGACTCCCTTGGGAGCGATGCAGCTGACGCTATCGACCAGCCGCGTGGGATCGAGTTGCTTGACCCCGTGGGTCAGTCGCTCGGTGTCGTACTGACCCCAGCCTTCGTTGAAGATGACCCACATCACGACCGAGGGATGGTTGACGAGGCCCTTGACCATGGCCTGCAATTCCGTTTCGAACTGTCGGGCGGCCGCAGGCGACGTGTGGCCTCCGCCGCTGGGCATGTCCTGCCAGACCAGCAGTCCCAACCGGTCGCACCAGTAGTACCAACGGTCCGGTTCCACTTTGACGTGTTTCCGCGTGGTGTTGAAACCGAGCTGCTTGGTCATCTCGATGTCGTAACGGAGCGCCTCGTCGGACGCGGCCGTGTAAATCCCGTCGGGCCAGTAGCCTTGATCGAGCGGGCCGATCTGGAAGACCGGCTGGTTGTTGAGTAACAGGCGAACCTGACCGGCAGCGTCCTTGCCGAGTGCCACTTTGCGCATTCCAAAGTAGCTGCCGACCGCATCGACCGGTCGGCCGGCATGGCGGAGCGACACGGTCAGACCGTACAGAAACGGATCGTCGGGCGACCAGAGCTTGGGCTGGGGTATCGCTAGAGTGAGTTCCGCGCCCACCTTGCCGACGGCTCGCGCTACCTCGCGGGAACCCTCGCAGGCGACAGCCTCGATCGAATCGTCGGCGGTCGTTCCACGGCCGAAGGCCGTAACCCGCACGACGTGCCCATCCACGTCGGGCGTTACTTTCAGCTTGTCGATGCTCGTCGGAGGTACAATTTCGATCCATACGGTCTGCCAGATACCCGACGCGGCCGAATAGGCCAGCGTGCCCAGGGCTCCCAGGTTGCCGGCACTCTGCTTACCCTTCGCTTGTCCGCCACCTGTTTCGTCAAGGACGGAGACAACCAGGTCTTGCGATCCAGCCGCCGTCAGGACCTCGGTGATGTCGAGGGTGAAGGAGTCGAAACCGCCTCGGTGCGTGGCGACCTCCTGGCCGTTGACCAGCACCTGAGCCTCAAAATCAACGGCACCGAAATGCAGAAGGACCCGCTCGCCGGCCCAGGCGGGGAGTTCGACGGCTCGCCGGTACCAGAGGCGACTGTTGCCGTCCAACGAGCGATGGACACCCGACAGAGCTGACTCGATCGGGAAGGGCACGAGGATCTTTCCCCGGTAGGACTTGGGAGGACATTCCTCCTTGCGGGTGATGGCATAGTCCCAAAGCCCGTTGAGATTCAGCCAGGCTGATCGGGTCATTTGCGGCCGGGGGTATTCGGGCAGGACGTTGGTGGGCGACAGCGATTTGCCCCAACGAGTCATCAGCGGGACTTGGGCCGGCTGCCAAGCGTCCGCGGCAGCCAGGGAGGGACCGTCAGGACAGAGACAGGCCATCAGGGCCCAAACAGGACCGAAGGCAGTCGCGCGCATGTTGTGTCTCGTGGGAGTGGGATGGAAGGGGCGGGAATTTGATGGTTGTCAATCAGCACCGGCGTCGTGAACTGCCAAACAGGACACCGCATCTCCTGGCGCGAGCGGGCGATTTGCACGCACATAGGATGTGGACTACTCTCGCTCCAGCCGCTCGACATGGGTGAGCGTCAACGGCTCGACGCCCGCGGGCGGTTCCGGATAACGGAGCTCCCGCAGGCGCAGCCGTTGGACGCCGTCGGCCATGAGCACCGGCCGGCGGTCCGGTTCCCGCAGGTCGAGAGACACGCGTTCCAACGTCAGGTCGTAGACCCCGCGCGCGAAAAAGCCCCAGGCGGGCAGCTTCCGGGCATCCACACCCGGCTGGCGAACCGCCAGCTTCGCGTCCTCTGCCGTGCCGCCTCCCGTGTAGGCAATCTGGACATCGCGAAACACCACGTCGGCAAAGGTCGGCTCACCCCAACTCTCCACCGACGCGGCAGCCCGGTACACGCCGGCGGCCTGCACTCGCTCGAACGTCAGCCCGCGCGCCGTATTGCCCGCCCGCACCACCACGTGAAACGCACAGCTCACGTCGCGCATCGTCAGATCGCGGGCCGACACGTCTTCCAACGGCCCCGGCTGCTTGTCCCACGCGGAAGGCTGCAGGCACAATCCGGCCAGCATGTTCGTGCGTTGGCTGGTCCGATGCTCGAACTTGCCCGGGCCGTAGAACTCGCACTTCGCGAAACTGAGCCGCCGAGCCGGACCGATCAGACGCACGCCATTGCACGACGAATTGACGGTGCAGTTCTCGACGACCGCGTCTTCGACGTAACCCCCGGCAATGCTGTCGTCGCCCGTAAAGAATCGGCAGCCGGTGATTCGCACATCGCGGTTCCAGGCTTCGGGCGAGCCGCGGAAATGCACGCCGTCCCAGCCGCCCTCAAACACTGCGTTCTCGATCCGCACCTGTTGGCTATGGAAGAACAGGAAGGCGTAGTTCGCTGAATCGCGGATCGTGACGTCGCGCAGCGTCACTCCGCGGCAGTGGCCCAGCAGGACCGTGTGCGGACCGCGCATCTTCTCTTCCCCCTGCCGATCGAAGACCTGATTGCCGTCGATCACACCCTGGCCGGTGCAGGCAATGTCGCGCAGATTTTCGCCGACAATCAGCCCCCGATGCCAACGGCTCTGCGGTAACTTCGGCGTGCCTTCGGCCGCCAGAAAGCCCGCGTACGCGCCGAGGTCCTTGACTCCCTTCAGTCGCGCCCCTTCCGGGAAGTGCAGTTCGACACCGCTGCGCAGCCGGATCGTTCCCGACAGACAGGTGCCGATGGGAAACAGCACACGGCCTCCACCGGCCGCACCACAAGCGTCAATCGCTGCCGTATCGGGCGTCGCATCGTTAACGACCGCCCCAAACTGCGCCACGGGGAAATCCGCGGACTGCGCCGGCGCGGCCGCAGTAAGAAACATCAGGCTGACACAAGTCCGCAGCGCTGCTTGACTGGAAGGAATGACCATTTTGTTCGTGCCCTCGCCTGACGGATGTTGCTTCTGAACCGCTTAGCGGGAACGCCACCGAGGCCAACGCCATGAGTCTCATGCGTGCCACCGCCCGTGACCCTGATCGACGGACGCTCAGATTCCATTCGGTCTTGATGCACGTATCCTATCACTTCTCGACGATGATGCGGAACCTGAGCACGCCGGGATAGTGTCGCCCCTTGATCCGAGACATACAGACTTCAACGCCAAATTCTACGGCCTTTGCCGAGCGCTCGCCACACGCCGTCGGAGTCACGCTGTGACTCGCTTGGAGGCCGGCCACAGCACGGGTACGTCCGTCGGGGCGCTGCGAACATTGCTATCAATCGTGTTGGTAGACCTTGACCCGCAGGATCTCGATGCCGAAGGGGGCGAAGCCCAGTCCTCCGTGCTGCGCGATCACCCACCACGCCCTCGCGGCCGCTTCATCGTCCCGGCTCGCCTCGGGCACGAACAGCGGATTGCCGCCCCGCACGTACTCGGCGCAGACCTCCTTGAACTCGCCCACGTAGATGTCCGGAGCCAACAGCGCCAGATGCGGCGCGGCGGCGCGCCACATGTCATGCATGTGGGCCACCGGACCGCCGGTCGGGTAAGTACCCAACTTCGCCGCCAGCCAAGCGTTGGCGTACATCGGCAGATTGTGAAATCGAACTGCCCTTCCGCCGGTTCCAGCAACTCCCAACTGACCGGCGCCAGGACTGTATTCAAGCCCAGGGATTTCAAGCGCGGCCACAACTGCTGCATGTACTCCACGCCCGACGCGGACGAGTTGTGCAGTTCCCCGGCCAGCATCACGAACGGCTTGCCCGCGACGATCAACTGCGTGGCCTCGCCCTTCTTTCGCAACTGCGGCGGCACTACATCGTCCGCCGCTGGCAGACCAGTGGCGAGCAGCCAAGCAAGGACGTAGGCGGAGATCAGGGGTGTTGACTTCATGGATGCTCCTCTGACGGTGGCAAGTGTCGACCTGCTTCGTTATGCCTTGGCCACACTATTTCGCCAACTGCTCGATCTTCTGTTTGGCCGTCTTCATCTGATCGGCCGAGGCGCCAGGCAGGTCACCGGCCTGCTCGTAGCATTTCATCGCGGCGTCCCTGTGGCCGGCCCGCACCTGGCAGTCGCCAGCGGTCAGTATCCCTACAGCGCCGAACAGTGCGTCGCGCTGAGCGAAGAAGACCTCGCCACGCTGGAACCGACGGACGACAAGACCATCCACCTGGAACACTTCCTCTCCCCGACTGAATTCGACCTCACGCTGCTGGCCGGTCGCAGCCTGTACCTCGCGCCGCCCATCCGGCGGCAATGAAGCCGTTCGTCGTGATCCGCCAAGCCCTGCTGCGCGCGGACAAATGGGCGCTCGGCCGGACCGTCTTCTCCAGCAAGCGTCAACTGCTGATCGTCTACCCCGCGGACGAAGTGCTGCTCGTCCAGACGCTGTTCGATCCGGCCCAACGCCGCGCCGCGATGCCGGTGGATCAGGATGCCGTGCAGATCGACCGGAAGGAGGTCGACGCGATCACACGCTGGATCGAATCTATGGACGAGCCGATCCGTTGGCAGGAACTGCGGGATGACACGGATGATGCGGGTTGCAGCTACATCGTGCCCGATTTCCTGGTGGAGATGACCAACGGCCATAAGCGGCTCGTCGAGGTCAAGCCTTCCGATCGGTTGGCAAAACCCCTCGCTCAACGGAAGCTCTCGGTGGCCCGGCAATACGCCGCCACCGAGGGCTGGGCGTTTCACCTGGTGACCTTACGCCGAAGGCGTTGCAGACCAAAGCCCAGGGTCAGCGCAGCGGCGAAGCCGCGGAGCGCCACCGTGGGTAACGAATGGCCAAAATCTCTCGATACCCCAACGGGGTTCCACACAAGAAACGTGACCGGACGGGCGAATTGTGAAACCCCGTTGGGGTTTGCTCGGTGGTGATCTCTCAATCCAGGGTGCACTGCGCGACCCTGGGCTTTGGTCTGCAACCGCTTCGCGGTAATCGTTCGACCCGGTGTGGGCACCGAATGGCCGCTCGACGGGCGGGCCTTTGGAGTGCGGTGGCTCGACACCGCTTTCTTTCTTTTCGCAGCGCAGCCAACTTGCTCGTTTCACCCTCGTTCGGCAGCATGAACCGGCCAGGACGGCTCTCCCCAAAA
>JAPLNJ010000335.1 GCA_026692885.1 Planctomycetota bacterium | reverse complement strand
CGGGGCGAATCTGTTCGGGGCCGATCTTAGCCTCGCCAGCCTAAGCGGGGCAAGTCTTGGAGATGCGGACCTTACCCTGGCAAACCTTGCCGGAGCCAACTTGTGCAGTGCGGTCCTCAGCGGAACGCGTCTCCGCGGGGCGAACCTCCGCGGGGTGGACTTCAGCGGGGTGGACTTCAGCAGGGCGGACCTCAGCAGGGCGGACCTCAGCAGGGCGGACCTTCGCGGGGCCGATCTTAGCCTCGCCAGCCTAAGCGGGGCAAGTCTTGGGGATGCGGACCTTAGCCTGGCAAACCTTGCCGGAGCCAACTTGTGCAGTGCGGTCCTCAGCGGATCGCGTCTCAGCGGGGCGAACCTCAGGGAAGCCGATCTCAGCGACGCGGATCTCAGCGACGTGGACCTGCGGGGAGCCGACCTCCGAGAAGCAATCCTTAACGCGGCAGACCTGGGCGGGGCGAACCTGCGAGGGGCCAGCCTCTTCGCGGCGAGCCTTAGCGGGGCGAATCTTATCGCGGCGGACCTCAGCGAAACAGACCTAAGGATGGCAAACCTCCAGCGGGCAATCCTCCGCGGGGCGAGACTCTGCGCGGCGGACCTCAGCGGCGCGAACCTCAGTGCGGCAAAACTCACCAGAGCGAACCTTTGCCAAGCAAACCTTCGCAGGACAAACCTCTACCAGGCAATTCTCAGCGACGCGGACCTACGAGGAGCGATCCTCACCGGGGCAAATCTCCGCGAGGTAGACATCCTCGCAGCCGATCTCAGCGGGGCCGACCTTTGCGAGGCCGACCTGAGCAGGGCGAACTTAAGGCACGCGATCCTGAGCGACCAAACTAAACTAGCTGACAAGTGGCGACTCGTTCACCGAATTCTTACGGGAGTCGGGACGAACCTTGATCTGACTGGCGCGGACTCCGCCGAGTCGTCAAGCAGCGGAACGGGCCTAAGCGACGCCGACCTGAGCAGGACGGACTCAACGTACGCGTTCCCAAGCGACGAAGCCCACTTGGCCTTCAAGTGGCGAGACGTTCAAGAAGAACTGCCGGAAGACGGGACGAGCCTTGATCTGACCGGGGCGGACCTCGTGGATGCATTCCTTTGCGGGGCGCTTCTGTGCGGGGCGAAACTCACTGGAGCTAACCTCTGCGCAGCGGACCTCCGCGGGGCGAGCCTCATCGGCGCGAACCTCGTTGGAGCCAATCTGAGGGCGGCCGACCTCCGCGAGGCAAACCTCCGGCGGGCCGACCTCCGTGGGGCCGACCTCCGTGGGGCCGACCGCCGTGGAGTGGACTTCCGTGGGCTGAATCTGCGCGGGGTGAATCTGAACGATGCAATCGTTGACTGGGACGCCTTCTGAGATTTTTGACGTCTCGAAAGTACATCCGCCTAGTACTACAGCATGAAGTTGATCTTGCCTCGTTCTTGAAAATCGGCCGGCATGTTGTCATTTTCAGGAGTTTTGGGGGACAAGGCATGGATGCCAAACAGATTCGCGAATTGAAGCCGAGACTGAAATCCGCGCCGCGGCCTTCGTCCAGTAGCAGGTGATGTTCCTTCGGCCACGTGCGGCCGTCGTCGAAGCTGATCTGGATGGTGTGATGCGTGCGGGCCTTCTGCGAATGCGCCCTTGACGAACAGCAGCATACGTTTGTTTTCGCCGGCCTGCTCGTAATCCACTCGCAGCAGGCTGCCGTTGCAGTTCGGTTCGATCAAGGTGTTGCGGTTCTCTTCTCAGGTGATTGGCCGGAGCCGGGTATCGCAGGCTGCGCCACCCTGCCTGGTTCCAGCCGTAAGACGCCGTTTTCGCGGACGACCCCCAGCCTGGCATCAATCGCTACGCCCACCGGGTCGGGACCGGTCTGACCGAGGCGGCGGCGGATTCCCTTGCGTAGCCACCAGTAGCCGGAGTTCCACGAGTACAGGATGTGTCCATGGGGCTGGCCGGTCACCGTGCTGCTGACTGAACCAACAGGCAATCAAATCCCATCCAGGTCTTGGCCCCACGCGAGCGTGGGTTGGGCTCCACAAGCTCGAAACGGATGACCAAGGCGTTGTTGCGAGGCTCGCACAGCCCCAACTCCATGGCGACGACGGTGGGCTGCTCGCTATACAGATCGACGCGATCTGCCACCACGCGGCTATTCACCGCGATCCGGACGATGCCGAAATCGAAACTCTTGGTGACATACAATCGCAGGCGGCTCGGCTGAAACCGTTCGGTCAGGGTGAATTCGATGAAGTCCCCAGGCTGTTTCGCCGCCACAAACAGGTGCGAACCACGGCTCCATTGCCGTGGATTGAACACCTCCGCCGGCCGCTGCGAATGCCAGTTCAGGCCGGGCGAATGTGCCGTAGGTTTGAGATCCTCGAACTCGATCGCGTTCTCGATGGCCGGGACTTCAGCCGTTGCGCTCGCTTGCAGGCAATCCAGATCCCCGGCCGTCAGGAGCCTTCGGGCGGCAGCATCCGGTTGGGGCGGGCGGTTGTGTTTTGCGCCGGGACGGGCATACCAGTAAACCACGCCTGTGTAATGCTGATAGATCGTGGGGCTGCGAGGCAGCGAAGAAGCCTCCATGTCAAAGACCACGCCCTGGTCGAAGGGGATGGCGTCCAGCAGTCGCTCGCGAGTGCAAATGTTGTAGCCACGGGTACGGCCAACACCGCCACCGACCCGCACGTTGGCGGCGCAGGGATGTGAGAACTCGTCGCGGCGTGTGGGCACCTCACCGCCGGCCCAGCCGTAATAATCTTCCGTGACGGTGCCGAAGTGGGTCGGGAAGGCGGCCTCATCGGGCAGGTCCACATAGATTTTTTCGTCACCCTCGCCCCACCAGCCGTTGTGCGCGATGAGACAGCTCAAGCTATCTCCTACGAGAATCCCTCTCCCCTTGATTCCGATGAAGTTCCAGTCCCGCAGCACGTGGGTCGGCTGCGGTTCCTCGTAACGCCAGTGGGCATGGAAGTGCAGCGAGCGTTCATCCCAGTTCCACGGTGCGACCCGCACGGCTACCGCCAGTTCCACCGGCTGCTGTCCCAGGTTACGAACCGCGAGTTGACCGGACTCCCGATAGGGCATGACGTACCGGCTTTGCATAGTTCCGGCGTCGGTCACTTCGCGTGCCCAGGTCCGAAATCGATGCAGTTCATCCGAGGCGCAGAAAAAATCACCAAGGGGGCACCAGACAGTTTTCTCACCATCGAACGTGGCCGTGACCACCAAGGCTCGCAGTTGAGACGGCGTGGCGTCGGCGGCTTGGAACACCAACTCACGGACCGCGTGCGCACCCTGCGGCAAATCCAGGATCAGCATCTCGCCAGGTGGCACGGTACCGGCCACCTGGTGCGGATGACCATCGGCAGGAACAGGGGCGTCCAGCAAACGTCGCCCCGCCGTGGCGATGGCCGGTGTCGCCCGTTTCAGCACCTCGGGTGTGAAGGTTTCCACCTGCGTACCTTCTGCGTAGGCCCGGTAATTGATGATGTAATAAAAAGGTGCTGCAGTCGTGGTGATCCTGCAACTTTGACCAAAAGGAATCGGGAGTGTAAACAGGCCAGATCGGGCCGTCACGGTCGCAAACGGACGGGAGACGCCGGGCATGCCCTGTGTGTACAAGCGGATCATGTTCTCATCAATGACCGGCGTCTGCGCTCCGTCGAGGTAGATCCGGAGGTTCGGTCCGGCGCGGTTGTTCAGGCCCCTGTAAAAGAAAGGCGTCCACATCCGCGTCAGGCAACCCGGGCCGCTGTGGTCCATGAGTACCCACTCGGTACGCTCGCCGATCACCTCGGTGCGGAGGAATCCCGTCCCATCCGAATCCGCAAACCAGCCCGGTTGTCCTTTGGCCTTGGATGCT
>JAPLNJ010000334.1 GCA_026692885.1 Planctomycetota bacterium | reverse complement strand
TGTTCCAGCTTGGCTTGTCGGGTCCCCATCCGGGCTCGCCCCGAATGGTACGAGGTTAAGCGGAACCTCCGATCCCCACTGGGCTTGCCCCAGTGGACAAGAGGCTTGAAAACCAAGGCCCGCGCACCGCGACCACACCCCGTCCCCTTCGCCGCATTCACCGCCGCCGGTGGCGGCGGTGAATGCGGCGAAGGGGAATAGGGGGGGACCGCTATTAGTGACCAAACCCTTTTTCCACTGGGACAGGCCCAGTGGGGGATGTGGCGGAATGACAACACTTACGCTTAACCTCGTGCCATTCGGGCTTACCCCGGTGGAATTGGGTTTCGTACACTACGTCGGCAGACGCCAGCCGTGCTGTCTTCCGCCGCATCCCGCCCGCCGCCTCCGGCGGCGGGCGGGATGCGGCGGAAGAAGTGAGGCGGCTGCGGACCCGTGGCGTGGTCCAGAAACCTCGCTCCACCGGGGCAAGCCCGGATGGGGGCGGAACGAAAACAGGACCATCCGTGACGCGCAACTCCCCAGTTTTGCGCGGTCCACCCCCGACCCCTCTCCCCGGAGTACCGGGGAGAGGGGAGCGAACCAGGCCGGCGCCGTCGGTCGGCTACTTGGGCTGTGGCCCCACTAGGTTCGGTGTATTACTTATGGACCAACGCCTCACGCAACTGGACACCCTGGTCAAACTGCGACACGCCGAGCGTGATCAACGGCGGGCGGCCTGGGCCAGTGCCTCCCGTGCGGAGCTGGCAGTGCAAGCAGAACGGGACCAAGTGGCTGCGGCGTTGACCGAAGCCCAAGCGGTCACCCGCCGTTGGGCTGCGCCGGGCGTGACGGACGTGCGGCAGTTGGGCGACCAGCAACGCTACGGGCAGGTTTTGCGGGAACGACTGGGGGACCTAACGCGTCGCCAAGACGTGCTCCGCGAACAGCTTGCGGATCTTCAGCAGGCCCTGCTCGTGGCCGAACGCGAAGTGCGCATGCTGGAGAAATTGCGCGAGAAACGCTGCCTGCAAGCACAAGCGGCCCGGTGGAAGTCGGAGGCTGGGCAATTGCGGGAGATCACGCTGCAAAAAGTTGGGGTTGCCCCGACCGACGATTTTAGCGACAAGTAGCGCCGCTTTTCCAACCCTAGTCTTCGGAGCGGCAATCGATGTCGGGCGTTTGCCAACCTCTTGGTTCTCACGAACGCGCATCCAGCGCAGCGGTGTTTCAACCATGTGCCCTGCGCGATCGGAACGGGACCGCAGATACCGCTTCAGCGACCGGCTCTCCGGATCCAGCCAGCCAGCGGCAGACGCGGATGGTCCGTATGGAATTGGGCCGCCGGAGCCTGACGTTGGACGAGGTCGAGCAACTGGGACGCGGCTCGGTCGTCCGCTTGCAGGAACGGCAGGGCGATCCCGTGAATGTCTACGCCGACGAGTTGCTGATAGCACGCGGGCAACTGCTGTTGCAGGACGGCTGCCTGGGCGTGCGAATTACAGAACTGCTGAGTTCGAGAGGACCGGAAGAAACACCCGCATGCCACGAGCCGCAAAGCTGCTGATTCTTGCTGTTCTGCTGGCTGGCGGAACCGCCACCGCTGCCACGGACCATACGCCCGAGGCGATGCCGAAGGTGCCCTTTCAGATCGTACCGACCAACGCGGCACAATCTCCCGCCGTTGCGCCGGACGATCCGTCGGGCGCTCGTCCCGTCCGCGGACTGCCGCTCACGCCACGCGCGGGTCTCGTCGCACCGGCCGAGGATCAGCCGCTGCCGCTAGCTCCGCCGCGGCGAGGCGTGACCGGCGCTCCGGCCCGGTCGCGGGATAACTCCCCGGCTCGAGCGCTGAGCACGGTGATCAGCAGCGTGGCCGTGGTGTTGGGTTTGTTCGCGTTGTTGGTTTGGGTTACGCGGCGGACGCGGCCCCGGAACCACGCTGCGCTGCCGGGCGAAGTGCTCGAGACGCTGGGGCGCGCGCCGCTGAATGGCCGGCAGGAAATGCACCTGGTCCGCGTGGGCAACAAGCTGCTGCTGCTCTCGGTGACCGCCACCGCCGCCGAAACTCTGACCGAGATCACGGACCCTGACGAAATCGAACGCCTGGCCGGAATCTGCCGGCACGGCCAATCGGACGGTATCTCGGGATCCCTGCGCGAGATGCTGGCCCACTTGGGCAAGAGGTGAGAGGATGGCCAGACGGTATGGACATCGCGTGGGGACGTTGGGCACAGGCCTAGTCCTGCTGGGCCTGAGGCCAGCGGACAAAAATAGTGTACCCACACTAGCCCGTCGCGCAAGCCACGGCGGGGTCGGCAATGCGGCGGCTCGACACGGATTTCCCGGGTTCTGGCCTGGACGCCGACGTGGCCACCCGCGCTGGCACGTCGGGCTCGTGTGGGCAGCGGGATTTCTGGTGCTGTCCGCTGGCCTGAGCCTGTTCGCTACGGCAGTGGCGCAGGAACCGGCCTCGGCCGGCGCGCCGGCTGACGCGATCCGCGATCTGGTCACGCGCGGGCCCGAGTCCTGGACCAGCCCGGCCTACCTGCGGTCCACACTGCAAGTACTGCTGACGATGACCGTGGTCAGCCTGGCGCCGGCGATCCTGTTGATGACCACCAGCTTTGTGCGGATCGCCGTCGTCTTGAGCTTGCTGCGCCAAGCCATCGGAGCCCAGTACCTGCCGTCCAATCAAGTCATCACTTCGCTGGCCATGTTCATGACGCTGCTGATCATGACGCCGGTCTGGAAGGACGTGTACGAGGACGCCATCGTACCGTACACCGCTGCCACCGGGGAGATGAGCGTCGAAACGATGTGGACCGTCGGCGTCAAACCGATCCGCAAGTTCATGAGCCGGCAGATCGAAATCGCCAACAACAGCGAAGATGTCTGGCTATTCTACCAGTATCTGCCTCGGGGCACACCGACGCCGAAAGCCTATGAGGACGTGCCCCTACAGGTCCTGCTGCCGGCCTTCATGTTGAGCGAACTGAAGACCGCGTTCTTGATCGGGTTTCAGATCTACCTGCCCTTCCTGGTCGTGGATCTGGTGGTCTCCAGCGTGACCATCTCGATGGGCATGATGATGCTGCCGCCGATGATGATTTCGCTGCCGTTCAAGCTGCTGCTGTTCGTGCTGGTCGACGGTTGGAATCTGGTGGTCGGCATGCTGCTGCAGAGTTTCGCTCCGTACACGTAGCGTTCCACCGTTGGCGGATCGCCGAAAGGAATCAGATGGACGCCCAATTCGCGATTGACCTCAGCCGTGAGGCGCTGACCACGGCCTTGATCTTGGGAGCGCCGCTGCTGCTGGTCGCCATGGCGGTCGCGTTGGTCGTCGGCCTGTTGCAAGCCTTGACGCAGATTCAGGATCAGACTCTGGCCTTCGTGCCCAAGATCGTGGCGGTACTGGTCGCCGCGGGGTTCTGCCTGCCCTGGCTGGTCCAGCGCATGGTCGAGTACTCGCACACGCTTCTGAGCAGCAATCCCTTGGTATTGCGCTAGTAGGGTGGGAACGAGCAAGGACATGATGTCGGAACTCGCAGACCTGTATCACCAGCCGATCCTCGTCTTCCTGTGCGTGCTGACACGCCTCAGTGGCCTGCTGTTCTTGGCACCCATGTTCGGCAGCCGGCTGGCACCACGCATGGCCCGGCTGTTGCTGGCCGTGGCCATCGCGCTCATGATCACGCCACTGCATTTGCACCAGACGCTGCCCCAGTCCACCCAGCCACTGCAGGTCCTGGCCGCCGTGGGACGCGAAGCGGTCCTCGGCCTGATGATGGGGCTGTCGTTGCTGGTGCTCGCCGGAGGCCTGCAGATCGCAGGTCAGTTGATCGGGCAAGTCAGCGGTCTATCCGCCGGCGAGTTCTTTGATCCGGAACTCGGTGGCGATGCGTCGCAGCTCGGGCGGCTGTTCGAAGTTGTCGCCACCGCCAGTTTCCTACTGGTCGGCGGACATCGCCAAGTGCTGGCCGCTCTACTGGACACCTTCACCTGGTTGCCGCCGGGGCAGGCGGGCTTGGCGGCGGGCGCGCTGGCGACGTTTGTCGAGATCCTGACGCAGAGTTTTGTCCTGGGCATCCGCGCCGCTGCGCCGGTCCTGGTGGCGTTGTTGTTGGCGACACTGGTCGTGGGCTTGATCAGTCGCGTGTGGCCCCAACTGCATGCGTTCACGGTCGGCTTCAATTTGAACGCGCTGTTGGCCCTGGCCCTCCTGTCGCTCACGATGGGCAGCGCCGCGTGGCTGTACCAGGAACACACGGAAGTGGCGATCGACGCCCTCCGCACGATGTTTGCCTCAGTCGATCAGGGCGGGCCCTGATGCACGTAGGTCAGGCTTTCCAGCCTGACACGAAAACAGTAGCAGGAGTTCAACTGCACGCGATTGAGGATGCGGCCGAACCTGTCAGGCTGGAAAGCCTGACCTACGGGGTGCCTACGAATCATGTCCGACTCTTACGGCGATAAAATCCATCCTCCGACGCTGCGTCGCCGACAACAAGCGAGGGCCGAAGGCCGCGTGGCGCGAAGTCACGATTTGGCGGCGGCGTTGCTGTTGCTGGGCGGACTGTGCGCCTTGTTCTGGTGGGGCCGCGACGTGGTGGATTACCTGGGCCAGCTGACCCGGAAACAGCTCGGCGGCCGCGTCTGTCTGACGGCGGATTCCGATGTGGCGGTCGCGTGGTGGAACGCCACGATCTACGGTGCGGGCCGGGTGCTAGGGCCTGTCCTAGGACTGTTCGTCGTGGTCGCCGTGGCGGGTCATCTGGGCCAGGGCGGCTGGTTGTTCCTGCCCCACAAACTGGCCGCTGACTTGCATCGCGTCGACCCGTTTCGGGGCCTCGGCAGGATGTTCTCGGCCAGTAGCCTGACCCGCTGGATGTTCGGCATTCTCAAGACGGCCGTGGTTGTGGCGGTGGCTGGTGGGAGTCTTTGGACCGAGCGTCAGCGTTTGTTGCAGCTCGGCGCATGGGACGTCGGGCCGCTGACGGCGTTTGCGTGCGAGCTGCTATTCTGGACGGGATTCAAGGCTGCGCTGGCCCTGCTGGCCGTCGGTGTACTGGACTACGGCTACCAGCGCTGGCGGTTGGAATGCGACTTGCGGATGACGACGCAGGAATTGCGGGAGGAGCTAAAATGCCTGCACGGCGTACCGCAGATGACGCAGCGTCACCGCCAACTGGTGCAGGATCAATCGCCGTCGACCTGACAGGGAAATGGGGTCGGGTCGGGCGTGTTCAGTAGGTTTGGTTTTGCCTGGTCATCCAACCATCGTCGAGAATCGTGACCGCCGCTCCGGTTCATCCGTCACGCGGCCGACCGCTGCTGTCCCAGCAATCTGAGACAAAGGTCTCGGAGCTTCGCTAATTCGCGATTGAATTCCCGCTGAGCCTGATCTGTCGGGAGAGCATCGAACAGGTCCGGAAGCTGCACGCCGTGGCTCATGATTTGATCGGCCACCTTCGCACGCAGTTTCCTGCGGACGAACAGACAGTTGTCGGCATGGAAAAAAACCTGGAGACATTCAGCGGCACTGAGGAGACCGCTTGACAATGACTCGACGATGCCGAGATTGATCAAGGCAAACAGAGCCACCTGCTCGGGTCGAGTTTTTCCGGATCCTTCAAGCACCGCCGCGAGATCGATGCGTCTGTTCATGGTTCCCTCCTGGCCGGGAAGAACTTCACCCCGGCAACTTGCCCAGATGCGTGTTCAAAGTAATGGACCGCCCCAGCGTTACCGGTCTTGATGACCTTCTGCCATTGCCCAGGGAGCAACTGCCGGAGATAGCGCGATACTGCTTGGTTCCGAACCGGGTACTTGAGCGTGCCACCCTTGAAGGGAGCCCAACCCACAGGCACCGAACCGGACGCAAATACATCCGGATAGATATACAACGGCATTCTTGCCCTCCCGAATACGAACCTGAGCCCGTTACTCGGCTCGCTGTCAATCAGACTACCGCGCTGAGCGGCTGCCGACAAGCTGACCAACGGCACCGACCGTTCCCCGCGGGCAGTAAAGGGGGTGGAACGATACGGGGTCACCGGCCGTGAGCGAAAGGAGACAGTCGAATTTGGTTCAAGCTGAAAGTCCGACCTACGATTCGGTGGCTATCGAGGAGAAACGGCAAGCGGATCTGGACATCGCCGAGGTCGGCCGTGCGGCCAAGCTGCCAGGGGAGGTGGATGGCCGTGATGGGCACGCCCGCGACTTTGGGGACCGCAACTTCCCGAGCGAGGTCGCGTCTCTCGCGAAGGCACTGTAGAACGTGAACAGCGTCGAGTCATTGACTTTCCGGACTATTCCGCCAGCGTTTCGCCGGGCGGTTCGGGCAGCCAGAAAGAAGCCACGAAGTTGACCAGATAGACGGTGAACGCCACTCCGGCCGCCGCGTAGGCGACTTTGGCAGGGGCCGCTGCGCTGATCGGCAGGCAATAGGCAATCCACTGCGTGAGGCCCGCGAAGCAGGTGCCGATCAGACGGCCGCCGATGTTCGCCGCGAAGCTTTCGCCCGTGCCACGCAAGTGCACGGGGAAAGCGTGCGGTAAATAGTTGCCCCAGAAGCTGAACTGGGCCACGGTCAGGAAGCCGGCCAGAAACATCCCGATTTCCAGGTACGACAGCCGGGTCACGGCCGCCCAGCCGAACACCAGCGGCATGATCACCAGACCGGGGATCAGGAACACCCGGAGCAGCATCCGGCGGCTGGCGATCAGGAGAATCAGAATCGCCAACGCCAAGCGGCCAAACAGCCCGCCGATCTCCTCGATCTTGGTGGCCTGCGAGGCGCTGGCCTGCTCGATCGGACCGGCGATCTTGCGGACTTCCAGCGTCAGGGCCTTCTGGATGGCCTCGTCACTCTTGCCTTCACCGGCGAGCTGCGTTTGCAGGGCCTTTTTCTTCGCGTCGGGCAGCTTCTCGGCCAGCGCCTTGTCGATCGCCGCTTTCACCTCGGGCAATCCCGGCACGATCTGCGGCATCTGCTGGATGGCGCCGAACGCCGCGGCAAAGCTGCAAGTGAACATCAGCGTCGTGATGATCGTGACGCGGCGGAGTTGCGGCGAGAAGAGTTCCCGAATGCTCGGCCTGCGCAGCGTCCCCGCCTCGCGTTTCTTTTGCCAGGCCGGCGACTCGGGCAGGAAAGGCCGGATCAAAATCAGCGGGAGTGCGGGAATGAGCCCGGACATCAGCGTGTACCGCCAGTCAGCATGCCCGTTCTTGATCTCACCGAGGAATGCCAGGAAGCCCGGCAGCTGCACGGCCGGCAACTGGAAGGCCGGTAGCGAGAGGCCGAAAATCAGAGGGGCAGCTTGGTTGATCGCCCAGGCTGCCGCGATGCCATTGGCCAGGGCCACCAGCAGACCGCCGACTGACGAAAAGGCCTGGGTAAAGCCCAGAACTCCCTCGCGCCGCTTGGCGTCCGGGAACAATTCGGCCAACCAGGCCACCGCCGCCACAAACTCGACGCACACGCCGATGAACACCAGGCAACGGAAGAACAGCAGCATGCTCAGATTCGTCGAGAAGCCGGCCGCGAACGCCGCGAATGCGTAGAGCAGGATGCTCCAGGTCAGGACTCGCCGCCGACCCAGCCGGTCGGTCAGGTATACCGCCCAACAGGCCAAACACGCCCCCCGCCATCGCCGGCACGTAGAACAGCAGGCTGAACCACAGGGTGAACTGCGGCGATCCGGGGCGAATGTCGCCGAGTTCCAGCAGCGCCGGCCGAACGATTAGCGGCAGCATCAGTAACTAATAGATGTCGAAGGCAAAGCCAATCGCCGCCATCGTGCAGATCAGCCACTGAACGAGCGGGAGCAGCGGGTAGAGAGGGTCCAGTAATGAGCCAGGTTCTTGGGGTAGGTACCTTGTGGGATTAGGGCGCGCGGCGGTCCAACACGCCCGATTGCGGGATTATACCGCGATGCCAAGTGGCCCAGACAGCAACCACCAGGAAGGCATTGATCGGAACTTTGCGCAAAACGCTAGCAGCGAGGTGGCTGGTGGCTGAGCCTAAGCGAAGCCCCAGCAGTGGACTGGGGCTTCGCTTAGGCTCAGCCACCAGCCACCCACATTGTTGTCGGCGATGACAGCAGTTCGCAATGTTACGATCAAGGCCCATAGCACTCCAGGTCACCTTGACAGGCGGCCCAGTCCGGGCACACTGTAACGGCTAACGGATGACGATTCCCAACAACACTTCTTTCTGCCAGCAGCTACCGTCATGGACCAGCGTACCGCACGACTCCGACAGACCAGCCTGGAAACCGGCCCCTCGATTTCGCACGAACGGGCTCAACTGCTGACCCAGTTCTACCAGGCTCACGACGGCAAGTACTCGATCCCGGTAACGCGGGCTCGCTCGTTTCTGTACCTCTGCGAGCGGAAGACCATTTATCTGGGCGACGACGAATTGATCGTGGGCGAACGCGGGCCGCGACCGAAGGCGGTGCCGACGTATCCGGAATTGACTTGCCACAGTGTCGAGGACCTGCGAATCCTCAACTCACGCCCCAAGACCAGCTACGCCGTATCCGACGAGACCATCCGGATCTATGAAACGCTGGTCGTTCCCTACTGGCGCGACCGCAGTATGCGGGACAAGATCTTCCAGGCCATGTCCGAGGAGTGGATCGCAGCCTACGAAGCGGGTCTGTTCACCGAGTTCATGGAGCAGCGGGCGCCGGGCCACACGGTTCTGGACGACAAGATCTACCGCACCGGCCTGCGGCAATTCCAGCGGAGAATTGCCGACGCGATCGAGCGTCTGGATTACCTTGGTGATGCGGAAGCCTACGCCAAACGCGAGCAACTGCTGGCGATGGACCTGGCCTGCGAGGCCGTGATCGTGTTCGCCGAGCGGCATGCGAAACTAGCTCAGGACCGGGCGGCACGCGAGACGGAGCCGTTGCGCAAGGCCGAACTGCTCAAGATCGCCGACGTCTGCCGACACGTGCCGGCCCAGGCCCCACGCGATTTCCACGAAGCGCTGCAGGCCTACTGGTTCTGCCACTTGGCCGTGATCACGGAATTGAACGGCTGGGATTCGTTCAGCCCCGGCCATCTCGACCAGCATCTGCTGCCGTTCTACCGCCAAGGTTTGGCGGACGGCACGCTCACGCTGGAGCTGGCCCGGGAGTTGCTGGAGACTTTCTTCGTCAAGTTCAACAACCACCCGGCACCGCCCAAAGTCGGAGTCACGGCGGCGGAGAGCGGGACGTACACCGACTTCGCGAATATCAATCTCGCGGGCCTGTTGCCGGATGGCTCGGACGGCTCCAACGAACTGACCCACCTGCTGCTGGACATCGTCGACCAGCTGCACTTGCTCCAGCCAAGCAGCAATCTGCAACTGTCCCGCAAGACGCCCGACGCAGTGCTCAAGCACACCTTGCGAGTCGTTCGCCAGGGTTACGGATTCCCCTCCATTTTCAACGCGGATGCAGTGATCGAAGAGCAGATCCGGCAGGGTAAGTCGTTGGAGGACGCGCGGGCTGGCGGTTGCAGCGGTTGCGTCGAGACCGGCGCGTTCGGCAAGGAGGCCTACATCCTGACCGGCTACTTTAACCTGGTCAAGGTGCTGGAGCTCACGCTGCACGACGGCGTCGATCCCCGGACGGGAAAGCAGTTGGGGCCGCAGACGGGAACGGCCGCCAGCTGGCAGAGTTTCGAGGCCTTGTTCGCTGCGTTCCGTCAGCAGTTGCACCACTTCGTCGAACTCAAGATTCGCGGCAACCAGATCATCGAGCAGATGTACGCCCGCCTGATGCCCGCGCCGTTCCTGTCGGTGCTCACCGACGACTGCATCCGGACGGGCCGGGACTACAACGCCGGCGGCGCGCGCTACAACCACACCTTCATCCAGTTCGTCGGCATCGGCAGCCTGGCCGATAGCCTGTCGGCCATCAAGCAGGTCGCGTTCGACGATCCGTCCCTGAGTCTGCCGGAGCTGGTGGCTGTGCTCGACGCGAATTTCGCGGAGCAGGAGCCGCTGCGTCAGCGCCTGCTGCACAAGACGTCGAAATACGGCAACGACGATCCGTACGCGGACGACCTGATGGTCCAAGCGTTCAACGCCTGTTTCCAGGAGGTGGACGGGCGCCCGAATACCAAGGGTGGACACTACCAGATCGAAATGCTGCCTACCACGTGCCACGTCTATTTCGGCTCGGTCACGGGCGCGATGCCCGATGGCCGCCATGCGGGCGTGCCGTTGTCCGAAGGCATTTCGCCGGTGCAGGGCGCGGACCGGCGCGGACCCACCGCGGTCTTCAAGTCGGCCGCGCGCATGGACCACCTCAAGACGGGCGGCACGTTGTTGAACATGAAGTTCACGCCGACACTGTTGGAGCACGAGCACGGCATCGACATGCTGACGCATCTGGTGCGAGGCTATTTCAAACTGGACGGCCACCACGTGCAGTTCAATGTGATCACGGCCGAGACGCTGCGCAAAGCCCAGGCCGAGCCGTCCACCCACCGCGACCTGATCGTCCGCGTGGCTGGCTACAGCGATTACTTCTGCGACCTCTCGCGGGAGTTGCAGGAAGAGATCATCGCCCGCACGGAACATGCGGCGTTCTAGCGCCAAGGACCGGCGCATCAATAAGTGTCGCAAGTGTAGTAGTCGTCACGCTCCGCCGTGACGACATGTCATCACGCGGAGCGTGATGACTACTTTGAAAACCCGACAGTTATTGATGCGCCGGTTCTAAGTGGCTGCAGAAGAATAAGTTCGCAGATTGACCGTAGGACCGATTCGCTACGTTATTTCTTTACGACCGCGAAATCCGGGAAGAGTCGATCAGCCGCGGAGGAAACCCTTGTGAGTGCCGGACGACAACTTCGCAGTTCAGTACAGGCCGGGTGCGTTTGCGTAACCATGATTTTCGCGACGGGGGCTGGCGCTGTGGCGGCCGAGGTCGCGCCGACGACGGGACGTGCGGCTTCCGGCGCGATCCTGGCAGCGGTGTTGAACGGTCCGCTGGCCGACTGCGAAGAAATCGTCTTCGCCCAGCGGGTCTCCGGCCGCGACCACTGGTACGGCAACTTCGGCCACTACTGCGAAAACGATTCGCCGTACAGCAATTCGGCCATCCTCAAAGAGGGCGAGATGCGTTACGCCTTCGGCCATGGCGGACGCCTGTGCCGACTGAATTTACGGACCGGCAAACTCCAGGTGCTGCTGGACGATCCGGCAGGTGGGGTCCGCGATCCGAATGTGCACTACGCTGGCCGGCGGATCCTGTTCTCCTATCGCCGGGCCGGCACGACGACCTATCACCTGTACGAAATCGACAGCGACGGCGCGAACCTCCGGCAACTCACCGACGGCCCGGACAACGACATCGAGCCCATCTACACGCCGGACGACGGCATCGTCTTCTGCTCGAGCCGCTGCCATCGCTTTGTGCCGTGCTGGAGGACCCAGGTGGCGACGCTCTATCGCTGTGACGCCGACGGGAAAAACATCCGCATGCTGTCGAACAACGCCGAGCAGGAGAACACGCCGTGGATGTTGCCCGACGGGCGAATGCTCTACATGCGGTGGGAGTATGTCGACCGCCACATGATGCTGTACCACCACCTCTGGACCATCAATCCGGACGGCACGGAGGTCATGGTCTTCTTCGGCAATCAGCATCCGGGCGGCGTGATGATCGATGCCAAGCCGATTCCCGGCACCGGCCAGGTGGTGGCCTCGTTCTCCCCAGGCCACGGCCTGACGGAACATGAGGGGCTCGTGACGATTGTCGATCCGCGGCGCGGCCCCGACGACATGTCGATGGCCCGCCCGATCAGCCCGCGCAACTTCCGCGACCCGTATCCGCTTTCGGCCGAGTTTTTCCTAGTGGCCGACAAGGCGGGACTACACCTGCTCACGGCCGAAGGCCAGACGGAAACCATCTACCGGCCGGAACAGCCGGGCGGGCGATGGGACTGTCACGAGCCGCGGCCCCTCCGTCCTCGGCCTCGCGAACCGATCCTCCCGTCCCGCTTCGCGCCGCAGCAAGCGACGGGTCGGCTGGTGCTCTCCGATGTCTACGCCGGCCGGAATATGGAAGGCGTGCGGCCCGGCGAGATCAAGCAGCTGCTGGTGTTAGAACAACTGCCGCGTCCTGCGTGTTTCTCCAACGGTCAAGAGCCCCTGACGGTCGGCGGAACCTTCTTGATCGAACGCATCCTGGGCACCGTGCCGGTCGAAGCCGACGGCTCGGCGTACCTGGAGGTGCCCGCCTTGCGCTCCCTGTTCTTTGTCGCCTTGGACGAGCATGGCTTGTCGGTCAAACGGATGCAGAGCTTTGTGACCGTGCAGCCCGGCGAAACGACGTCCTGCGTCGGCTGCCACGAGCAACGGATCCGCGCCCCGCATGCACGGCCGACGGCCACGCTGGCAGCCCTGCGTCGAGAGCCCCGCCGGCTCGCCCCCTGCGAGGACGTCCCCGACATTCTGGACTTCCCCCGCGACATCCAGCCGATTCTCGGCCGCCACTGCGTGCGGTGCCATAATTCCGATCGGCGTGACGGTCAGGTCGATCTGTCGGGCGATCGGACGCCCTATTTCACGACGGCCTACTGGACCATGTTCAGTCACGGCCTGGTCGTCGACGGCCGGAACAGTGCCGGTAATCGGTCGCCGCGTACGATCGGTAGTTCGGCCAGCCGGTTGATGACGTTAATCGACGGCAGCCACTATGAAGCCCAACTGTCGGCCCACGAGCGGACGCTGGTTCGGCTGTGGATCGAATCAGGCGCGGTCTACCCGGGAACCTACGGCGCCTTGGGCAGCGGCATCTACCCGGTGACTTTTCCCGAGACGACCATGCGGCGGCGCTGTGCCACGTGCCACCAGGCGACCAAACCGCCGTACCGCAACCCGAAGCCGGGCGCCTTCTATTTCCAGTTCGGCAAACGCGAACCGCCGCAGCCGCTGTTGACGGACATCTACGACATCATCTTGATCCGGCACCTGGCCTACTTCCAATTGGGTGAAGCGCCGCTTCATCAAGCGCTGTGCAATCTTGACCGGCCGGAGAAATCGCTGCTGCTGCGAGCCCCGCTGGGCCGTCAGGCGGGCGGGCTGCAGCTCTGCGGTCAACCGGTTTTTGCCGACCAGACCGATCCCGACTATCGAGAGATCTTCGAGGCGATTCAAGACGCCTCACAACGCTTGACTCAGCACAAACGGTTCGACATGCCAGGCTTTCGTCCGAATCGGTTCTACATCCGCGAATTGCAGCATTTCGGCGTGCTGCCAAAGGAGTTACCGGACGGCACGCCCGTGGATACCTATGCAGCCGACCGGGCCTATTGGGCGACCTTCCAGCACGCGGTATCACAGCCACCCTGAGACAGACCCGCGGTCCTAACGCATGGAGTAGGCACGATGACTCGTTTCCGTTTCCTGACGCTGTTGCTGCTGACGTACTCGTCCTTGGCCAGTGGCTCCGTGGGGGCCGGCGAGACGCAGGATCCGGCCGCTAGTCCACCGCCGGTCAATTTCCAGGCGGGGCCGGAGTATGCCGACAAGGTCCGCATGTTTCAGGGGATTCCCAGCCTGGAGCGGTCGCCGAACGGTCGGCTCTGGGCGACCTGGTACGGTGGCGGCGTCACCGAGGACCAGCACAACTACATTCTGCTGGTGACCAGCGGCGACGACGGTCGCACGTGGTCCGATCTGAAACTGGTCATCGACCCCGATTGCGACGGGCCGGTACGCGCTTTTGATCCCTGCCCCTGGCTCGACCCCCAAGGGCGTCTGTGGCTCTTCTGGGCGCAGCGCGGCGGAGGACTGCCCTATCTGTTCGCCATGACGACCGCGGATCCGAACGCAGAGCAGCCCACTTGGTCAAGGCCGCGATTGATTTGCGAAGGGATCATGATGTGCAAACCGACCGTCACTAGCCAGGGCGACTGGCTCTTGCCGACGGCCATCTGGCAAAGGGCAGGAAGCTGCCGGGTGATGGCCTCGACGGACCAGGGCCAGAGCTGGTGCTTGCGGGGCACGGCCACCGTCCCCGAACATAAAGACCGCAACTGCGACGAGCCGATGATTGTCCCGCGGCGCGACGACAGTCTGTGGATGTGGGTCCGCACCAGCTACGGCATCGGGCACAGCGTCTCGACCGACGAGGGGCAGACGTGGAGCGACGTGACGCCGTCGACGGTGGCTCATCCGGCGGCGCGGTTCTTCGTGCGTCGTCTCCACTCGGGTAATCTGTTGCTGGTCAAGCACGGTCCCCTCGGCAAGCGAATCGGTCGGTCGCACCTGACCGCCTACCTCTCGAAAGACGACGGCAACACCTGGCAAGGCGGACTGCTACTGGACGAACGTTCGGGCGTTTCCTACCCGGACGGCTTCCAGCAGGACGACGGTCGCAGCTTCATCATCTACGACCGTGATCGAACGGGCGACAAGGAGATCCTCCTGTCGGTGTTCACGGAGGACGACGTGCTGGCTGGCCAGGACGTGTCGGGAAAGGTACAGCTGCGGGTGCTGATCAACCGGGCCACGGGCACGAATCCGCAGAGGGCGGGTCAGCCTCCCGTCAGCAAACCGCTCAACTCGCATAGCGATGGCGCGCTTCCGCTAAAAGGAGCGGCAGCTGAACTGAAGCTCCTGAAAGCCGGTGACAGCCTCGCGACGTTCGTCAACGGCGCGAAGTTATTCACCGATCGCGACTACCAGGCCGAGAACCTGCCGGCCCTGGTGAACGGACGGACCTTCGTGCGGGCCTCGATCAACGGAACCGCGGTGGAAGTCGTCCGAGAGGGAATCGTGTTTGTCGTGACCCCGCTGCCCGATCGCAACCGAGACAGCGTGTCCGAACAGTTGACCCAGCAGGGCTTCGAGAAAGTCGCCCAGCCGGAGTTTCGCCTGTTCGGCACGTCGGCCAACAGCTGCACCACATTTCAGAAAAAGGTCAAAGCCGGCGAGGTCCTCGCGCTGGCCAAGTGGGGTGTCTTGAGCTACTGACGCGGGCGTGTTGAAGTCGAGCTCCTGCTCCTGGGTGACTTTTCCGGCCGCGACTGGTGGACGCCAGGGCTTCAGCCCGTCTTCGGCCGGACGACGCGGCCTCGTCATTTTTCTTTTGGGACCGCACAATGAAGGCCAACAAGGAACATCGAACCGATGTTGAAGGAACGGTTCGGGTTGCACGTTTGCTCGCTGAGGCAGAAGAATGACGATACCGAGTGTGGTGAGCCTGTTCTGCGGTTGCGGAGGTCTGGACCTCGGCTTCAAGGAGCAGGGCTTCGATCTGGTCTACGCATGCGACAATGATTCGGTTGCCGTCGATTGTTACGCCAGGAACGTGGATACTCGCGTTTTCCTGCGATCGGTGACCGAGGAAGAATTTCGCGGCGACCTTGCGAATCTCGATGGAATCGACGTGGTGCTCGGAGGGTTTCCGTGCCAGGGTTTTTCGAAAGCTGGCCCCAAGGACGAGCACGACTCCCGAAATCGGCTTTACCTGGCCATGCAGGAGGCCGTTTCCCGCCTCCGTCCGACGCTGTTTATTGCTGAGAACGTGGACGGGCTTTCGCAGAACTTCGGCGGCACGTACGTGCGCCAGATCGTCGCTGATTTCGAGCAACTCGGCTACCGCGTGGAGTACCGTATTCTGGACTCGC
>JAPLNJ010000333.1 GCA_026692885.1 Planctomycetota bacterium | reverse complement strand
TGTGGCTGGGCCTCAAAGATGCGATACCGCTGTTTGTCTGTTTCCGTGCCTGCCGTCCTTCCCAGCTGTGCCGCTAGGTTGGGCACGCGGCGCGGCGGGCTAGAAAGGCTTGTACCCGATCTCGCTTGCGGGGGGGGAGTCGTGGGTTTTCCAGGGTCAGGGCGAGTTTGAAGCAAGTCGCCGTCCGGTCGTCTTGGCCCTGCTGGTGATAGACCAGACCTTGGTTGTAGTAGACCCAGGCGTTGTCCGGGCAGGCGGCAATCGAGGCATGGAAATCGCGGTCCGCCGCGGCGAGATCGCCCAGACCCGCCTGGGCCAGAGCCCGTCCATTGAGCGAGTACGCCAGCAGCGGATTCGGTCCTGATTGCTCGGCCAAGGAGACGGCCCGGTCCAGCTCGCTCAACGCCGTGTCGAACTCTCCCAGTTCTGCCAGGACTTGTCCTCGTAGGGAGTGCGTGGAGACCGCCGCCTCGCTCAACTTGAGAACCTGGTCGCAATCCGCCAGGGCTTCGACGTACTGCTCGGAGTACCAGTGGGCCGAGGCCCGCAGCGCGTAGGCCGGCAGACAGTTTTCAAACATTTCCAACGCTTCGGAGGCCAACCGGATCGCCTCGTCAAAGTGCTCGTGGGTGTGCTGGAAGCGGCCCTCGGCCAGCAGCCGTTGAATCTGGATCGTTTCGGCCAATTCCGGATCGAGTTGGATCGCTTCCTGGTAGTCGGCCTCCGCCTGTTCTTGTTTGCCCTGCTGGATTCG
Organism: Planctomycetota bacterium; assembly: GCA_026692885.1. The sequence continues at coordinate 22,219 of JAPLNJ010000333.1, read as the reverse complement.
GATGTCGCCGCGGCAGGCGAAGGCCAGGCCGAACCCCGGCGCGAGGCGGATCACCGCGTTCAGATCCCGCAACGCGCCTGGCGTGTCATCGAGCGCCGCCAAAACCTGCCCGCGGCAGAACAAGGCTGGCACGAAGTCCCGGCGGTGGGAAATCGCGAGGTCCAAGTCGGCGCGGGCTTGTTCGAGCTGGTGCTGCTCCAACGACAGGCTGGCACGGGCCAGATAGGCATCGGGATCTTGGGGTGCCAAACGGATCGCCTGGTTCAGGTCCTCGAGCGCTCGGGCCAGTTCGTGCTGATCGGACCAGCATTGGGCTCGGAGGCGATAAGCCTGGGCGTGCGTGTCGTCCAGGCGGAGGGCCTGGTCCAGATCTTCGATGGCTCGGTCCGGCTCGCCCAGTAATCGAAACACAACCGCTCGATTGCCAAATGCCATCGGCCAAGCCGGGTTCAATTCGATGGCCTGCGAGAAATCCTCCAGGGCTTCGTCGAAGCGTTCCAGGCCCGCCCGAGCCATGCCACGGCAGTTGTACCCCTCCGGGCGATCGGGTTCCAAGCCGATAGCTTGATCCGCATCCACAAAGGCCAGTTCATATTCGCCTTGCTTGCCATAGGCGTTGGCGCGAGCCAGATAGACGAAGAAGTTGCCCTGGTCCGCGTCGATCGCCGTCGTACAGTCCGCGATCGCCGCTGCCGAGTGATCCAGCGACTCGTGAGCCACCCCGCGCAGTCCGGCAGCCAGTGCCGAGTCAGGGTCCAACTGGAGCACGCGGTCGCAGTCTGCAATGGCCTTGCGGAACTCGTCCGCCATCCAATACCGTTCTGCCCGGCGGAGGTAATGGAGCGGCTGGTCGGAATTGATCTCGATGGCTCGCGAGAAATCAGCGATCGCCTCCACGCTCGACGCGGCGCCGGGCGCCATATATTGGCGCATGATGCCCCGGAGCGCGTAGGCTTGATCGTCGTGTGGGTCCAGGCGGATGGCGTGGGTGAAGGCCTCGCAAGCCTCGCTGTAGCGTCGGAGCATGGCCAACGTCTTGCCCAGTTCCGTCCGGAAGCGGGGCTCCCACGGCTCCCGTTCGGCGGCGCGGCCAAAGTCAGCCGCGGCGGCCTCCCAGGCTTCCAGTTCCAGGTAGACCAGGCCGCGGTTGTGCAACGCGACGACATGCTCCGGATCGCGCTGGAGCACCGCATTGAAGTCGGCGAGTCCTTGCCGCATCTGGCCGACCTCGCAACTGGCGCCGCCGCGGGTGAGCAGGGCCTGGAGGTCATCCGGGCGAATTCGCAACAGCTCCGCAAAATCGGCAATGGCCGCCTCGAAGTCACCCTGCCGCAGGTGGTGCTCCCCACGCCAGCGATAGAACCGGGCGTAGTTGGGATAACGCCGGATCAGGTCGGACAATTCCGCCACCGTGAAGTCTTCGGCCGACTTGAACGCGTAGGCTTGGTCGTCCGTCGGATTTTCCGGCGGGGTCAACCGCGGAGGCGGTGGTGGTGTGGGGAACAGTTGCCGCTTGAGCCAGGCCCACCAGTCGCGCCACGATCGCTTCGCCGCTCGGCGCTGGCCTTCCGCGGCCCCCCTGGGCGAGACGTCTGGGGCTTGCGCGAGGGCAAGCGACACGCTGGGCGACACCCCGGTCGAGAGCTCTCCCGGCTCGGCGGCGAGGGCATCCCAGGTCGCGATGAGCTGTTCGAAAGTCCCGCTCAGCCGGCCTTCGCCGACTTGGGTGAAGGGCGGCGCAAAGCCGTGCACCGCGTCTCGGGGACCAGCCCCCACGACCAGGCGAACCGAAAACACGACGGGCCGATGGTGGACTGGCGGGCAGGCGACTTGCATCAATTGTTCTTGCAGGGCCGCCGTCTGTTCTGCCGACAAGACCGGCGGCCGGGTCTGGATGTCGAGCAGGAGTTTTCCGCTGGGCAGCAGAGCGCAACCGACATCCAGAACACAGTCCGCGGGAACCTCGATAAAGTGTTGCCGGAGTGACTTCTGGAACGCCGCGACAAAGTTCTGGAGGGCCTGTTGATTGATGCGTTGGCGGCACAGCCAGTCGGGGGTCCACAGAAACGGGAACTCATCCGGCAGGTCCGAATCGGGTGTTTTCAGTCCGGACGCGGCGTTGCCACTGTGCTGGGTTTTCTCTGCGTCCTGAGCGACTAACGGTTCGCCGTTCGTCACGCTCCGCTGCAACTCGGTCCAAGCCGGCACCACCAGCCGACGGTCGCAGTCGGGACAGGTGATCGTCAAACCTGCGTCCGTGGCTGCCACATCAATGCGACATCCGCAACTACATGCGATGGGAAAAGCCATATCCGACACCGTTTGCCACCCCGACGAACTTGTCGCGCGGGTGAAGGAGACTGCTGGGCGAAGGAGACGATCGCCTCCGACATATCATTTTGTCAGGCCGACGGAGATGCCCGACGGCTTAAGCCATTGTATCGCAAAATAGCCGCGTGGTAGTCGGCGTGGGTGCACAAAATCGGGAGTCTTTTTCGGTTACGGCCCCTGCGAGACAAACGCGTAGTTCCCGGCTACAACCTCGTACACGGCCGCGCCGGCCTCCCTGCGCAGGAATCGCACGCCGTCTGCCTGGTCTGCTGGCTGGCCGCCTTCGGTGACGTTGGCCGCAGCCGTGGCTGGCACGAACACCGTGGCCGTGGTGTTGGCCGGCAGGCTGACCTGCAGCAATAGCTCAGCTCCCTGCTGCTGCCACGCGGTGGCGATGCGACCGTGGATGGAGTCGTAACTGGCTTTCGTCTCGGTGATGCCGCCGCCGGGACGCGGCCGGATCAGGATACGCTCGAAACCGGGACCGTCGGTGTCGATGCCAGCCAGGGTGGAAAACATCCACTGCCCGCACGAACCGTAGGCGTAATGATTGAACGAGTTCATGCCCGGATCCTGGAAGCCGCCTTGTTCTGTCCAGCCGTTCCAACGTTCCCAAATCGTCGTGGCACCAAGTTTCACCGGATAGCCCCACGAGGGATACGTTTCGTTTTGCAACAGTCGATAGGCGACATCCAAGCGGCCGACTTCGGTCAGCGTCGGCAGCAATAAATTGGCGCCCAGGAAGCCCGTCGACAGGTGCCCGTCCCGCTCGTCGATCAACTTCAGCAAGTGCGCGGTTGCCTGGGGACGTTGTTCCGGCGGTAACAGATCAAAGCCCAACGCCATCAGATAAGTCGTCTGCGTGTGGCCTTGGATCCGGCCATCGTCTGCCACGTAGGCTTGGTGGAAGGCGGCCTTGATCTGTTGGAACAGGTGGTCATATCTCGCGGCATCTTCCAGTTGGTCGATGGCCCGAGCCAGCTTGACCATCAGATTCGCGCTGTAGGCGAAGTAGGCGGTCGCGAGCACGTCCTTGGGCATCTCGGCGCCGACGTTCAGCCAATCGCCAAAGCCCTCGGCTGGGCGCAGGTAATTCTGACTGCGTTTTTCCAGGTACTCGATCCAGCGGGCCATTCCGGCGTAATGCTGCTCGATGACCCGCTTGTCGCCGTACATGCGGTACAGCGTCCAAGGGCAGATCACGCCCGCATCACCCCAACCCGGCGATACGCCGCCGCCGCGAGGCGCCATGTTGGGATACCCGCCCTCCACGTCCTGGCTGTCGTTGAAGGTGAACAGCCAACTGGTGAAGAACGCCGCCAGATCCATGTTGTACGTGCCGGTACCGAGGAACGCCTGGGCATCCCCGCTCCAGCCCATACGCTCGTCGCGCTGCGGGCAGTCGGTCGGCACCTCTAGGTAGTTCGACCGCTGGCTCCACACGATGTTGCGGTAGAGTTGGTTCAACATGGGATTGGAGCATTCAAACGAACTGACCAGCGGTGCGTCGGAGTTCAGCACCACACCGGTGATCGCCTCGGCCGTCGGTTTTCCCGGATAGCCCGTGACCTCGACGTAGCGAAAACCATGGAACGTGAAACGCGGCTCCCAGGTCTCTCCCGACCCGCCCTTCAAGAGGTACGTATCCGTGCACTTCGCGGCCCGCAGGTTGGCCGTGTACACGGTGCCGTCCGGATTGAGCATCTCGGCAAACCGGAGCGTGACCTGCGTGCCCGCCTCGCCTTTGACCTTCAGACGGGCCCAGCCGGAGAAGTTCTGGCCCAGGTCGAACACAAAGTTCCCCGGCTTCGGTTCGGTCACCGTGACCGTCTTGATCTCCTGCGTCTTGCGGACGGGGACGCCGGGGTGTGCCTGCCGCACGGCCGTGGCGATGGTGGGCGCGGCGACCTCCGCACCGGACTGGGCTTTCGTTTCAACTACGACCGGCGTCCAATCGCGATCGGCAAACCAGGGATTGTTCCACTTCGGCATTTCCTTGCGGGCGTCGTAGCTTTCGCCCTGGTAGATGTCAGACATCAGGAGCGGACCGTCCGTAGTGGCCTTCCACGATTCGTCCGTAGCAACGATCTCGCTCGTGCCGTCGGCGTAGTCCAAGTGCAGTTGGGCCAACAAGGCCAGTTTGCCACGACCGTTATGATGCAGCCCGTACCAGCCGTCGCCGAGAATCGCACCGAGGACATTTTCGCCGCTCGTGCGAAGCAGGCCCGTCACGTCGTAGGTCTGGTAGTAGATCCGCTTGTCGTACTCGGTCCAGCCGGGGGTGAAGTAGTCGCGGCCCACGCGTTGGCCGTTCACAGAGAGCTCGTAGACGCCGGCCGCCGTGGCATACAGCGTGGCTCGCAGCACCGGCTTCGGAGCTTGGAATTGTTTCCGCAAGTAGATGCACGGGAGATACGGGCCGGTGGCCTGATTCATCGTGACCTGCGCACCGATCCACTCCGCCTGCCAGTCCGCAGCCTCCAACAGGCCCATCGACCACGCAGCGGGCGGACTCCACAACGAGGCTTTCTCGTCCTTATCCCAGAGCTGCACCTTCCAGTAACAGCGCAGCCGCGATGTGAGCGGTTGGCCGGCATAGGCGACATGCACCGCTTGGCTCGATGCGACTTTGCCGGTGTCCCACAGATCGCCCTGATCCGCGAGGAGCAATTGGGGTTTACTGGCCACCAGGATGTGATACGCCGTCTGACGCTGTCCGCGTTCGGCGGCAGCGGTGGCTTGGACGATCCAGCTGAGTCGCGGACTGGCCACGTCGATCCCCTGGGGGTTTGTCCGGTACTCGCAACGCAGGCCGGTGGGTTCGATGGCCGCGTGGGCCGGGAAGGCAAATACCAAGACGGAGATCCAAGCGGAGAGGCAACCGCGCAACCACGTGTGGGCGATCATCAGCAGGTTCCTGTTAGACTCGACGGGGATTCCGCACAAGCCTACAACGCTGCCCCACCGCGGACAAGCGGGTAAGGACCGACGATGAAACACGTGCTATCGCCGCAGTTGGGGACTGTTCGGTGCGGCGAGGACCTGGGTTCGTCAGATCGTAGCACGATGCTCCGGGCCCGACACGCCCAGATCGGGCAGCAAGGCCAGCCCCAGATAAGCCGCCAGTTTGCCCGCCGTTTCCAGCGTAATCCCGCGTTCGCCGTTGACGAAGCGTTGGAGCACGGGGGCGGCCACACCGCTGGCCTGGGCGATGGCATACAGCGATTGTCCGGTGGCTGCGAGGGCGGCCTGAAGTTGCTGCGCCAACGGGACCATCCCGGCTCCCTTGCGCCAGGCCAGATACTCCTCGATGCTCATCGGACCGATATACATCGGAGAATTGAGCAGTTGGGCCTTCGATGGCTGCCTCGTAAACTCGGCGCGCGCCTCACGGACCTGAGCCACTTCTTCCGCGGTCAACTTGCGGTTGCGTCGGATGCGATTCACCATGATTTCCGCAGTTCTCCTCACGGCTCCGTTTCATACGCGGTAACAGGGTAGACGGCCAACGGTTCCTCTTCGACAACTTCGAAGACCACGGCTAAGTACTTCCCCGTGCTGGCCTCCCCGAAGGTGATTGGCCGACCGGACGAATGACTAGCCACGACTTCCTCAGCGGCGCACAACACGTCCTCCACCTCCTCGACCGTGATGCCGTGCTCCGCGATGTGCTGGACATTGCCATCGGCATCCTCGTCCAGATCCCAAATGATCTGTCGAATCCGCATGCGAACCCTCACACCACCACTATATACCATTTGGTATCGATTCGTCAACAAGGCGTCCGTCGGCACGCAGCACACGGAGGCAGAGCGGAAGGCCGGAAGGCCCTCCGCCGCTGTTTTCAGCGGGGGTCAGCTGATTGGAGGTCCCGCCAAGGAACAGGCCCATGTCTGGGTTGCATACGCTCGATTACCCGGCCTAAGGTTGGTACATCGGCGCAGCGCTTGATGTACCCTATCCCGCAGATTCCGCACGGGCTAGAACTCGGCGGCAACGACCTCGTATTCTCCTGGATTCTCGACCGTGAAGCCAATCTCGGTACCGACGATCTCGAACGGGATGTCCGCCTTTTGCCAGAGCCGGCGAAGCTGGCGGACGGGGCGGCCTGCGGGAATCTGCTACCGCACTCGCACGCTGTCGATCGGCTGGATGCGCTCGCTGCGGTACTCGGTGTCGCCGTCCATCGAGTTTGAAGTCACCCCGCCCGGCAAAGTGGTTGTCGGCAACGTTGGCCAGACCGACGACAGGGGCACGACATCTTCAAATCCTCCATTCGGTGGGGTATTGACATCTCATCCAGGAGCTAGTCCAGGATCCTGTACGAAAAAATGTCTAATCCAGGACCATGTAAAAACAGTTCTTGATCACCTGGCTGGTGTGAGGTGGCCAATCGCCGGGAGGCCTCCGCCGTGGGATGTGGGGCGAAATACGCTCTTACTCGTCTGGCCACTTCGGTAGCCTTGGGCCGACCCGGTCTTGCCGGTGCTTCGCCGGGGAGTCGAATCCCGTGCTGCGAGGCCGAATCCTGTTCCTCAATCAACTTATTTTGGCGCGGCGCCTTAGCGACAGGACCTGGCGAGCGGATGGGCAGCGCCGGGTGTGCAGTGTCGGGGGTGTCGTGCAGTGTCGGGGGGACTGTTCATCGAATAATTACAGGACTAGACTGTCGTGATCAAGCTCTCGGTTGAAGGGGGCAGCAACTCCTTGATGAACTCCAGGTCCAGCCGGATGATGCAGGAACTGCAGAACGAGGAACTCCCGCAGAGCAGGGAAGATCTGCTGGCGAGCCTGGCGCGATACACCGACCTGTTCGAGCTGGCGCCGTTGGGCTACCTGGTCCTCGGTCCCGACGGGACGATCCGCCAGTTGAACAGCGCGGCGGCCTCCCTGCTCAATATCGATCCGTCGCAGGTGCCAAAGCTGCCTTTTACGGCGTTCGTGGCCGCCGCCGACCGTCCCGCGTTTGACGCCTGCCTGCGGTTGGTGATCGACACCAAGGCGAAGCAAGCCTGCGAGGTGGTGCTCGAACGCAGAGCAGGGTGTCCGTTTTGCGTGCGCATTGAAGCCGCGTTTTCTGAACGACGGCAGGCATGTTATGCGACGGTCTTGGACATCACGGATCGCAGGCAGGCAGAAACGCAGATGCGGCAAGCCCAGACGCTGTTGCTGTCGATCACCGAGGGCACTACGGATGCCATCTACGTGAAGGATCGCCAGGGTCGATATCTGATGTTCAACAGCGGTGCATCCCGGATTACCGGCAAGTCCGTCGAGGAAGTGCTGGGCCAGGATGACCGGTGCCTGTTTTCGCCTGACGAGGCCCGCCGGGTCATGGAACTCGATCGCCGCATCATGGAAGCTGGCGTCGTAGAGACGATTGAGGAAGTCGTGAGTCCCTTTGGTAGGCCGGAGAGTTTCCTGTCCACCAAAGGACCGGTGCGGGATGCACAAGGCCACGTCGTGGGGTTATTTGGAATTGCCCGCGATATCACCAATCGCAAGCGGGCGGAGGAAGAAGCCAGGACGTTACTGACCACTGTTCAGCAAGAGAGAGTCCGGCTATCCGCCTTGATCGACAGTATTCCCGATGAGATCTGGTTTGCGGATACGGAGAAGAGATTTGCACTGGCAAATCCATCGGCTCTTCGAGAGTTCGGTCTGTCCCATGACGAGAAGATCGATGTGGAACAGCTCGCGCAGCGCCTCGAAGTGCTCCGTCCGGACGGCAGTCCCCGGCCCGTGGACGAGGCTCCGCCCCTGCGTGCCCTCTTGGGAGAAGTGATCAGAAACCAGGAGGAGATGGTCCGAAGTCCCGCCAGCGGTGAATTACGTTATCGCGAAGTCTGTAGCACCCCGGTCAGGGATGCTGCTGGTCATATCCTGGGGTCGGTGTCCGTCGTCCGCGACATCACCGATCGCAAGCGGGCCGACCGGGAGATGCGCCGGCAGACGCAGCGTCTGGAAGATCTTTCTCGCCAGCTGATTACCGTTCAGGAGACCGAACGTCGCCATCTGGCTCGCGAGTTGCACGACGAAATCGGCCAAGTTCTGACAGCTGTCCACATCAGTCTGCAGCAGCTGAAGGGCAAAGCGGCCGCGGCCGCACTCCCGCGTCTGGAAGAGAGCATTGCGATCGTGAACCAAGCGATCGATCAAGTCCGCGGCCTGTCGCTAAATCTCCGACCGGCGATGCTCGACGACTTCGGGCTGGAAGCAGCGCTCCGGTGGTACGTGGATCGCGAACAGCCTCGACTCGGCTGCGCGGTGACGCTGACCGCCGAATCGTCGGGACCGCAGCTGCCGCCCGAACTGAAAAACACCTGCTTTCGCGTAACTCAGGAAGCGTTGACCAATGTGCTGCGCCACGCCCGGGCGCAGCAGGTGTGGATCGAATTACGGCAACAAGAGGAAGCGGTCGAATTGGTCGTGCGCGATGACGGCGTGGGATTTGACCTGACGGCGGCACACTAGCGGGCTGCCCAAGGTGCTAGTCTGGGCCTGCTGGGGATGCAGGAACGCGTACAGTTGCTCGGCGGCCAATTCGACATCGAGTCCATCCCCGGCCAGGGCACCACCGTGCGGCTGCGACTGCAAGTGCCAGCGTCCGAAGGTGAAACTGCGGATGAAGTGTCTTGAGGGAGATTACGAACGCACATGAAGACCGTCCGAATCCTGCTGGCCGACGATCATAATTTGGTTCGCGCCGGCTTTCGTTCGCTGCTACAAGACCTGCCGGACCTGGAAGTCGTGGCCGAAGCTACGAACGGCAGGGAAGCCCTGCGGTTGGTGGAAACGCACCACCCGGATGTGGTCTTGATGGACATCACCATGCCGGAGCTGAACGGTCTGGACGCTACGGCACGGCTGGCGGCGGTGTATCCCAGCGTACGTGTGATCATGCTCTCGATGAGTGCGACCGAGGAGTATGTGCTGCAGGCCTTGCGGGCGGGAGCCGCCGGCTACTTGCTGAAGAACTCCTCCCCCGAGGAACTCGAACAAGCGATTCGGGCGGTGACTCGTGGGGAATCGTACCTGACCTCTGCCGTTTCTCAGCATCTGATCGGAGCCTATCTGCACCCCGGCGGCGAAGTGACCCCGTCTCTCGCCCGGCTCACGCCGCGGCAGCGCGAGATGTTGCAGCTGATCGCGGAGGGCAACACCACGAAACAGGCCGCCAAGAAGCTGGGCATCAGCGTCAAGACCGCGGAAGGGCATCGGACCCAGTTGATGGATGCCCTCAAGATCCACGATCTGGCCGGCCTGGTGCGCTACGCCATTCGCATGGGCGTCATCAGCGCCGATCCCTAGCGTCCCGCAGCCCGAGTGTTTACCGGGTGCAGAACCGAGGTCTTTTCCTCGGTCTCATCCCGGTCTTCACCGGGTCGTCTGTAAACGCTTCGGGGGTCATATTCAGGCCTCCAGATCGCATCGTAGTGCCACGTCTGGGGCAAGTCACAAGCCAAAACAGGGACGACCGATGCCCGCGTTACGGGTTCTCCTGGTAGATGCCAGTCAACCGTTTCTGGACGCAGCCGCCCATTTCCTGGCCGAGGTGCCCGGAATTGACGTGGTGGGGTGCTTGCTCGCGAGCCACGAAACGCTGGCGGCGAGCGCCAAACTCCACCCGGATTTGGTGTTGATCAATCTGGCCATGCCAGAAATGGGCGGCTTGGTGGTGACGTTGCACCTGAAGGCTCTGCCGGATCCACCACGGGTCATCATCGTCACCGATTACGATCAGGCCCCCTACCGCGAATTGGCGGCCGCGGTCCAGGCGGATGGATTCGTCTCCAAGCGAGAATTTGCGACCCATCTGGTGCCGTCAATCCGGAAACTGTTTGAAACGGAGTTGCTATGCCAGTAACTGCAACAAAGAAACCGCCCGGTTCGGTACGGCAGGAGGCCTTGATGGCCGAGTTGGACCCCTTGGCCCTGACAGGCGTGGAGCTGTCGGCGGAACTCGAACGGATCAAACGCCTCTACGCCACTCTCAGCCAGGTCAATCAGGCCCTCGTCCGGTGCAAGTCGCGCGAGGAACTTTTTGACCAAATCTGTCGCGTAGCGGTCGAGTGTGGCAAGTTCAAGGCGGCTTGGATCGGCTGGACAACCGGCGCGGACGAGCAATTCACTGCCGTCGCCTGCCACGCCGCGATGCCGGACGAGAACCTGACTTTGCCAGGCCAAATCCAGGGCTGCGGCATTACCGCCGAGGCCGTGCGTACGGGCCGCCCCAGCCTGAGCGAGGAATCGCAACACGATCAGCGGACCGTGTGTTGCCAGGCAATCTTGTCCCAAGTCGGCATTCAATCCTGCGCGGCCTTTCCGATCCGTTGTCACGATGAAGTTTGCGGCGTGTTCAGCATGTGCTCGGGTGAGAGGAATGTTCTTAGTCCCGACGAGGTTGGTCTGTTGGAGGAAGTGGCAGCGGATATTTCCTATGCGGTGGAGCACCTCGCTGATGAGGCAGATCGCAAGCGAGCGGAGGAGCAACTGCAGGTGACCAACACGCAGCTCGCCGAGGCGGTAGCCCAAGCCAAAGAGTTGGCCGTTCGGGCGGAGGCTGCCAATCGCGCCAAGAGCGAATTCCTGGCGAACATGAGCCATGAGATCCGCACGCCGATGACGGCGATTCTCGGCTACGCGGAACTGCTCAATGCGGCGGATCTGTCCCCGATCCAGCAACGGACCTTTCTGGAATCGATCCAGTGCAGCGGAACTGCGTTGCTGGCGATCATCAATGACATCTTGGATCTATCCCGAATCGAAGCCGACCAACTGCCGATGCATAAGACAGATTTCCCTTTGCAGCAACTAGTCGACGAGGTCATGGGGGTGGCGAAGGTGGCGGTGGCCGAGAAGGGCCTGAGCCTCCAAGTGGCCTACAGCCTGCCGGTGCCGGCCACGCTTTACAGCGATCCCTCCCGACTTCGTCAGATTCTGGTCAATCTCCTCGGCAACGCCGCTAAATTCACGGTACAGGGTGAAGTTCGCCTGACCGTGCGCTGCAGTGAGTCGGCCGACGGGAGCGCGCGGGTGCAGTTCGTCGTCGCGGACACCGGCATCGGCATCCCGGCCGACAATCTCGTTGACATCTTTCAGCCTTTTGTCCAAGTCGATGGAAGTCACACGCGTCGTCATGGCGGAACGGGTCTGGGGCTGACGATCTCCCGGCGGCTGGCGGAGGCGTTGGATGGGCGGATTGACGTCACCAGTGAATTGGGGCGCGGCAGTACGTTTACGCTGACCATCGACGGGGGACCGTGGCAAGCAACGCAAGGCCCGGATGCATCTAGCGACCGAGCTCAGGAACAGACGCCCCGCGCCGAGCCGGGTCCCGTGCTGCCGGGCCGAGTCCTGCTCGTGGAGGATGAACCTAGTCTGCAAGTCGTTATTCGCCATCTGCTGCGCAGGCTGGAGTTGGAGGTCGAGTTGGCAGGCGACGGGCAGTTGGCTTGCCAAATGGTCGAACGGTCCCGGTCGGAAGGTCGGCCCTACGCCCTGATCCTGATGGATATTCAGTTGCCACGGATGGATGGCTTGGCAGCGACGCGTCGGCTCCGCACTCAGGGCTGGACGGGACCGATTGTCGCGCTGACGGCCTATGCCATGAACGATGACCGGGAAAGATGCCTGGCAGCCGGCTGCGATGGCTACCTGTCCAAGCCGATCTCCTCAAAAGGACTGCGTGACGCCCTGCGACGGTACGTCGGTTGAGTATCCCAACATTTCCATCGCGAACGATCCCCAGGCGAAGGGCAAATCGAAGGAAATTCGACCATGGAACAGGACCAGGGGATACAGAGGAGAACGAGTATGGCCAGCAGTAGTCCCCCCACCCTCATGGAGCAACTGCGTGATGCGACGCGGGACCTGCACGCGCAGCTCGAAGCGTTGCCCTTCGTGGCGGCCTTGTTTGACGGCCGGCTTCCCCTGGAGAGTTACGTCGGCCAACTGCGGGCCTTGGCGATTCTACACGGTGTCTTGGAACATGCTCTAACCGGCCAGGCCCATCCGACCATCAAGGCCGTTTGGGAAGCAGGCATGACACGCTTGCCCTTGCTCGAAAAAGATCTGGCCTATTTCCAGCCGCGCACCCGGGGCGACATCCCGGGGGCCACAGCGGAAGCCCTGAGTCTGGCCGAACGCGTCCGCCTGCGTGCGGTGCAGGACCCCGTCACACTGCTCGGCTATGTCTATGTCCTCGAAGGCTCGACCCAAGGAGCGGCGGTCCTGAGACCGCAGGTGGCGCAGACATTCCAGCTTTCGAACAGTGAGGGACAAACCTACCTCTTGAATTACGGAGACCGGGCCGCAGACCATTGGATGCACTTCAGTCGAAAGACGAACCGCGCCATCACCGAACCTGCCGCACAGCAGGGCGTGGTCGAGGCCGCGTGCGAAGCCTTCGAGGGACTGGCTCGCATCTTCGGAGCACTCTACCCGGTCAATCAGGAAGCCCTGCGGACGCTCGTCACCTCCTTGAACCCCGAAGCCGGCAGCCACCCGATCCCCAGCGATCCGCGCGAATTGCAGGCGGCGGTCAACAACGAACTGATCAACCAACTATGTCGCCATCGCGAGATTGGTCCCAAGAGCTAGGCCGTCACCGAGCGGCATCACGGAACCGTTCAGGTGGTTTCGGAAGTGGATCGGGGTTCGACGTTTTCCCCTCCGACAAAAGTGAGACAAGCATGACGACGACCACGCTGGAAGGTCCAATAACTCCGGTCCCTGCGAAGGATCTTCCGGAGTCGACTGCCCGACATAGGCGGGGCAACCTCTTGGTCATTGATGACGAAGAGGAAATCCAGAAGACACTCTATCGCCAGTTCCGGAAGGACTACAACGTCTTCACTGCGGCCAGCGGGGAAGAAGGCGACCGCATCATGCGCGCGCAAGAAATCCACGTGGTCGTCTCGGATCAGCGCATGCCGGGGGGGACCGGCGTCGAGTTCTTCCGAATCATGCATCACAAGTTCCCGGACGCGACCCGGTTACTGCTGACTGGCTACACGGATATCGGTGCTGTCATTGAGGCGATCAATCACGGGGAAGTCTTTCGCTACGTCACCAAACCTTGGAACCCGATTGAATTGCAGACGATCGTCCGGGAGGCGTTCGAAAAGTACTGGCTGATCGTCGACAACCGGCGACTGATGGAGCAGCAGCGCGCCGCCAATCTGGATCTGGAAGAACGGGTGCAGGCCCGGACGCGAGAACTGGCGGAGACCAACGAGCAACTCCGCGAACTCAATGAACAGAAGGATCGGCTGTTGGGGATCGCCGCCCACGATCTCCGTAGTCCGTTGGCCGTCATCGAATCCACGGCAGAGTTGCTGAAAGAAGAGCCAGACTTGGACGCCCCAGAACGTCAGGGCTGGCTGGTCGCGATCATCACGACGTGTCGGAATATGCGAAATCTAATTAGCGGGTTACTTGACGTTGTCAAAATCAAGCAAGGGAAGATCGACATCCATCTCCGCCCGATGGATGTCCGCGACTTTGTGGCCTCCGTGCTCCAACTGAATCGGCGGATTTGCGAATCCAAGGGGATCCGCTTAACGGCGGAACTGAACTGCCAGCGGTCCGAGCATGCTTTCGACAAGGACCGCATTGACCAGGTGCTCAACAACCTGATCGGCAACGCGGCGAAGTTCTCGAACTCTGGCACGAGCATCCGACTGGAAGTGTGCGACGGGCCAGAGGGGTTGACCTTTGCGGTCTTGGATGAAGGACTCGGGATCCAAGCGGACGACATTCCCAGGTTGTTCGGGGAGTTCCAGCAGACGCAGACCAAAGCGACCGCCGGTGAACGGGGCTCGGGGTTGGGCTTGGCTATTTGCAAACGTCTGGTCGAGTTGCACGGTGGCCGGATCGGCGTGGAGAGCCAGCCGGGCCGAGGAAGTCGCTTCTGGTTCACGTTACCGGGGGAACTGCCTGCCGCTTAAGTTCGCAGATAACGAGTCAGGACCGCGCGAAGCTCGCACAAGTCGCCTTGCGGTAGCAGTGCCGCAGCAACAAGTCGCCGCGGTGATTCCTCAAATCTCAGGCTTTGCCAGCACCCCAAACAGATAACCCAAGTCACCGATTTGCAACCGCGTTCTTGGGTTATGTTGACCAGGCAATGACCGAGGCCAGCGATGGCTTAGTGCTACCGCCGCATGGCATGACTGTACCCCTCGTTATGGATCCACTCGGTTTATCTCGCTTGCGCGCTTGGGTCACATCCACCTGAGCACTTTCGGTGCGAAGCAGCTGCAGTGAGTCACGAAAGACAGGGCCAGGAGGGCCATCAACCACGGTCTTCGTCGGGTCGGGTTCCAGCTCCAAGTCGGCGTCGGACCAAAACCGATCACCGCCGCCGCCGACCGCCGCGCCAAGGAGCTGGCTGCGAAGTGAGCTTGCTGTAGGCTGGTCGGAGCTGAGATGCTGCTTAACCGCGACCCAACGGGGAGCGCGTCGAGCGGCCCGGCATTACCGGGGCGCGCTCCCCCACCCGCAAGCGGGTACCCGCTTGCGGTTAAACGACGAACGGTCAATCCTAGCCGCCAATTTGCCACGCTGCGGCCTTCCTCGGAGTCGCTCCTGAAGCCCAAGGCAAACCGCAACGCTGGAATGCTTAAACCGGCGAAGCCAGACCGCTGGGCCCGGCAGGAAACCGCCGTCATTCGCGTTACACGCCAGACCACCGGTGGCGGCGATTAGCGAGGGGTAGTAGCGGACGGTCATGGTGTGCTCCTGTAGTAACGTGGGCCGAAATAAGTTCCCTGTCTCGCTCGTCAATCCGGGGTCGGTTGTTCAGAAATTCATCTTTTCCGGTCAATTGCCTTTGACGATGGGTAGCACCCTCTCCGCAAAAAATGAATTTCTGAACACCCGACCCCTTCGGTGGTAAGGTCCTGCCAAGCAACAGGCCCATTTCTGGGTTGCATACTCCCGATTACCCGGCGCAAGGTTGGTACATCGGCGCAGCGCTTGATGTACCCTACGGGCTAGAACTCGGCGACAACGACCTCGTATTCTCCTGGATTCTCGACCGTGAAGCCAATTTCGGTACCGACGATTTCGAACGGGATGTCCGCCTTTTGCCAGAGTCGGCGAAGCTGGCGGACGGGACGGCCAGCGGGGATCTGCAGCCGCACTCGCACGCTGTCGATCGGCTGGATGCGGTCGCTGCGGTACTCGGTGTCGCCGTTCAGATTCACCAGGTGCAGCAGACGACGATCCGGCTGGTCAAGCAGCGTCACGCCGACAGGTGCTGCTGCGGTGACTTGCACGGGCAGGCGGTCTCCGGCTACCCAGCGGACAGCGCCGGCGAACAACTGCTCGATGGCCGGTGTCACGTGATCACACTGGATGGCGTCCCAGCGTCCAGGCAGGTAGACGACACGACCGGCACCGAATTGACGGACGATCATGGCCGGTGACGATTTCGGCTCGCCGTCGCGGCCCGCCAGTTCTGCGACCGACGCGCCTCCGGCCAGGTCCACCACCAACTGCACGTCATCGTGGGATAGCAGGCCAGCTGCGTTCAGACCTGCCGTCGCGGCATGGTTGTCGGCGACGTGCACGGTTCGCGCAGCAGCCGGCAGCGTCTGGCGGTAGCGGACACCGAACAGTTCGGCCAGTGCAAATTCGTCACGGCGTTGCCCATTCTCGTCATACAGCGAAGTCTCGTGTGTGGCGATCAGCCCGCCGCCAGCAGCGACGAACTTCCGCACCGCGGTCGCTTGTTCGTCCGACAGACAGGCTTCATTGGCCAGGCATAGCACCTGGAAACCGTCCAACTGTCGGTGGAAGTCGGCGGATTGCAGCGTGACGACCGGCAGTCCACGGCGTGTGACCGCCGAGTACAGCCCGACGTACGGCGCCAGGAAGCGGTCGTGAACCGGTTTGCCTGCCGCATCTTTCCGGGCTGCGATGCGCTGCTGCGCCGCGCCGTCATGGATGCGGCGGGGCAAGGCGAGGAACCGTGTCGGCTGGGTCCGCAGGAAGTCGAAGCACTCGGCGTTCTCCCGCATGAAGCGGAACATCGGTTGCATCCCGACCAGGTTCCAGCAGTTGGGATAGCAGCCGTTGGCCAGGCCCTGGATCATTTTCGTGCGGGCTTCGGCTTCCGTGCCATGCTCGTGCAGGTAAATATTGAACAGCACAGGCACAGGGAAGATGTTCGAGTAATTCGCCAATTCGCCGAACTTCCAAAGCTTGTGCCGCCAGGGATGACCCACGTAGATTTCGGTCAGTGTCCCGTCGTAGCACTCGCCGGTGTCCGGCTTCGGCCAGGAGTGAAACAGTGTCACGGCCTCGGGCCGAGCACGTTTCACCGTGGCGGAAACGAGCTGCGTGACTTCGCTGAGACTTCGGTAGAGGAATTCCACGTAACGTTTCGTCTCCGGCGCGTTCGGATCGCCCACCGGTTCGGGCTGCGAGACCATCTCCCACAGCACGCACCAATCCCGTCCCGCGGCCAGTTTCTCGACCGGCAGCGGTTCGCCGAACATCCGGCGGTACTTTTCGCGGCAGTGTTCGCAGAAGCACCGGTGCGGCGTCAGACCGTCCACGTACAGCCCGGCCAGTTCGTATTTGGTGAACGCTTCCGTCAGCAGACGGGCCAGGAAATCCCGATAGCGTGGGTGATTGATGCAGACGTAGCGGGCGTCGGGAACGCCGTAGGCAAGATCCGTCGTCGGATCGCCGTTGGCCCGCCGAACGGCGACCTCCGGGAACAGCCGATGGTCGGTGTAGACGGTGTTGGGATTGACGTACATCACAATCTTCACGCCAGTCCGCGCGCCTGCGTCGACCGCTTCGCGCAGGTAGTCGAGCGATCCCAATCGCGGCGCGTGCGGCGCCACCTCGCTCTGGAAGTAAGCCTCGCCGCCCCAGAGGACCGACAACCGAAACGCGGCACCTTCGTTGGCGGCGATCTGGCGGACCATGAAGGCCAAGTCTCCGGCGTGGCGTGATCCCAGTTCGTTCCGCCAAGTGTCCTTGGTGTAGAACCGTGGGCAGCGCAGCCAATCAGGAATCGGTTTCTTGCCTGGGGCTTGGCTTTCACCCGCCGCGACGTGCGGAAACGCGACGGACTTGACTCTGAGCCGCTCCGGGTCGACGGGCGTTTCCTGGACTCCCCGCACGGTTTTCGCGTCCGCGTCTGTCGGGACGTAGGTGGGATCCGTGGTCAGGCACAGGAGATTCAAACGCGGCAGGAACATCGGCCGGCCCATGGTCCAGTGCCCAGGTTGAAACACGCTGTCGTCGGCCTCGCGGACATAGACGCGGAATTTCCCATCGCCGGCCGGAAGGTCGACACGCAGACGGCCCTGGCCCGGGCTACACGCGGCGCCGGTGCCCTGGCTGTCCCAGTGCCATTGGCGCGTGCCGAGGCCGCTGTTGCCGAGCGCGCGGCGGCGTTCCACGGTCGGCTCCTCGCCAGCGGGAATGACGGCAAACGAGGCCACGCCGCCCAGCGGATATCGCAGACGCGCCCAAACGTACCAAGTGGCGGCCGTGGGGATCCGGACCTGAAACTCGGCGTAACCTCCGCTCACTTTGTCCGGTGTCACGCACACGGTGGAGACCAGGAAATCGCCCAACGCTCCGTCCTCGACAATGCCGGTCTTCTGCCCAAACACGAGCGGGCCAGATAGTTTCTGGGCTGCGCTCGCCGGAATCCAGATCGTCTCGGCTTGCGCGGGTGAAGCTGCCGCGAGGAGCGGTATCGTGAGGATAGGCGCCCAGAGACAGGTAAGTCGCGTACGGCGGCGAATGCTCATCTAGCCCCCAAACCCGCTGTAGCGTTTCACGCCCCGGTTGAACATCACCCGCGATAGGATCACAAAGAAGGCTGCCCAGGCGGCTTCGATCCACAGACCGTGGACCAGCTCCGGTCCGTCGATCTTGCCCAGAAAGACAGCGGCCGGGAAGTAGGCCAGGTACTTCAGCGGCAACAGATCCACCAGCTCCTTCCACGGCGAAGGCAGCATGTCCAGCGGGAACATGTGGCCCGACAGGAAGAAGTTGATCAGCATGTAGATGAACAGTAACGAGCTGACCTCCAGGAACCAGAACCCAGTCAGCCCGATCGAGACCTCCAGGAAAAAGCCCAGCACGAAACTCAAGAGTATCGAAATCACAAACGCCGCCAGCGTGCCCGCGGTGGGCCAGCCATCGACAAAGAAGCCTCGACACAGATAGAACACGAGGGCGAAGGGCAGCAGGGCCACCGAGTAGTAGGCCAATTTGTGCGCCATCCGGCTGGCGAACAGGAACCCGATCATGTCGACCGGCTGGATCAGGAACTTCTTGATTTCGCCGTTGCGAATCTGCGCCGCGATGCCCGAGGCCAAGCCCGGCATACTGGAAAACGCGCGGCTGACCATCGTCAACAGGAAATAGGCGACCATGTTCTCGAAGTTGTAGCCCACGACTGTCGTTTCGCCGCGAGCGCTGCTACGGACCGAATCGAAGACCGCCCACCACAGGAAGATCTGCGTCACGATGGGCAGGAACCGCATCAGCGTGCCCAGCGCGAAATCGCCTCGGTACACGAGCCGTTCTTCGAGGGCGATCCGCAGAATCGTCCACCAGGTGACAACTTGAGCAACCATCAATTCGCGGCTCCTGTCCGCTGGGCCGCTGCTTGGTACCGTTCGTCGACTTCAGAAAATGCCTGGGCGATGACTTCCTCCAGCGGTGGATCCTCCACCGCGACGTCTTCGATCGTGTGTTGGGCCAGGATGGCCGCCAGTGCCGCGGCCACCTCCGTCCGCTCGATGCGCAGTTTGACCTTCGGCGGGCGGACCTCCAAAACATCGCCAAAACGCTCGAAGCCGTCGGACCGGTCGCCTTCCGCCAGCAGCAGTGTCACGACCTTTTGGCTGCTGAAGCGGTCGATAATCCCCGCCAGCGAGCCGTCGTACCGGATCTGTCCCTGGTTGATAATCACCACCCGCTTGCACAACGCCGCGACGTCCTTCATGTAGTGGCTGGTCAGCAGGATCGTGATCCGGCGTTGCTGCTGGTAGTACTTCAGGAACTGCTGGATGTTGTGCTGCGCGACCACATCCAGCCCGATCGTCGGCTCGTCCAGGAACAGCACGTCGGGCGAATGCAACAGGGCGGCGATCAGTTCCATCTTCATCCGCTCGCCCAATGACAGCTCGCGCACCGGCTGCTTCAGCAGACGCCCGATATCCAG
This sequence comes from Planctomycetota bacterium, assembly GCA_026692885.1. The sequence goes on along the minus strand of JAPLNJ010000333.1, from coordinate 2,685 downwards.
CAGCGAGGCCAATTCATCCAGTGTCCGTTGGTACGCTGCCGGCTCGATGCAATAAATCTGCTGGTGCAGGCGATAGGACTCCTGGGCCGGCAAGTCCCACCACAACTGGTTCTTCTGCCCCATGACCAAGGCGAAACGGCGCCGGTAGGCATTGTCGCGTTGCCACGGGACGTGGCCCATCACGGTCGCCGCGCCCGAACTGGGATTGATCACGCCCGACAGCAACTTCAAGGTGGTCGTCTTGCCCGCGCCGTTGGGACCGAGGAAAGCCACAAACTCGCCCTGTTCCACGTCCAGGTCAATCCCGCGTACCGCGTGCACGTGCCGGTATTCGCGGCGGAAGAGCCCGCGGACGGCGGCCAGCAGGCCCTCCTGCTTCTGATAGACGCGGTACGATTTCGCGAGGTTTCGCAGTTCAATGATCGCCATACCTGACTCGCTACCTCGCCTTCCCCACGGCCACACCGATCAGATCATAATCCTGGGCGGTCACGATTTCGCAAGGCGTGATCTTACCCGCCGCCAGCTTCTGGTTGCCGCCGGTCACGTAGACGACGGCGTCGACGTCCGGTGCATCGGCGTGGCTGCGACCGATCCACACGTTCCGCTCCTCCGGTACGGGCTGATCCAGGATCACGTCTCTGCGCCGGCCGAGTTGCTGCTGGCTCCAGGCAAACGCCACCTGTTGCTGCAGCTCCATCAGCCGCTCGCGGCGCTGTTGCTTGACCGCTTCCGGCACCTGGTCCGGCAACTTCGCTGCCGGCGTGTCCGGTTCCAGCGAGTAGGTGAACACGCCCAGCCGTTCGAACCGCCATTGCTGAACGAACTGCGCCAATTCCTCGAACTGCACGTCGGTCTCGCCTGGAAAACCCGTGATCAACGTGGTTCGCAGCGTCAGCTGCTTGATGCGCGAGCGAAGTTTTTCCAAGAGTTCTTCGGTCTCGCGACGGGTCACGCGGCGGGCCATCCGCCGCAGCAGCTCGTCGTTGATGTGCTGCAACGGCATATCCAAGTACGGCAGAATCTTGCGGCTGCCGGCGATCGTCTCGATCAACCGGTCGTCGATGTGCAGCGGGTAGAAGTACATCAGCCGGATCCACTCGATTCCCGCGACGGCCTCCAGCTTCGGCAAGAGCTCGCTCAAACGCGGCTCGCCGTACAGATCCAGGCCGTAGTAGGTCGTGTCTTGGGCCACCACGATCAGCTCCCGGACACCGTCGGCCGCCAATTGTTCGGCCTCGCGCACCACGTCTTCCAGCGGTTTACTGGCATGTTTACCGCGCATCTTGGGAATCGCACAGAAGGTGCACAGCCGGTCGCAGCCTTCCGAGATCTTCAAGTACGCGAAGTGCCGCGGCGTGATCCGCAACCGATCGAAGTCGGCCAGAGCGCGGATCGGGGCCGGGCGAAACACGGTCCGCTGCTCGGTCAGGTTGCCCACCAGGCGATCCGCGACCTTGGTGATCTCGTCGCGCGCGAACACGCCGACCAGCGAATCGATCTGCGGCCGCTGCTCCAGCAGCTGTTCCTTCTGCCGCTCGGCCAAGCAACCCGACACGATTACGCCACGGATTTTGCCTTGTTGTTTCAGTTCCAGCATCTCATCAATGGCCGCCAACGACTCCTCGCGTGCCCGTTCGATGAAGCCGCACGTATTGACGACGACGAAATCCGCATCCTGAGGCTCGTCGACCAGGACATAACCATCCAGTTGCAGCAGGCCCAGCATCCGTTCGCTATCGACCAGATTCTTGGGACAGCCGAGGCTGATGAAGGCGTAGGAGCCTTTGGACTCCTGCCGAGGTCTGACGGACGGCAAGTGACTTGCTGACAAAGTATCACCCTGACAGTGAGTTGCTGCACCGGAACGCGTGGGAAGCGGCTTCTCGCCCCTCAGCCCACAGGTTCATGAAAGAAGTAACAGTATAGGAGACGAGACCAAGATCAGACAGCGGGCGTTAGGCGGTCGGGCCAATCTTGGGAGGGCGAGGCTCCTGCCGAACTAAGGATCGCGAAATGAATTAGTGTCGGGTCTTCAAAGTAGCCATCACGCTCCGCGTGATGGCATGTCATCTCGCGGAGCGAGATGACCACATTCTTGTATTCTTGCGACAGTTATTTCTTTCGCGATCCTAAGCGGGCGGCTGGAGATCCCGCGTATACCAAGAGGCCGACGGCGTCGGTCTGGCGTTCTCCCCTCGCCCCGGTACTCCGGGGAGAGGGGCCTTTGAAGTTGTGCATTTCCGGGCTTTGCCGAGGAAGCTCCCGGCGTTAGCCGGGAGAGCCGTCCCGCCCCGAACCTACCCCGGAGCCACGCGCGCCACACGGAAGCCGCCAGCGTAAGCTGGCCGGAGCCTCCCGCCCCACACCTATTCGCGGTGCATCATCTAGGTGCAGGGGCGGGAACGCTCCCACCGGCTGACGCCGGGGGCTTCTCGGTGGCGCGGGCGACTGCGGCTAGGTTGTGGGCGGGACGGCTCTCCCGGCTCACGCCGGAAGCTTTCCCCATGCGGCAAAATGCGCAACTTCAAAGAGAGGGGCCGAGGGTGAGGGGCAACGCCGTTAAGGATTTTACGCGGCTTGGTCTTGGCATTCGAGTTGAAGTAGTTTTAGTTTTTGGGTTTCTGTGGCCGCGGTTACCTTCGGTGGGCCGGCGGACGGTTCTTCTTTTCGTCGGGGATAGTT
>JAPLNJ010000332.1 GCA_026692885.1 Planctomycetota bacterium | reverse complement strand
CGGCGGAGTGGCGTTCAGCGACGACTTTGGCATCTCTTGGAAGAAGTGCGCCCTGCCGGCGGCCCCGGCGCTCTCGGTCGTATTGGACTCCAACAGCCCGGCAGACCGACGCGTACTGTATGCCTCCTTGTTTGAAAAGGGTGTCTATAAGTCCACAGACGGCGGGGCGACATGGGTTTCCGCCAGCGAGGGCTTGGGGCACCCCCGGAACCTGCGCTGCTGCAAGCTGCACCGTAGTGCGGATGGAACCCTGTTCGTCCTGATCACCGCCAAGAAGGTGGATGGCGGTGAATTGACGCTCGATGGTGTGGGCCTGTATCGTTCTACCGATGCCGCCGGCACGTGGTCGAAGATCACGGACCCTCTGCAGCTCCATTGGCCCAAAGACTTCACGATCAAGCCTGGCGACCCCCGGACAATCCTCTTATCGGCTGCCGGCTTCCGCGGTCATGGCGCTGAGGGGGGGGCCTTTATCGCACGACCGATGGCGGTATGACTTGGAAAAAACTCGCGCAGAAAGAACGGGAACACTTCGGCGCGTGCTATCACCCGAGTCATCCCTCCTGGATCTACCTGACCTGCACGGAGGGCGCGCACGAGGCGGGACTCTATCTCAGCCGGGACGACGGTGCCACATGGGAACCGTTCACCACGCTACCCTTCCGCAACATTCAGCGTGTCGTCTTCGATCCTGCACGTCCCCAAGAGATCATTTTGACCACCTTTGGCAGCTCTATCCTGCGCGGACCCGCCGAGCCGTGATTAGACCGCAGCAAGTCTGACCCAACGCAATACCTAGGCCGAACTCAACGTTGGTGCCGGCTGCCATCCATGACCTACCCGAATCAGGAGCATTGTGATGAAGCACCTGTTGCCAGCCGTCTTGTTGGTTTCGTGCGTCGCCTGGGATGGCAGCGGCACGGCCGCCGAGATCATCCCAGCGGAGCGGTTGGCGGATTGGAGGCCGGGAGTCACCCTGGGCGTGCCCGGCGGCATCCCCACGAACCGCACGCATGTAGTTGATGTAACGAAATCGCCCTACCATGCCGACGACACCGGGGTGGCGGACGCGCATCCGGCTATTCAGAAAGCGGTCACCGATGCCCAGGATGATGACGTCGTGTACTTGCCGGCCGGCACCTACCGGGTCAATTCCCCGATCGCTCTTGGCAAGAAGAGCAGGATTACGATTCGCGGCGCCGGGCCGGACAAAACGGTGATCCTGCCCTACCACCAGAGCAACGGCATCACGATCTGCCCCGCAGACGGCGGCGACTGGTGGTACCCAAACCGACTCAAACTGGACATCACGGGCAGTCCCAACCGAGGCGACACCGTGCTGACGGTGGGAGCTACGAAGCCGCTGGAAGCTTATCCCAACGGCGGCATCGGCCAGATCTGCCAACTGTCCCTAAAGAACGATCTGACACTGCCGGTCGTTAGTCCGAGCCACTGGGAATACATGCGAAGACAGCTATCCCGGATTGTGGCCAAGACTGACGCGACTGTGACAATCTCACCGGGGCTGCTGTACGACCTGCCCGCCAAGCTGGCGCCTGTGCTACGGCCCGGAGGACGCTATTCGGAACTGGCGGGGATCGAAGACTTGACCGTCGACGGGACGAATTCGACAGCCCCCCGCGGCTTGATCCTGATCAACGCAAGCTATGGTTGCTGGGTCAAGAACGTGGCCATGCGAAAGGCGGAGCGATACATCTTTGTCGTGGACGGCGCATTGCAGTGCGAGGTCAAGCATTGCTTCATCGGTCAGCGCAAGAGCGCCGCCGGCCCCAACGGAGGCGGGTTGTTGATGGGTGTATCGTCCTCTTGTCTGATCGAAGACAACGTCCTGGCGGATACGTTCCCGGATCTGGAAATCGACAATTCGAGCGGCAATGTCTTCGCTTACAATTTTTGCGATGACAAATCCGTGCAAGGCGGTTTGCTGGGCTGCTCAATCAATAGCAATCACGGCGGCCACGGCAGCCACAATCTGTACGAAGGGAACGTAGCCCCGCGATTCCAGTGCGACGGCTATCATGGCAGCGCGTCTCACGACACCGCCTTTCGGAATTGGTTCCACGGAACATCAAGCATGACCGACCAGTTCTGGATTTGCGTGAACCTGAACCGGTTTACTCGCTGTTACAACATCGTGGGCAACGTGCTTGGCAGCAAAGGCTGCACTTGGCTGTACGAGGTCGAACAGGTCGGATTTAGCTACGACAAGCACTTTATCTACTCCCTGGGCTTTCCCAACATGGGGAACGGCTGGTCGGACGGGAAGACGGCCCAGCCCAGCCAGGGGCAGTATTGGGCCGACTGGGAGAGGATGCTGGCAAGCGAACCGGGCAAGGGGCCGGGCCCCAGCGGTTTCCAGGAATTGGATCTGGACGTCAAAGGGACGACGCTCCTGAAGGGCAACCACAACCACAGGGACAACGGCGTGCCGGAGAGCGAATCGCTCGGCGGCGCCACGCTGCCGAAGAGTCTATACCTGAAGGAAAAGCCCGCTTGGTTCGGGGATCTCCCGTGGCCGCCCTTCGGCCCGGACACGGATTTCGAGCAGAACAAGATCCCAGCGCAGGTGCGATTCGAGGCGATGAAATAGAAGGTGAAAGTGCGGGCCAAGAAGCCGTTGAAGATGCCCTGAAGTAGCGATCGGTTTCGGGTTGCACCGATCCAACACGATCGCAAGAAGACGCCCCCGGCCCATCGCTGGGTCGGGGGCGTTCATTTTCGACGACAGGGCTGCTCTACAGTTCGATGGCCTCGACCTCGGCCACAAAGCGGCCGGCTTCGCCGCTTAGGAACGACGCCACGACGCTGAACACGGCGTCACTGAAGCCGCCGACGTTCAGGATGTCTTCCCGCTCCGGAGCCTGCGTGGTCGTGTACGACTGCAGGTCGATGCAGACCAGTTTCGGCCGGTCGTTACCCAACCGCTGCTGGTTGGCGACGAATTTCTGCCACTCCGTCATCACACCCGTCGCGCCCTGCTGACCGGACGCGAACGCACGGCCGGCGTAGACCCAGCTTTCGTTGTCGCTGACCAGCACCACTCCAGCAAACCGCCGCTTGGCGTACTTGCCGTTGGCCTGGACCAGCGGCAGCGAGCAGTCCGTGCCACCGCCACCGTACTTGGCCAGCCGCTCCGCCAGACTCAGGATTGTGTCCTGCGGATCAACCTTCGCCTCGTAGGCCGCCGTGTCGAACGGGACCACAACGCTGTCCGGGTTGCGGCGCAGGATGGCCGCGGCGAACAAGGCCGCCACGTCCACGCACCGCATCTTGCTGGTCGCACCCCGACCGCGGTGGCCGGTAACCGCCGCTGCCATCGAACCCGAAGTATCCAGGCCGATCAAGACCGGGCCCGGCAACTCCGGCACGTTACCGCAGGCGATCTCGGCAGCCTGATGCAGCGCA
>JAPLNJ010000331.1 GCA_026692885.1 Planctomycetota bacterium | reverse complement strand
AAAATCTTAACCTACACTACCATCATCCCATCAATCCGTAACACACACCCCACCTGCTCGCTCAGTTCCAACAGCCAGGCCCGCATGACTTCGGGATCATCCAGGTTCTTGGCGAACGTCGTTTCATGGGAGATGGATTTCGCTTCTTGTTCAGGCACCACGGACCGGTCGTCGATGCCCTGCGACAGCTCCCACAAGTGATCGCCGCTATTGCCGAAGTGGTGCCGCAGCAGCTCCACGGGCATCTGCCGCAGTTGACCGATCCGGTGGATGCCCAGCTTCTCAAACACCTGACCCGTGACCTTGCCGACGCCCCACAGGCGGCCCACAGCGAGCGGATCGAGAAATTCCTGCACGCGCTCGGCCTCCACGACCACGAATCCGTCCGGCTTCTCCAGGTCGCTGGCGATCTTGGCCAGGAACTTGTTGGGAGCCACGCCGACAGAGGCAACCAACTGGAGACGTTCCAGAATCTCCTGCTTGATTGCCCGGCCGATCTTGACCGCTGATCCGAACAGTGGCTCGCTGCCGGTCACGTCCAAGAACGCTTCATCCAACGACAGTGGTTCGACCAGCGGCGTGTAGCTCTCGAAGATGGTCCGGATTTTGTCAGAGACCTCGGCGTAGTGATCCATGCGTGGTCGCAGGAAGATGCCGTGGGGACACAGTCGCTGGGCAGTGACGGCGGGCATGGCACTGTGGACGCCAAACTTGCGAGCCGCGTAGTTGGCCGCCGCCACGACGCCCCGGCCTTCGGGCGTTCCGCCCACGATCACGGGCTTGCCGACCAGTTCGGGTCGATCCCGCTCCTCAACGGAAGCGTAGAAGGCGTCCATGTCGACGTGTAGGATCATGAGGGGCGAACCTGGTGCGGTGCTATCATTGTCGGTGTTGGATGCCTGTCGCGGGCGGGGAAGTTGGCGCCAGCCATCTGGCCCAGTAAAATCAGCCGGGATGAGGCGTCACCACGTGGCTTGCAAATGGCTTGCGCCAAAATTAAGTTCTTACACGCCCGTGCCCCCTCTCTTGAATCGCCCGGCTTCCTTTCTTGAATTCCCATGTGCCAACCGCTATCCTGTCGCTGGTGGCTTGTTTTCCAAAACGCGAGTTTCAGAATACGAAGAGGTGAAGCCATGAGCAAGAAGACTCCAGGCGTACCACGCCGCACTTTTTTGAAGACCGCCGGGTCTGCGGTGGCGGCCGGAGTGGCGGCGCCGTACGTGATTCCTTCCGGCGTGTTGGCCGCAGCGGGGCGAACGGGTGCGAACGAACGGCTGACGTTCGGCCATATCGGTGTGGGCGGCATGGGTGGCTATCATCTGGGAGACATGGTGAGCCGCTTGAAGCGTGGCGAGGTGAACATCGCCGCGGTGTGCGACGTGGACGAAAAGCGGTTGGCGAACGCCTCACGCACGGCCGGGCCGCAAGCGGACTGCTACCGTGATTACCGTTACGTACTCGATCGGAAGGACCTCGACGCGGTCGTGATCGCCACGCCCGACCATTGGCATGCCGTGCAGACGGTGCACGCCGCTGAGCGAGGCAAGCACGTGTATGTCGAGAAGCCCGCGTGCTGTACGGTCGAGGAAGGCAAAGCCATGATCGCCGCCGCGACCAAGGCCGGCATCGCGGTCCAGGTCGGCTCGCAGGGCCGTAGCCAGCCGGAGGCTTACCTGGCCCACCGATACCTGGTCAATGGGAATATTGGCAAGATCACGCAGGTGGACTGCTTCCACTATCCCAGTCCGGCGGGCGGGACAACACCTGACAGCGATCCGCCAGGCGAGTTGGACTGGGACGCTTGGCTCGGCCCGCTTCGCTGGCGGCCCTACAATCGCGGCTACTGCCACGGCACGTTCCGTTGGCTGATGGAATCGGGCGGCGGCCAGATCCGCGATCGCGGCGCGCACGTGATGAGCTGCGTTATGTGGTGGATGAACGCGGACGGCACGGGACCGGTCGAGATCGAAACCACCGGCGAAGCGCCGCAGCGCGGACTGTGGGATTCGGCCGTGAAGATCAGCGTCAAGTACACGTTCAAGAATCCCGATTGGGTGCTCACGTGGAATCAGCCGGGCGAGCCGGCTCCGCCGGAGGAACGTACCGGCAAGGAGCCGGGCGGCCCCATTACCCGTCCCGGCTACGGCGCCGTGTACCGCGGCGACCGGGGCACCTTCACGCATTGGGGCGGCGATGGTGGAACGTGGGCCGAACGCAAGGCCCGCGAGTGGCGGCCCGGCCCTGGCGCGAAAGACGTGTACCAGAGCCCTGGCCACAAGGAGGACTGGTTCGCAGGCATCAAGACCGGCAAGAAGACGATCATGAACGTCGAAGCCGCCGCCGACGTGGCCATCCTCACCGTGCTCGGCAATCTCTCTTTCCTCCTGGGCCGCAAACTCAAGTGGGATCACAGCAAACGTGAGATCGTCGGCGACGAACAAGCCCGACGGCTAATGGGCCGCCCCCAACGTTACCCGTATGCCGTGTAGCTGTAACAACAAGGACCACTGCGATGGAAGAATTGACACTAGATTTGCTGATCGAACGTATTCAGAGCAAAGACGACGCCGCACGTGCCGCGGCTCGCGATCAGGCCGGTGCCGTAGGGGCCAAGGCCGTGCTGCCGTTGGCCAAGCTCGCGGCCGGCGGAGATCTGGAGATGACGCGGGCGGCGAATCGAGCGATTCAAAACATCGTCTATCATGCCGGTCGTCCCGGTGCGGAAGAGGAAGCGAAAGCCGTCGCCGCGGAACTGCTCAGACTGCTTGGCAATTCCCAGCCGCTGCAATTGCGCCGCGATGTGCTGTGGATGACCTGGCAAATCGCTGGCGAGGAGGCCGTTGAGCCGATCGCCGCTCTGTTGGCCAACCCGGACCTGCATGAGGACGCGCGGATGGCACTGGAACGTCTGCCGGGCGACAAGGCGACGGCTGCGCTCAAGGCGGCGCTGGACAGTGCTGCGGGCGACGCGAAGCCCGCGCTGGCCCACTCGCTCCGCATCCGCGGCGTCGAGACGCCTGGCGTGCCCGACCTGCGGCTGAAGCCGACCAAGAAGACCTCGGTCCAACCTGTTGGCCGGTGAACGTGCCAATTGCCAGAAGGCTTCGGACGCCGGTGCCGGTGGCGGTGCCTGTGGCGTACCGTCAAGCGAATTCTTGGCTGCGGCTGGACTGCGTCAGCAAGGAGTTGGGCGGGATGAGCCAACGAAGAAGCGTATCGTTCGTCGGATTCGTGATGCTCCTCGCGGCGGGGTGTTCATCGGACCCGCCCACGAATGTCCCTCCGCGCGCGGAACCGTCGCAAAATCCCGCCGCAGCGCCGCCCGCCACTACAACGCCTGCCGTCGGACCTGCGGCGAAGCCTCCAGGCGAGGCGGAAGCCCTTGCGCCGTTGTTGGATCGCATCAAGCGGTGGGGCGGCCAAGTGGAATTGGACGGCCAACAGCGGCTGGTTGGCATCGACCTGTTGCGTGCCAGCCTCAAGGACGCCGACGTTGAGCAACTGGCCACAGCGCCCTACCTCCGGCAACTCAAGCTGAAAGGCGCCGAGATTACCGACGCGTCCATGCCGCAACTGGCCGGCCTCTCGGAACTGACAGACCTGACGCTGGATACTGTCGGCGTGACGGACGCAGGCCTGCGAAATCTGATGGCCCTGCAGAACCTCCGCTCGCTGCATCTGCACCGTTTGACTCGCATGTCCGATGCGGCAGCGGTTTATTTCAAGGATCTGCCTCGGCTCGAACATCTGACGTTAACTGACAGCTACATCAGCGACGGCGGGCTGTCTTCCATCTCCCAGCTGCAGAATCTGCGGACGCTTGATCTGGACGGTAGTGACTTGATCGGCGACGGTGGGCTGGAACTTGTCGCCGGTATGAAGAAGCTCCAGACGTTCCGTGTCCGCAGTCGCTCGATCAGCGACAGCGGCTTAGAGTTTCTCGCGTCGATGAGCCAGTTGCGCACGTTGGCGGTGGAGGACTCGCTGGCCATCAGCGACACTGGGATGGAGTTCATCGGGCGGCTGACAGACCTAGAGGACTTGTCGCTGGCTCAGGCTTTTCAAGTCACGGACGAAGGTCTGACGCACTTGGCCGGACTGACGAAATTGCGGCGATTGAACCTTCGCCGACTCGCCGTCAACGGCAGCGGACTGGTTCATTTGAAAGGTATGTCAGACCTCGATTCGCTGGACCTGGGCGGCACTCCGGTCAGCGACGAGGGTCTGGTGCACCTCAAAGCGTTGCCCCGCCTGGCGACGTTGAACGTGATGGGAACGCCGCTGACCGACGCGGGGATGAAGACGCTGGGAGAACTCAATTGGCTGCGAACCTTGATTCTGCGGGACGTGAAGATATCGGACGCGGGCCTGTCGCACTTGACCGCGATCCGCGGTCTGGCACGCATGGAACTCCGCAAGGTTCCCATCACCGATGCGGCCGTGCCGCACTTAGGGCGATTCGCGTATCTCAAGGAACTGGACCTCTCGCAAACCGGTATCACCGAAGCTGGGCTGGCGGAACTCAAGAAGGCCCTGCCGCGGGCAAAGATTGCTCATTGAATAAGAGCGGTAGTGTCATGAGCATTGTCGTCGCAGACTCGTCCATAGACACGCTCGCCGAACTAGTGGAGCGACTCGGTGGCGTGCCGCTGGAACGTATTCGCTTTCGGCCCTACCCGGGAACCGCTACCGAAGACGATGTGATTCGCATCGAG
>JAPLNJ010000330.1 GCA_026692885.1 Planctomycetota bacterium | reverse complement strand
CATCCGCTGGCGGTTCGTCGGCAGAACAAACCGTGGCGCCGGCCAGGAGTAGAATCGCAAGTGCTGCGATCAGATGACTACGTTCCATGAGTTCTCCCGTCTTATTCTGCGAACTTCCTCAACTCTGGTTTCTCCACGAGCACGTAGTCCGTGTACCGCATGCTCACCGAGATGCTATGGTCACCGGCATTGAAGTTGATCACGTCGTTCTCGCCCAACCGTTCGTCGCAAAGCGTAGACAGGCCGCACAGGCTGCCGAAGGGCGGGATGGAGCCGGGGGCGAGGCTGGTTCTCTCCATGACTTCCTCGCGTGTGGCGAACCGCAGCTTGCGCCAGCCTTTGGCTCGGCGCACGGCACGGCTGTCGAGCTTCCGGTCTGCCGGGACGACGAACATGACAAAGCGGTCTTCGTCCTTACAGACCAGGGCCTTGGCTCCGCTGGCCAGCGGCGTTCCCCGGACCCTTGCGGCCTCCTCGCTGGTGTAAACGGGCTCGTGGCGCAAGACCTGGAAAGCGACCTCGTGCTGCTTCAGCAGGCTCTCGACTCGCTCGACTATGGATGGCGGCATGATTGAGTTCATCGTATTACTGTTCGTCAGGCCGGTCGTCGGGACGCGGCGGGACCGTGACACCCTTGCTGTTGAACCGAACCACCACGAAGATCAACTGCTCCGAGCTGGTGTTCGTCAGCCCGTGGTACACCCAGGGCTCGGTATACAGAATATCGCCCCGCTTGGCCGGAAACTCCTTGCCGTCAAGCGACCATGTCCCCGATCCCTCCACCAGAATCAAGTATTCCTCTTGGGCATGGCGGTGGGCGCGATGCACGGCCTTGCCTGGCTTCACGATCGCCACGGCCGTCAGCACGTCCTTCGTACCGGATGTCTCGCCGGTGAAGTACCTGCGCATCTCGCCCCAGTCGGCCTGATGGGCTGGGGCGTCGTCGAAGCTGACAATGCCGGACTTGAGCGGCTTGGGTGGGGGATCGCCTGCCCTGGCAGGCAACCACGCGACCAAGCCAGCGGCTGCGGTCACAACGAGGATTCCGCAGACTGCCATCCGTTTTCCAGTTTCTCGCAGCATAGGTCTCTCCTTCAAGGTTTGGGGCTACTTCGTCTCTGCCTTCGGCTCGGCCGACCGCCACAGCCAGCGCAGCGAGTCCGGCAGGATCGCCCCGCCGTGCTTGCCGCTGTGCTTGCCGGTCCCGCCCACGAACTTGCAGTCGTATTGTTTGAACTTCAAGGCTACGTCCATCTCCAGGTTGGCCAGCCACCAGTTGCCGCGTTCGTTGTCCAGATCACCGCTGCCGTCCTGGAGAAACGCCCGAATCGGCTTCGCGGGCGTGGAGCGGACGAGCGCAGGGTAGACGTGCCCGCCCCGAATGTTCGTAAAGCTACCCACGTGGCTGAGCACCTTGCGGAATGCGTCAGGTCGCTGCCACGCCACGGTGAACGCACAGATTCCGCCCGATGAGATCCCGCAGATCGCCCGGCACTCGGGGTCCTCGGTCAGCTTGTATCGCTTGCCGACCTCCGGCAGGATTTCCTCCGTCAGGAACCTAGCGTACTGGTCGCTGAGCGTGTCGTACTCGAAGCTGCGATTGCTGCCCTTCCCCGGCTCCTTGGATGACGGGTCCACCAGGAGTCCC
>JAPLNJ010000329.1 GCA_026692885.1 Planctomycetota bacterium | reverse complement strand
GGCTAAGACACCGGGACACGGAGGTCCCGCCTCTTCCTCTTCCCACTCCATCCCCGTTGATCGACTGCGGGATATTGTTTGCCCCGGCCATCTCACACAATCTGGCACTTCCCGTCTCAAAAAATCCGGGGCGCATCACCTGCCGGGCCGAGCAGCCTCCGCACCTGCTCGGAACTACAGACGCCGAGGGCTAGCCACGCTGACAACAGCGTCCAGCACCAACGTCGCGGCGGCAACCACTGCGGGTAGGCGGCCGCGACAGCCAACCCGCCGTAGATCCCCAGGACCCACCACAGCCCCGGCCCGGCCGTCCAGAAGTAGCCCACACTTAGTTTCTGCCCCCAAGCCACGATCCCTTCCAGAATGGCCAGATTCAGGCTGCACAGCCAACCGCACGCTTGGCCGATAGGCGGCAGCAGCCAGCCAAAGAACAGTACCCCGAATCCCGAGAAGAGAGCCAAGGCCATTGGCAACGCGATGAGCGGGTTGATGACGATGGCAATCGGCGACACCAGATGAAACCGGTACATGGTCAAGGGCAAGGTCACCAACCAGATCAGCGCTCCCAGGACGCTCGCCTCCCAGGTGACGTTCAGCAGGTGCCGTCCGGCGCGGACCAGCCAAGGACGGCTGTGGGCGATCAGCTTGTCCAAGGGATCATCGGCCGTCGCCCGCGTTCCGCGCCGCGTGAAGTAATAGATCGTGGCGACGGCCAGGAACGACAGCTGCGAGCCGATCTGAAACAGTTCCACCGGATTCCAGCTCAGGATCGCCAGCGCCGCCGCGGCGAGCACATTGAACCCGCTGGAACGGCGGCCCCACCACCGCGCCACGCAGACCAGGACAATCAGCACCGTGGCCCGCACCACCGGCGGCTCGGCCTCGGTCAGCAGGGTGTAGGCGACCACAAAGGCCGCGGCCGCCAGCAGCGACACCCGTCGCCGCATCGCGAACAACCGGGTCAGCCACCAGAAGCCAAACGCCAAGACCCCCACGTGCATGCCGGAAATCGACAGGATATGGATCGTGCCGGTGTAGAAGAACTCCTGCGTCCGTTCCGCCAGCAGTTCCTCGCGGACGCCTAGCAGCACGGCGGTCGCCAGGCTGGCCTGCCGTTCCTGCAGATATTTCCACAGCGCGTCGTGACAACGGTCGCGCACTGCCGCCAGTTGGCGCTGGGGACTCCACTTCGACCCGCGGGAGACCACCCGCACGCAATCGGGAAAGTGCGCCGTCAATTGGCAGAGTTGCCGCTGCGCACGCCGCCGCGCTGCGACGTCGAATTCGCCGGGATTCTGCGGCGACGACGGCCGCTGGACGTGCGCCGCGACCTGCAGCACGTCCCCCACCTGCACGTTCAGCAAGTGGCCCTCGACGGATAACCGTGCCGCGCCAGCCGCGGGACGCCAGGTGCGGCCATCACGGACCCGCAGGACACGCACCGTCAGCTGGGTGCGCTCGCCGATCGCCATCGTCCGCAAGGAATCCGGCGGCGGCGCTGGAACACGCCTGGGCGAGGTCTCCGCGACAACCTCGACCATCACGGACTGCGACTCCTGGCGCGCACAGCGGCCCAGTTCCTCCGTCGAAAACAGCTGCCAACAGTCGTGATGCCAAGCTCCGCCGAGTGCCGCGGCCACGCCCAGCAGCAACCACGCCGCCGCGCGTTCCGCGCGCCAACGCCAGAGAGGATACCAGCCCACGCCGGCCGCCAACGCGAAACTTAGCCAGTACGGTTCCGAGAGGCCGCAATAGCGGTCGACCACGATCCCGGCGCAGACCGCACAGAGCACCACGACCAGCGGTCGAAGACGAGGCACAGGCCGTGATTCCCCACCCGAATTACAGTCTGTGGTTGACATGCCGTTCCTCGGCCACCATTCGATCTGCACCGTAGCCGACTGTCAATCAAGGCGGTAATCTGACACGAGACGCACCGGGGCGAGCTGCCTTGGGAGGGCGAGCTGCCTTGGGAGGGCGAGGCTCCTGCCGAGCCGCCGCTGAGACAGGCCGATGGCCTGTTGCGGCTCCGCGGGAGCGTCGCCCTCCCAAACGCTGTTGCGGCTCCGCGGGAGCGTCGCCCTCCCAAACGCAGAATCGCCTCCTACCAAGTTGGCGAGCCGGACTACTCGTCTTCCTCCTCGTGCAGCTTGGCCTTGGACATAATCTCCTGCTGCACGTTGGCTGGCATGACGGCGTAGTGGCTAAGTTCCATCGCATAGCTGCCTTGACCGCCCGTCATGCTGGACAACGTGCGGGCATAGGTGATCACTTCCCGGAGCGGCACTTCGGCCTTGACTGTCCGCAAGTTGCCGCCAGCCGTGTCGGTGCCTTGGACGCGGCCGTCGCGGCTGGCCATGTCGCTGTAGACCTCGCCTACCTTGCTCTCCGGCACGGTGATCTCCATTTTGACCACCGGTTCCAGCAGGCACGGTCGAGCTTTTTCGAACACCTGCTTGAAGGCCATCCGGGCCGCCGTCCGGAAGGCGGCTTCCGAACTGTCGACTTCGTGGTGCTTGCCGAAATGAACTTCGATGCACAGATCCTGCACCATGTAGCCCGCGATCACGCCGACGTCCAACCGCTCCTTGAACCCCTTTTCGATCGCCGGCATGAAATTGCTGGGGATCGTGCCGCCCACGA
>JAPLNJ010000328.1 GCA_026692885.1 Planctomycetota bacterium | reverse complement strand
CTATGCGAGCTTTCCTTGTCCATCGCCGGTTCAAGCCATAGGTGCTCTTCCTGAATACCGCTGTCGATCACACAGACGGCAGGAGCATCCGCGGGAGGAGGCTGGAATTCGATGCGGGCGCTAGCTTTCCGGATCGCTCGGGCAGCTGCCTGCGGAAGCTCGATGTCGTCCGGTTCGGCCACCTCGAAAATGTACGGGTAATTCAGAACGAGGTCCTTGAGGCCCTTACCGGGCAGCTTGAGCCGAAGTGTGAAGCTGTCTGGCAAGGTTGCCGCGTCGACAGGCTGGTCATCCACATTCAGCAGGACTTCACCCTGGTAATGCGAGACAATCTCGTAGACCGCATCCAATCGCTCGTCCTTCAGTGCATCCCATTTGTCGTATGCCTCCTGCCTGGCCTGCGACCACGCGGCCTCCCTGCGCGCCCATGTTTCGTCCGTCAGCCGTCCGCGCTTTGGCTTCTTCGTGACTTGCCAGTTGCCGGCGCAGGTGATGCTGGCGTCGCAAATGTACGGGTCGTCGGTGCCCAGCGTGGGCCATTCTGCGAAGAGCGTCTCGGTGAGGATGCGCCGGAGGCGTTCTTCCTGAGTCGGGTCTTCGCGCAGCTCGTGAATTCTCGCGATATTCGCCGAACCCTCGATACTCGACACGAAGTCATCGAGCTTCTGCTGGAAGCCGGCCAACGAGATGTCCTCGGACGCTACGATGACGAAGCCGTCTTCCTGCTCCGAGATAATCTCGAACGCGAAGTAGCGGCGGAGATCATCCAGGTCGAGCGACGAGTCGATCTTCAGCAGCAGCGGAATCCCGGCCGGAATCGCGGGCAGCCCGTCTCGCGTCCTCTGGGCCTGGCGGGCCTGCCAGCTTGTGACGGCGTTCGTCGCGTGGGTTTTCAGCCCTCCGCTGTGTCCGGCCCGATTGATTTTGTTGCTGGCAGTGATCGGGTCGGGATGTTTCGGCGCAGGAGGAAATCTCGCTGGTCCGCGGTCACGAAGAATAAGTGGCAGATACTCGAAGTGGTGCGTTCCTGGCATGTGTCACTCGCCGTGTTCATGGCTATCAGCCCGCTTAAGGTCTGCCACAGCGTCCTTCAGATGCGTCTCCGTGACGATCTTGTTGCCGCCCAGCACCGCTGCTTTCGCAGCATCCTGGGCAGCTTTCACGACCGTAGCGGCGGACGCCCCCGACAATGCCTCCACGATCGAGTTCCAGTTGATCCGTGCGGCTAGTTGTACCGCCGAGAGCGTCATGTTCAGGAGCTTCTCAACTTCTGCCGAGCCCGGCGGTGGAACTTGGAATACGTCGTCGAAGCGCCGGAACATCGCCTTATCCAAGGACGATTCGACGTTCGTCGTCGCGACCAGCAGACCCGGCGCGTCGTACTCCTCCATAAGCTGCAGAAGCGAGTTGACGATGCGCGAGGCCTCGCCGATGTCTTTCGTGTTGCTCCTGGACCGGGCAATGAAGTCGCACTCATCCAGAAGGAGCACGCACGGCCGTTCCTTGGCCGCCATGAACACGGACCGAAGATTCGTGGCTGACTCACCAAAATACGAAGAAATCAGGGCGTCGAAACGGACTTTGATCAAGGGAAGCCCCGTGTTCCAAGCGAGCCGTTTCGCGCCAAGCGACTTGCCGCATCCCGGCAGGCCGTACAGCAAAATTGTCTTGCGCGGACGGAGCCCGTAGGCGCCCAATCGCTCTCGCGCGGCGTACTCCCGCTCGATCCTCGCGAAACGTTCCTCGGTGGCGGTTGGCAGCACCATGTGATGCTCCAACGCATCCCTCGGGATGAGGGTTGCCAGCAGGTCGCCGTGCCGACGGCTGACGGGAAGCTCCTTGAGGTTGCGTTCGCTGTCGGTGCGTGCCGCTTCCCCTTTCCTCGCCGGACGCGGACGGTTCAAGATCGATTCAAGCTGTTCCGCCAGCTTCGTGTGTCCGGTTTTGCGTTCCTCATCGACTACTTTCCGAGCAAGGCGTTCCAGGTCTGTTTGGGCCCCGTCGGCAATGGCTCGGACGATGCGTTTCACAATGTCGGCGTTCACGGCATGCTCCACATAGTGGTTGTCACGGACTACCTACTGAACCGCAGACGGAGGCAGCGGCCACCGCCCGGGCGCTAACTCGTCCACTGGTCGTCCCGATCTTTTCCAGTGAGTATCGCCAGCCATTACCGATTCGCTCGGCGCAGATGTCGTAACCCCGTTGCCGCAACGCGCTGACGTAACGTGATACCGTCGGGATCGACACCCCTAGTTGCTGCGCAAGCATCGGCGTCGAGTACTGCCCCGTGCGAATCAAGTCGAGGACAGTCTCAAGTCGATGCTCGATCTCGAACGAACGCTGGTAGAGCATTTTTCCGCTCCCGCACAACCTCAGTTTGTCTATCGGACAGTGATAGACTTGATGGTTAATCATCCGCGACCGGTTCTCGGAAATCAAGCCCACTCCCAGAGTGGATCACTTGATCGGAAAAGCTGGTGTTTGGCAACCGGGGCGGGAGTCCACCTGGAACCAGACAACAATGACCGCGCGATTGCTCCGCCCAACTCCACCCAACGGTGGCAATCCCACCGCAAAAAGCCCCTTCCACGCGGTGGAAGGGGCGTGCTGCTCCCAGGAAAACGAAAGTCATTCAGGCGGCTTGAACGGGGATGCCGTACGCGCCGCCGATCAACTTCTGCAGGGTGATCGTCTCGTGGGCGGCCCGCGAGGGCTGCCGTTGCTGACGATCCTTGAGCACTTCCGTGAAGGCATCGTGGCTAGCATGACCTGCGGGCAGTTCGTTCAGCTTCTGGAGCAGTTCCAGGTAGTCCGGCTTTGCTGCGTGGCTGGGATTCTTCGTCAGAATCACCACCGACGTGAAACGGTGACGATAACGCAGGATCTGTTCCATCGCAAAACGCGCGTCCCCGGCCACGGCTTCAAGGGGTTGAAATAGATCCGTGCTGTTGGATAGGTGTACCGGCGCGGCCGGCACAACCAATGGGAAAAACGTGGAGAGAACTGGCCGTCGAGCTACACGAACGGTGCCGGGACGCGCGATCCAAGCACCCACGCCTTCGACTGTGCCTGCTTGACATCTTTCCTCGCAAGAGGATCAACGCGACGCGGCTGAATGGGATTGTTGAAGCACTGCTCCCCGCTCGCCGCTCTCGGCGGTTGGAGTGCGAGTATTTGACCGACGAACCCGTCGCTTGCTTTGAGGGACCCGTTGCGGCGTATGAAACGTTTCAGGAGATTGGCCGTGACATCTACGGCTGGCTCCGCGCTACGGACCCGGATCTTGACGCCAAGGGCAGCTACGGCGGGTGGTTGAAGGTGCTGTACCAAATGACGCTTCGCTGTCCAGCAGCGGGTTTCGAGCATAAGCTCGGCCCGGCCGTGGTATACCTTGACAAAATCCCAGATGATCTTGAACCATATTACCGCGTGTATCGATACACACATAACCCGTTCGCCATATCGAGCGCCGCGTTACAGATGTTCCTGGAACCCTACCAGACGCGATTCCTGCGAAGTTTCTCATCGAAGATCCACCTTGCACCCTGGCAACTGGCGTGCGTCTTCGCGAACCCACGAATCACCAGAGTGGAACCCGCAGAAATCGTGACCAGTGGACTTAGAGCCGAAATGGCGCGAATTTTCCACCGCTCCCCCGACAAGAGGCCAAGGTTTATGCGAGGAAGAAAGTTCGGCGGTCGTCTCATGTTGGGCGGACGACTCCTAAAGACTCTTTCATCGAACGCGAAATCACAATTTAAGATCGTGAACGAGTTTGAAGAACAGGGCTGGCCGGACGATATCGACACACCAGCCGAGCTTGGTCACAACGGTGGCAGCGCCAGAGACGCGGTAATCAACCTCAACGCAGGCATTGAAGGTTGGCCCAAGATAGTCTTTACGGCCGAACACAATGGACGCTGCATCAGGCAGCGGATTGAAGCGAATGAGTCATGACCGAAGTCAGTGCCATCTAAACGTCAGCCAGAAAGTCCTTCCTCCTCTGCTGACGCACATCTTCTCCAACAACGGTCTGGGCACGCTTCTTTGTCTCGATCGCTCAGAGAGTCCGCCTGTGCGGAAAAACCGCTGCGCATCGCGACTATGGTCTCCTGTTCTGCTCCGTACAATTACGTTGTAGGCAGCCCAGTGTAATTGCAGTTCAATTGCACTTCAGTCGGCACGCCGAAAGGTGGTAGAAACGGAGGTCCAGTCGTGAAACCGGTATCCATTTATAGCCCAGAGAATTTCGACGCCGCCCGCGTGCTTCCCGCCGACCTCACTGAATACGCTGACTGTGCCCGCTATTTCGTTCACCGAATTGTCTGGGGGAGAGTCCAACGCCACGTGAGGGCCGAAGGTTACGTACCGCTGAAGTGGGACTATCTCCGAAAAGTGATCCCCGATCGGGTGCTGAATCGCATAAAAGCCGCTTTGATTTCTGCCGAAGTCATTGATTGCGACAACTACTACATTAAGGGGCGAAAAGCATTTGGCTACCGCCTAGTCCGGCAGACGGCCTACGAGCGGTGGTGGGTGGGGTACGCCTTGCACGTGTTGAAGGCTCGGTTGAAAACCAAGCGGGAGTGGACCGGCTGGCAGCGTCAACAGCAGATCAGCCGCGCCACCGTCTGGAGAGCAATACGGCTATACCAGTCGTATGAGAAGCCCGAAATGATCAAGGAACTTCCCATCGTGGAAGTCTACCGGGCGATGAAACTCTGTCCGAAGAAGGCTGAACACGTAGGGGTGGTTTCGGTCGATGGGGAAGCCGGTCCCATCAGGATCAAGCACGGTGGCCGAACCATCGTCGCCAATTCGCCAAGGGAAGCCGCGCGGGCCGTCGAAGCTATTACACACCTGCCGAAAAGCTGCAACGGGAGAACCATCGACATCATCACAGCGGAACGCCGGGCGCGCCGGACGACGAAACAGACGCAGAGGGAGGCACGAGTCGTCGCACCCGTCACCAATGACGACATCCGGATGTACCACTGCCGGTTCCAAGATCTCGAAACTGTTGCTGGTATCTGGTGGCCCAGCCCCGGCAGGTTTCGTCAGAAGTTTCTGAATTACAATTTTTGCGACGGCCGGACTTCTGCCGGGCGGCGAGATTGACCCCCTCGCCGTTCGAATCGCTGGTGTCCTGTCGGCGGGGGCGGTGGCCGTCATGGACTGCTGATGCGACCGATCCGGCCCCGCGTCCCGATTACCGACTGAGCGGAGCCATCACGGCGTCCAACCTTTCACGGCGCTGCCGCACGAGGTCTGGATTCCCGGTGACCAAGCCCTGTTTAGCGTCGAGCCGAGAGGCGATGAGCACTGGGCCACGTTTCTGCTGGCAAGGAGAGGCTGTTCCGACCCGACAGTTCAACATGGCTGTTCGTTCCTTTCTCGAATAACGCCCGTCCCCGTCATTTACATTTCCAGGGAACTGTCGCGTATCCGCATCTGAATGGCAGAGAGGGGGGGTGTTCGCGAACTGCAAGTCATTGCCTGCAAGGTACTTACGTGCGATCCAAGAAAAACTCCGAATATTTCTGTCACAGAGATGAGCTTGGCGTCATTGTAGTTGTGAGGAACAAGTTCATCTGATTTGCACAGGAGACCACCACATGACCACGCGAGAACGTTTGCTAAAGTACCGGGAGCTTCGGAAGTCAAGTCCCGCAGCGGCGGAGAAGTTCCTAGTCGAGAACCAGACTGATGAGCGATTTGTCTCTCTGGTCAAGCTCGGAAACGCGTTTGTCGCGGGCCTGAAAACCCGCGTGCGGGAAAGACTGTCGGAGGAGGAGAAGGAGGAACTTCAGGGCGCTGTTGAAGTAGAGTTCATGCGCGGATGGGCGGACGTGCTGGACTTCGCCAACGCTAGGGCCAAAAAAGCCGCTCGCCGCGTATTCGCCTAGTATGACGGGCTAGTCTCTCGGCTGGCCCGTTTCTTTTTGGAAAGGAGAGGTCATGCTCACTGATGAATTGTTCGACGACATAATCGACAGAGCAGGGATCGATCTGAGTCGCGTTGACGACCCACAGAGAATCTGGGATCTGGCTGAGGATATGTACTTTGAGAGTGCCCTCTCATTTGTGGATGGGCAGGTCGCTCTCAGCGAGGAGGAGGAGCGTCGGTTGGTCCGCTGTGTGGTTGAGGAACTGGTTACAAAGCTCTACAAGCTATACCACGAACGAAGCGACAGCCGAGAATGAGCAGCGACGGCGAGACTATTTGGAACCTCATCGAGCGGAATCTCGCGGGGATCAACAGGATAGCTGTGTCAACGGCACAGAAGTACGGACCGTTGACAAGAAACGAAGCTGAAGACCTCGCCCAGTCTGCAATTATGCGCGTCTACGAAATATCCGAGCGCGAGCCGCTATCCTTCGCGTCGGATGGACATTTTCTCGCGTGGATGAAATCTGTTCTGACGAACATCGCGCGAGAGCAACTTAGAAGAGCGAGGGCTTCGAGTTTCTCCGTTGACTCGATCGCCCTCGGCGCGAAGGAACCGAGGGAACAACTCGATGACAAGCAACGAGAGAACCTCTTGGCGAAAGTCGCCGCTCTTAGAGAACCATATCGAGTTGTGGTTGAACTGGCCCTGGCCGGACTTTCACCGATAGAAATTGCGGAGTATCTCGAACTTGAGTGGCACACCGTCCGCAAGCGATTGAGTCGGGCAACGAAAATCCTGCGGGCATGGATGGACGAATAGGGGCACTACGGCCCGACGTTTCCGCGAAAGTGACAGTGCTAAGTATTGCATTTGCATGGAAATAGTCGCTATCGGGCAACGATCAAGGCGCTCAACTTGTCGCGTCATATATAGCTCCTGCGGTTGGGGATGATCCTGTGCCGGTGGCTGCAACGACTATGTCGGCGGGCTTACTTGCTCGCCCCTTCCGTCAGTAATTCCAAGAAGGCGCAGGCCCAAGTCGCTTGCCAAATTCCGAATTGGGGACGAATCCCGTAGTGCGAGAGGAATCGCCGCACGTCTCGCACCAGCTTTTTCTTGGCCCCTCCCGGTAAATTCCAGTCTTCCGCCATCGCGACGTTCCTGAGTCAGATGCGTGGTCGGCCGATGTCCCTCAGTAGTCGAGCCGGTCGGCAGCATCGCCGAGTTGCTCCTCAGTCCGCTTTGTGTACCGGGCTGTCGTGTTTAGGTTCTCGTGTCCGAGGATTTGGGCCAACGCAACCAAGTCGTTGTTGTTGTCGGCCAGGAATTGGTGGGCCATCGTGTGCCGCAGCAGATGCGGGTAAATCTTGAAACCGCAGAAGGCCGAGTACCCGTCGCAAATGGCCCGAACGCCCTTCTCTGTGAGTGGCCCACGTTCGCCGATGAAAATCTTGCACGACGCCACCGGCGGACGGGTGTCCAAGTAGGCTTGGACTGCTTGGCGTGCCGGGAGCGGCAGTGGTGCTGTTCGCTGCTTGTTGCCCTTCCCAAGCCGGAAGGTGGCCGAGCCGCTCCGGTCGGACAGGATCAAGTCCGGCAATTCCAGGTTCACGGCATCGCTCACGCGGCATCCGGTGTATAGGAACAACGAAAAGATCGCCCCGGCTCGCAGGTCTTGCCGCAACTCGATTTCCCGCAACAGTCGGCGGACTTGGGTCCGCTCCAAACCTTTGGGGGCGAGCATCTGCCGTTTCAGTTCCTTCACCGGCTTGCCAGGGTTGTGCGCCAGATGCCCCTTCTCCACCAGCCACCCAAAGAACCGGCGAAGCGAAACGAGGCACCTATTGACGGAGGACACCGCATGTCCCAGATTTTGCCTGACGTACTTTCGGAAGTCGGTAACGTCGCGGACGGTGAACCAGTTGATTTTGGGCAGGTGGAATCCGGTGCGATTCGTGAAGCGACCCTGACGCTACAGAACCGCGGCGGACCGCTTCCGGGCCTCAACCTCTCCGCGGAAAGCGTCGTAGCAGAAGGCGGGCTGATCGAGTTCGTCCTGCCCGACCGCCTGCCGGCCCTGCCCGCCAAGGAATCTACGACCGTTCCGATCAAGATTGCCGTTTCTCCCCTGGTCTCGTCGCGCGGCCCCATCCAGGGCTTGATCCGCCTGCGTCGCCCAAGCGGTGTCGAGAGCACGGTCGCAGTCCGGCTGGCCATTGTCGATCCCGGCAAGGCCCCCAGCCAGATCGTGATCTCGCCGAACGAAGTGCAACTCACGGCAAAACCCGGCGAGGTGGTGAAGTTCAATTTGAGTGTCAAGCTGGGGCCGGAAACATCCAGTGCCGATCAGTTCGACGTCGAAGCCAAGCCCCTCAACATGACCAACGGCACGACCGGTGATCGCGAGCCCGAGTTTCGTTGGGCGTCGGGCAACGCTGTCACGCCCACCGGCCGCGCAATTCTACAGGGCTTCGTTGTCGGCCCATCCAAGTCTGGCACCTATCGTAGCGAGATAACGATTAAGTCCGGTCGCTCCGGTGTCAAGGTCGTGCCCCTGACGATCGTTGTGCCTTAGATCCGTGAAAGGACCGTTCACCGTGCGTCGTCTCAAAAACATCCTCGTCGTCGAATTGATCGTCGTGTTTCTGTTCGGCCAGATGCCGCCCGAGACGTGGGCGGCACCGGGCCGGCCCAGCGCCGCCGTGGACGCAACCGGTGAGGATGTCAACATCTTCCTCGTTGACCGTTCCGAATCGATGGCCCACTTGCCCGAACCCGATACGATCCAGGCGGCCATCAACGAGGCTCTGCAGGTCGCCATCCTGTCCGGGAGGCCGGCCAAAATGGCGGTGATCATTTTCAACGGGCGCGGCGTGAAGATTCTGGGCGACGACCAAGACATGCCAATGTCCGCACTTAAGTCGCTACACAAGCGATTGTTCAATGAGTGGCCGACGCCGGACGGCGGAACGCCTTTGGATGAAGCGCTGCAACACTGCGCACGCATGGTCAAATCGCTTCCCGCGGCTGCCCGGATCACGATCGTCAACGCCGGCGATGGACAGCCCTCCAGCGGGCGGCTTCGTCCTGACGATTTCAGCGACATCCAGAAAGAGATGGAACGTCAGCTAAAGGGCATTCAGTCGCAGTCCTATCCACCCGGCATCCTTCAACAACTCGTCGACCAACGTCAACGCGCCTGGAAAGACCCCACAACCGAGGAGTTTCGTAAACTCTACGCCTTGCAGATCAAGGCCGAATTCGATGCCTGCCTTCGGCACGCGGCGGTGCTCAAAGGAAGAAAAGTTCGTTTTGTTTCGCTGGACTTCGTAGGACAACTCGATGAACTCCGCCAAATCCACGATGCCGCTGGTGGCACCGCCGAAGATTACGCCGTCGTGCGACCGGCTAATACCGCTGTGAAACGGATTCATGACCTCGGACTCACCAGACTCGACGGTGTGATCGTCCCGCCCCCCGTCCACGTCCCGGCGGATGCCGCGAGTTTTGAATGTCAGATACAGCATAGTCTTGATCGGGTCGGCGAGGCTGCATTGGTCACCGTCCTGTTTCACCAGGCGATCCCTCGGTTTCCGGAACAGGTCGAGCTAAGCATCGATGCTGGCGGCGTGCCCTACCGCTTTGACGTTCAGAACCAGGATCCCAACGTCATTCTAACGTTCGACGCGGCTGGAAATGTGACCGGGGCTACCCTGGCATTAGAGCAGGACGCCACGGCCGTGGCTGATCGACTTAGGGACCTCGGAGTGATCTCCCCAACAGCAGGCGGTCTCTTCTGCACTGCCGCCATTCCTGACCATCACATTGTCGACCTTCCCGAAGGTCTCTACAAACGCATCACCGGCAAGACGAACGGGCTCACGGAGGACGAGTTCATCGGCGAACTGGGCAGAAACGACTGGTTGTACAACGCGGTTTTCTGGCAAACGGCCGACGCGTACGACCTGGGCCGCGTTCCTCCCGAGCACGCCCCTGCCTTCTTGAAGGAGCATCTGGAGGCATTGGGTTCGTAGCGAAGAAAGGAAAGTCGCACGCGACCGCGAGTAGATCTGTCATTTGCTGACAAATCTTGATGCGAATGAACCCGTGCTGTCGCTTCCTCGCTCTTCTTCCCAATTACCAACTGCACAGTCGCACCATGATCGACACAGCCCTACGAATCGTCGAGGAAACCGAATTCCTTCCGCCCATTGGGCTACTGCTTATTCTTCTGTTTCTCGGCAGACAAACCGTCCAGGGACACCCGACTTGCATGACCATCGGCCGGAGAGCAGCTATGGCTGCATTCATCGTTTACGTCGGGTGGCGAGCCTCCACGTCAACTGGCCTCGACGCTTGCAGGTTGATCGCCATCACGCTGCGCGGGCTCTTGGCGGCGGGTTTCGTCGCCGCCATTGCCTGGATCATGCTGCCGGTCGCGCGTGGGATTCACATCCGGAAGGAGATCCAGCAGCACGTCACAGCGTTCGCGCACGGCGAACCGGCGACGCGTCATGGATCGAGGTTATGATTCTGTCGCACTCACACGCCCGCTTTCCTGCGTCTGAGTTTCCGTATCTCCCAAGTGTCACTGCCCCCTTTTTCTCGTGTTGCGAGGTATTCCATGTCCGTGAAAGTCACCATCCACAGTACCGGAACAGGGAACTGCTCCCTGACCGGCAAAGAAAATTGCGACGGACTGACGCTGTCGTTCGACGACGGCACAGTTCGTGAAGCATTCCTGTCTTGGCGGGGATTCCGCCAGTTGCTCGGGCTCACGGTAGGGCAGAACCCGCCCGCAGAGTCGCGGGTCGCCACGCCGAACGCTCACGGAAAGGCGGCTCAGTAAACAGCAACCGCCACCTGTAGCGGTCGCCGGCCGCCGAAAACGCGGTGAAGCAATCGCACAAATGATCAGTGGAACTGCTCAAAGGCCACGGCCTTGGAAGACGGACGATCGGTTGATGAACGCTGCCACCAAACCTCGTCACGCGAACCGCGGGAGGGATCTTCGGGCGGTTACGGACGCTCGAAGCCAACCCGCGACGCGTGGACGTTCCGTTGTCCCGTCGGGACGACGAGTTACTTTTTTCCCCTTTCCATCATGGGTCAGTACTTCAAAGCTGTGAATACAGACAAACACGAGTACGTTTGCCCCTGGTGTATTGGTGGGGGTGCGAAGCTGTGGGAGTGGGCCGCCAAGCGGCCAGGCCTCGACTTGGTTGATCCCGTTGGAGTAGATGAAGGGCTGTCTGGCGTGTTCGCGGACGAACTCAAGTAACTCCTCGATCTCCGGCAGCGTCAGGAACAGGCAGTCCCAAAGATCGGCAACCTCGGCCTTGGTCAGTCCACCACGGGCGATCTTCCGTTCGATCTCCTGCCACGTCTGGAACGGCGGCTTCTCGGTCATTTTCGGAAAACGCAGCCCCTTTTTCGGCAGTGGCCTGGATAGCGTGCCGCAATCCAGCCCCCAGGTCCAGGCCGACGTCAGTGTTCGAAGTTCCTTCTTGATCGTCGCCGAACTGAGCTGCCGACCGTGAATTCCTTTGTCACGGGCCCGCTTGTCGACGAACCTCTGCAGGTCCTCCAAGCAGAAGTTTGCAAGTACCAGATTGGCGCCCAGCACTCGCTTCAGTCGACGCACGTGAATTCGCATACCGACGAGCGTCGACTCTTCGAGACTCCCTGGCGTGATGCCGCCGAGGTAGCCATCCAGAAGGCCGCCTAACGTCCGAATGCCAGGCTGTGGTGCCGGGCGTCGCGGGGCTCGGCCATCGGACAGAAGAAAAGTCGGTAGGTCTACGCCGTCAGGCGGCTCTAGCAGACCGAGCTCGAGTCGGCGGAGATTGTCTTCCAGCCGCGCCAAGCAGGCGTCGGCCGCCTTTCGATCCTTGGTACGCAGGGATCGGTTGAATTTCCGGCGGCCGTACCGGAAAACGATACGAAACGTGGTTCCGCGTTGCTCGATGGATGCCATGTCGCGATTCTCCCCGTGGGATGCGGAAAGAACCAGCGACACAAGTCCAACGCAAAGGCTACGGTGTCCCCAATTTGTCCCCAGTCGCGATCTGACGCGTCGCGGAGGAACCCTGCCTCCTTGACGTAAGTCGTTTCATATCAAGCAAGTGCGAGAGACAGGATTTGAACCTGCACCCCTTGCGGGACTGGATCCTAAGACTAGGCCCGCATGTCCTCGCAACTCATTTCCAGGCAGCAGTTTGCGATACTAAGTCTTGTGTCGTTCTGATCTTGGAGTCGCCTCCGATGTTGCACCGTGAAGCACTCATATTATACCGAGTTGTGCAACATGGGGTCACTTTTGAGTCACCTTTTCTGTCGCCTGTTGAGACGACTATCGCCCGCATCCGTCCTCCGTGTCTTCGTCGGCCGACACCGAGGAAGGCGTCTTCAGTGCGGCGAGAAGGTCGCGGCGAAAAGCCACCCAACGACCAGGAAGCCGCTGCCTCTTACCGCTTGATCGCGGTGACCGCCGCTAGCACCTTCTTCGTCCAGTCCCGATCATCCGGCCGCACGACCACCACGGAGAACCCGTGCTGTTCCCCTTCGACCCGCACGCCATCCGAATCATCGACGTGCAGGTCGATGGCGAACGCAGGCGGATACTTTGTGGGCCGGCAATCATCGGATCTCCCGCGGAAGTACGCTTCGTGGACGTCCTGGTTGATGACGCCTGCCACAGTCACACCGTGAAGTCGTAGCCAGCGTCGAACCCCCGTGGGCCGGCGATAGGAGGTCGTGTAGATCCACGGTTTCCAACCGAGAGTCCACAGGTCTCTGATCAAGGTACGAATCCCGAGTCGGAGCGGCTCGTCGGCAACCAGCCAGCGCAACAGCAGGGGAACCGGCGGCTCGCAGGGAACCTCCTCGCGGTAGCAAATCAGCGTGTCATCAAGATCGAACGAGATTCGCATCGCCAAAGACCTGGTTGACACCCGGTGAACTGAGGCACACAGCTGCTCTGGCCAGAATGTTTCCCCCGTCACAGGTTCGCCTGCTACGGGTCTGGACCGACCATCCCCTCGCCTCCCGCCGCCCAAAGCGCCGCCCGGCGGATGAAGTCCTCCAGTCCCGGCGTCTGCTCTGGATGCGGGCTGATGAAGACCACGCGTCCACGCCCACACTTGCCCGTGGCAATCGCCGGGGAGTTAAGCATCTCGCCGGGCGATGTACCGTTATTGGATAGCTCCGTGCGGAAACAGGCCAAGACCTCGTAGTCGGGCAGCGATTCGTCATTGGCACGGGTGATGACAGGGCCATTGGCGTATCGCACGTCCAGCAGACCAGTCCGGTCGCCAAGGATTCTCCGACCTGCGGACGTCAGTTCCATCTTGACCATGCCCGCGCCACGCTGCCAGCGGGGGGAAACGGTCTTGGCCTTGAGGATCTTCAAGCCCCACTCGAAACCGCTCGTGCAGAGGTAGGCCCCCGCACAGATGCCCAGGTAGCCACCCCCGTGCTCGACGAACTGCTTCATTTGGCGCCGACCTTGCTCGCCCATCGCCTTTGCCTCCCGGCTACCACTGCCCCCGGGAACGATGGCGAGGTGGAACTGGGAAAGCGTCCCGGCGGCGATCTCATCGGGTCCAAGATGAACTACCTGCATCCCCGCACGCGCGAGAACTAGCTCGACGGCAGTCCCGCCTTTGCCGCCGGTGCCCCCGGCATCATACAGGGCCACCCAGGTCTTGTCCGGTGCTGAGCCGCGGCCAGCCAGGAGGTCCACATCCAGCGACGGGTCGATCAGCTCCAGGTGCTTCAGCAGGGCCCAGATCATGCTGCGCTGCTGCC
>JAPLNJ010000327.1 GCA_026692885.1 Planctomycetota bacterium | reverse complement strand
CGTTGATATCGTCGAGACGCAACCCCAGGTCGACGACCTCGAACTCATGCATGTATTCGTAGCGGTTCGGACGCTCGTTGTAGTTCTCATCGAAGTGAGCAACTCCCTTCAGGGTGCCGAGCATGGAGAAGCCGGACTTGTCGAAATCACGGAGCACCAGGAGTGGAATTCCATGCCCGCCGCACAGTTCATCGGCCAAGTGGCGAGCGGAGACGGTTGGCATCCCCTTCGTGCTCATGATGGCGATGTCGTACTGTTGTGCGAGGTTCGACGCCTCAAGCAGCGGCTGGAAACCTTCCTTTTCGATGAACAGGACCGCGCTGAATCGGTGCCTGGGGCCGCACGTCGGAAATTCCGAACGCGCGAGTAGGTCCTCGACTTGGAGTGGCGGAACGCAGTGCCCGGAGATCCCCTCCAGATACTCCCGCACTCCCAGGGTGCCCAGGGGAGTGATCCGTCGCGTGTGCGGTTCCTGATAATGGCCGCGGGCGTCGTAGACGATGTCCCAGTCGGCGGTTTCCTCCGGGTGACGGGCCACGTAGTCAGGGAGGATGTGCTGCGTAAAGTAGTGGGAGTCAAGACCTCGACCGTTGGTCAACTCCAGGATCTCGGGACGCGCCGCGTACATCACCATCCGCGCCGGGGTCGGCAACCTGCCGTCGTCGCTGGCTTTCAGGTAGGCCTCGCGCATCGCTTCCCACGCGGCTTGTTTGACGTTCATGCGCAAGGACACCTCCTCCATAGCCTCGCGTCGGGTCGCGCGCGACCGGCCCCGCTCCTCCGCTTTCCGCTGTTTGGTCCAGTTTCGCGTGACCGATTCCACGCCTCGGATGATCGTCTGGGCATCCACCGGGGAGTCTCCTTCTACTCGAGTGCGACCGCGCTCTTGCCCCGGTCGGTGTACCGGACCCGGGGGCACGCGCAGTGAAGCAGAAACACAATAGGTTCATCGGGACCCGCCAGCCGTTCTTCCAGGAAGGCGGACAGCCCTGCCGCATTGGCTTGGCCCAGCGTGCGGAAGGGATCGACGATGGTCGGGGACCAGTTGACGCCCGTGATGATGCGGCGTTTGGCATCGGATTGGTCGCCGCGCCACGCAAAAGCCGTTTCGATCACGGATGGCAGACCGTCTTCATCCACTGCGGGCTGCCGTCGATACTTGAAGCTTTTCATGCGGCAGCCCAAACTCTTGAACCGGGCCGCGATGTGATCCTTGCCGATGCTTCCCAACGCCGCGGGCTTCACCAGTTTCGTGTGCTGCTGCATCGCCGCCAGGAGCCTAGCGATGATCTCATGGTCAAAATCGTGGTTGTCGTTGTTGACAAGGGCCGACAGGTGCGTTCGCGCCAGGCCTGTCTCGGCCAGCACGGCCTTCTGCTTCGCCGTGCCCGTCAGGCCGCAGAATCCCGTGATGAACTCCCGGACCGATTGGTCGGCCCCACGTTTCTGATCGTGGCTGATGTACGCCGCAATGAGACGTTCCAGCTCCTCTTGCCGATACCAGTGGGGCGACGTCGGATCATCGGGTAGCCATTTGACCCAGTCGCTGCGTGTTGCCCGCAAGTGGATACTCGGCTCGCCGAACCACTCGAGCACAAGTGTCAGATGGGGGTTCAAGAACGTGTAGTCCCTGGCCAAGCTCAGAAAGCGAGGCTTGGATTTTGCTAACAGTGAGCGTGCTGACTCGGGCCACGGTACACGGAGGATGGTGCCGCCTGAGGCATCTTGCGCTGGCTCCGGATGGTAGGAGATGATCGGCTCCTGGCGAACCTTGTCCGCGCGGAACATGATCACGTGGCGCTGTCCCTGGGCGGTGATCTCCACCTGTCCGCAACTGCTATCGAGTACATATGGAATCGCCAGGATGGCCTTGAGCGCGTTTCCTTGCGCGCCGCGGGTGGGGCTGACGTAGGCTTCGCGCGAGGAGACGCGGACGGAGAAGTCGATTATGTTGGTGACCGTATCGGCGGGGAGGCCCGGACCGTTGTCGGCGATGATGATGCCATCGTCGTCCACGACGACCGTGACCTCCGGCTGCACACTGGCCTCCTCACAGGCATCCAGGGCGTTGTCGATCGCCTCCTTGAGGATGACCAGCGGCCAGTCCTCCCGCGCGTGCCCCGTCTGCGCCGTGAGTTCCTTCTCGCTGGCGAAATCGAGCAACCGACTCGTGGTGAAGGTCGTGCGATGGAGTTTCGCAGCCGAGGGCGGCGAGCCCTGGGCCTTCGTGTGTTTGGGACAAGCAAAGCTGCTTGCTGGAGCGTCATTCGGGAGCACGGGGACAGGCCGTGCATCCGGACCTGGTTGCGTATTGCAGGTTGCAGCGGGCACCCGCGACGGTTGTCGCGAGGCGGTCTGATCGGGCGCAAAAACCTTGCCCGGCTTGCCAGCGGGCGTTATGATAGCTGAAGACATTCGGAGGGTTCCTTTCTGGGGGCCTACACGGCGCATCCCGATGGCACGGGAGGCGCCGTGTCTGTTAATGGTTCGCGGCCTCCGTCAAAGCAGCGAACCAGCGATCGAATTCCTCGCTCTTCCGGGCCAGTTCGTCGAAGAGCGTCTCCGGGTCCAAAGCGAAGTAGATGGTTGCATTCAACTCAAACGTCATGGCAGGCTCCTCTCGATTCGCCCGCGTTCGCAGTTGTTTGCAGATCCTCCGCTCATGAACTGGCGTTGTCGGCAGAAATCGCTTGTCACAGGCGCGGGGCAACACCCGCTCCTGCAGGAAGATTTCCAGATCGCTGTTCGGTTGAGCGCGACATGCTGGACTGTCGTAGTCGAATTCCACGGATGGTAGGTCCGCGTTCGGAGCATCAAGCCAGCAGCAACTGCCCCACATCAGCGCGAGGTGCGGACACGGCTGCCGCCAAAGGGCATCGCCGCCGAACGCGAACAAACGCTGATCGGGATAGTCGTGGATTTGGAAGGTCGGCCCGTTCGGATAGCATACGCGGGCCGAATAAACGGCTGCGGTGTCGATGGCGATCCGCCGATGATCGTGATTGCAAAACGGGCAAGTCGTGACTTGTCGCAGTGACTTGGCATGCGGCGGCAAGGCCAACTGCTGAACCGCGAAACGGTCTCGGACGTTGTCACTGGAATTCATACTGATCTCCCATAAGAAGAAGTAAAAACACGTAAGAACAACGAGAAACATGTTCCATGTTGCGATGAAACTGGCGGTTACGCCGATTGGTCAGTGGCTCACTCCTCGCGGCCACCTCCCGACTTCTGGCCGACGTGGCCCGGAATGCTCGCGCCACGGCCCTGGCCAACCAGAGTCGCCAGTTCCTCATACGGAATTAGCAACCGGCCCCGGGGGCCAGTTCCGCTGATACGCTCCGCGCGAACCAAGCCCAGCTTGATCCACTTCCGAACCGTGTACGGCGACCGACCTACAGTGTCGGCGAGTTCTTCGACCGTAAGGTGGCTCTTGTGAACGCCGGCGACGCGGTCACGGATTTCCAAAACGACGCCACGAATCTCCGCGATCGCAGCGGCAATTCCCAATGGTGGGGTGACTGACGAAAGCTCCAGATCACCGTGGGGGAATAGAGTCGTCTCTGTCATGGTGTCCCAATGCTCCTGATGAAAAACAAACATCGGAAGCGAGAACGATGGACAGAAGGGCCACAACGGCGGAAGGAGATACCCGATCCAAATAGCGCATCCCAACCGGAGGGGAAGAAACCCCAGAATGGCCGTAGTCGCTAGTGAACCAGCGCCACGCTACCGAAGGCCGGATAAGTTGGGGCCGAGCAATTCGGCGGGAAACTGCAGCTAACCCCGGCAGGCCTCGCTGCATTGGCAGGCAAACCGCCTGCATTACTCCGTAATCTACCTAATATCGCTTCGTGTGTCAATTCCCCAGCACGAAATCGCACTGCCACAGTACGCAACGCAAGTCGCGGTTCGGTGCATTCACCATACACTTGCCTCTTGGCAATGGCACGAATCGAGTCCGACGTCCGATAGTGTCTCCTCGACTGCATCGTGGACGACGGACCTTATCTCTTCCTGCTGGATTTCTCCGCCGTCCGGCATCTCGATCACGAACTCGTCGCCTGC
The DNA here is from genome assembly GCA_026692885.1 of Planctomycetota bacterium. The sequence goes on along the minus strand of JAPLNJ010000327.1, from coordinate 5,612 downwards.
TACCGCTACCAACGTGTAGCCCGCGACTGCCAAGCAATACGCGATCTTCTTTCGAGTTTCGTCCGCTAACAGGACGTGCTCAGCACCACGGCTGTGCGTGCAGTACGCCGGCCGACCGACGTAGCCGGAAAGCGTGTACGGAGAATTACGGAGAACATAATAGGCTTCCCGACGGCCTTTCGATCTCTGGGCTACGGTACGCGCCCATTCTCCCCGTGCCGTGGGTCGCAGCATGCTCCAGAACCGCTCGTCATCCCTCTTGCCTGCCAGAAAATTGCGCAGAAACGCCCCTGGGTTCTCTGGTACCGCCTCCCCAGGCGACATCCGGTCGAGAATCTCCGATACCGATGCGTCACAGTGGTTCTTCAGAGTTTCGAGTGTGGTGTCCTCCAAGAAAAATTCGAGTTCCCGGTGGATTTTGTGCACCAGGTTGTCATACAAGTTCTGGACAGTGGCCTCGCCCATTGCCGGGTCTACCTCCGCGCGCAGTAGTTCTCGGACTTGGGTGATGCTGAGGCACCGCGGTACCGCGAACAGAAGGATTGTTGCGGTCTTAATCCAACGACTGTGATCCCCGGGTGACATCCGCTTCAGTTTGTCAAAAGAGACTTCCGTCGAGGTGTCGCCGGTAGACGCGAGGTCGTAGAGCCTTTCAGCGGTGAGAGCAATCGGATCGTCGCCATCTCGGAACAGCCACGCCAAGTAGACGTCGGGCCGATGGTAGCGCAACCCGCAGTTGTGGGCAAAACATCGCAGTTCCAGATGGTCGACGCTGGCGACCAGAAACTTGTGGTCTGACCGCGGAACACACTTCAATCCTAGCGACCGCAGGTACTCCAGATCAGGGATTGAAGAACGAAGCGTAGGGACGATCTCGTACACCGGCTGAATATGGCATTCGGAATCGTTTTCCCGAATCCAGTGTTGGGCGCGACCCGCGGCCACCAAGGTCGCCCAGGCCTGCAACAATCGAGAACAACGGGCCAGCACGTCCCAATGCCGCGGATTCGTCGAAATCTCACCAGCTTCGCCGAGTGGTTCCAGCCACCTTGCGTTGTGGACATCACAGAAGCCTTCGAAGATATGCCACAGCCACTTGGTCAGCTGCGCCGAATCAACGGAAAGTGATCCGTCTTGACGTACCCGTCTTCCGTCGGGGGCAAAGACGTGGCGCGCATGTTCGTCGCTGGCTAGAGCACGGATCGCTGCATCGTATTCGTCCTTCGCCTTCTGGTCGACGTCGATGAGACTTTCTGGGACAATGCAGACGCCCAATCGAACCATCAAATGGGCCGCGATCGCGCCTTTGACATCGATGCCGCCGCCGAAAGGGCCACTGTCCCCAGCCGCCGCTGGCACGTCCTCAACCACCTCACCCGCGTCCTCAGCCACCGCGCCCGAGGCCTCGCCAAACCTTGCCTTCACGGCCGCCGCGTGTGCGGCGATACACGCCGCGGCTGCGGCCATTCCCGGTGTGATTGTGTCCTCTGATGCCGAGCCCGCATCCCCCGCCGCCGCGTTCACATCACTAGGCGGCACGGCTGCTTGTTCGCGCCATTCGGCAAGGCTCTTCGCCGGCTCACGAATTGCCTTGTAGACCGCGAGCACCTTTGCCGCCCGTTCCACCATGTCCTTTGCCGGAGGTAGTCTCGTTGGCGGGGGAGCGGCCGATTGTTCCGTCGTGCTCCGGTTTGCGTCTCGGCCGCAATAATGCAAATACAGTCGCTCCAGGTCTCTCTGCGGGGCAAAGACACCCTCCATGACAAGGCGGCACCGCTGGTCGAGCAGCGTGACATCCTGGATCTGGTTCCTGTCGACCAGATCCTCCAGCAAGGGTAGGCACTGGGGCTGCCCCCGCTGAAACACGTCGCGAAATGCCCAGAAGACGAACGCCGCGTCCTGACAAACTAACCAGGCGCGGTCGTGCTTTTGCAGGAACTCGGCCATTTGATCTCCGTGGACAATCGCCTCCGCCGACTCCGATTTCGCTGCCATGATAGAAACGTGCGAGTCGGAATCATGGAATAGGTGCAGGCCCACCAGATCACCAAGAACACTGCCGTCCCAGAGGCGTGGATCAGTCATTATCATCCCTCATGGCCGCAAGCCAGTGTGAGGACTGGGCAACTTCGCACGTTACGAAATCTCCATTTTGCATGGACGCCGGGTGCGTCCTAGCCCCCGCTCGTTGGTAGCGACCGGGCTTCCGACGTGCCAGCTTTCGTGAGCGAGAAGCATTCGATCGCCGATCTTCGGTTCTTCGGGAACAGGTGCCGGTATCGTTTTCGCATCTCCTCGGTCTGATGCCCCATGAACTCGTCAATGATCCGCTGGTCGACCCCCGCGGCCGCAAGGTTCGAGGCGAAGCTGTGGCGATACGAATGGAACCCGATCTTGAACCAGTTCCGGTGTGAATCGAGGCACCAAGTCGTTCGCCGCATCGGCGCCCAGAAATACCGGTTGGCCTTGTCGGGAGCCAACGGCGCCAGGGTCTCGCCGTGGCAGATGACGAATTGCCCCCGCTTGCGATCGGCCTGCCACTCCAGCAGGTGCTGCCGCAACTCAGGGTGCAGTTCGATCCGCCGCGATGTCTCCTGGCGCTTGCGCGACTGCTTGCGGCTACGAGCGGTAATGTAGCCGTGGTCGAGATCGACGTCCACCCAGCGGAGCCTGAGCACTTCGCCGCGTCGCATGCCCGTGTAGGCGGGTATCGCGTGCAGCAGGAATGACATCTGGTCCTCGGCACGTTCTCGAACCGTTGCCAGCAGGTCGGCAATTTCTTCCGGCGTGAGATAAAGGCAGTCCCAAAGTTCCGATGCTTGTTCGTCGGTCAGCCCGCCACGTTCGACCAACGCCTCGACCTCGCCGGTGGTGCGGAACGGGTCCCGATCGCGGCTGGTCTTGAACGTCGGCAGACCGACAATCGGAGAATCGAAGGTGGGGACATCCTTCCGCGAATGCACCCATTTGTAGAATTCGCGGATCGTGACACGCTCGCGGGCGACCGTGCCGGGATCACGAATCTTGAGACGCGCCAACAGATACTCCTCCACGTTTCTTTGCCTGACCGCGTTGCAGGGCCTGTGGACGAGCTCGCCCAGGTGCTTGGTCAGGTGCCGCAGGTGAATTCGCTGGCTGCCGAGGTAACTCTCGGAGATCGTGTTTTCCTTGCTTTCCAGGTAGCGCGTGATCAGTTCCCCCGTGGTCGGGAATGGCGGAGCCCGCGTTACGTCGGGAAGCTGCCGTAGCAGTCCGCCGCTGACGATGAAATCACCGACGTCGATGTTGGGTGGCACTTCGACCTGCCCGGTCAGGATCCGGTGGATGGTCCACTCGGCGGCGTGGCGGGCGGCTTCGGCTTCCCGCTGGTCGGTCGTTTTTAACGACCGTTTGAACTCCCGGTCGCGGAATCGGAACCGGACGACAAAGACATTTCCCTTCTTCCCGATGTTGGCCATAAATTCGGCACTCCGTGTGGCTAGACACTTGGTCAATGCAACACGGGTTGGGACCGTCCCACCCGTGTGCCACACGGTGCAACACGACTGCCCGATGGGTCACTTTTGAGGCACCCAGGGCCACCGGCCCTATATTCTAGGGCCGATCAGGGAAGACAAGATCTCCGCAAAATATTACGAGGAAAGAAGATGCGAGAGACAGGATTTGAACCTGCACCCCTTGCGGGACTGGATCCTAAGTCTAAATCAAGTGGAGTGGCGGCGAGTTGCTCGCGCGTTGGTGCTACTCTGTTAACTGTTTTAAGGTAACATTTTACGGCGTTGTCTCGTTGGTTGGATTGCGGCTCCGTGTGGCTTGGGCATTGGCAATCCTGTTACCTTTTTGTTACCTTTTTCTTGTGCCGCATCCTTTCACCACACTGGTACGCGACCATGGCAAGCATCCACCAACGTCCCGATGGCACCTGGCATATTTCGTTCCGATTGGGTGGCAAACAGTTCAAGCCCTCCCTGAAGACCACTAGTGAACGCAAGGCGAAGGGCAAACAGGCGATCATCGAAGAAACACTTGACCTCATCGACACTGGTCGAATCAGCCTGCCCCCGAAAGCCACGAGCAAGGAAGTAATCAACTTCGTGATGTCGGGCGGAAAACAGACCGCCAGGCCGACGCTCTCCGCGAACGTAGATTTCAAGACGGTGGTTGACCAGTATTTCGCCGCCTACACGGCGGGCAAGGAACCCTCAACCATCGCCGGTGAGCGGATTCACACAGGCCACCTCCTGCGACTCATCGGCGAACGAACGCCCATCGCGGCGATCAACTTGGACGCCTTACAAGAGTATGCTGCCAAGCGATGCAAGGAGAAGGGACAGCGGGGCCGGACCTTGTCGGCCGAGACAGTAAGGAAGGAGTTTCGGACGTTCTCTCAGCTATGGGGTATGGCTCGGGCTAAAGAGTACGTTGTCGGGCCATCACCGACGAGGGCGGTTAAGCTCAACCTGCTCGACGAAAAGCCTGCCTTCCGGACGTGGGAGGAAATCGAAACGATCATCGCGCGTGGCAAGTTGAGTGAGGAAGAGCAGGCAGAGTATTGGGACTGCCTCTTCCTCGACGAGACGCAGGTCCAGGAGTTCGTGGGCTTTGTCCAGGCCAAGCGCGAACACCACTTCTTGCACGCCGCCATAGCCTTCGCGGCGTTCACAGGCGCTCGTCGCTCGGAGATCATCCGCTCCAGAATCGAGGACTGGGACTTCGACCGCGGCATCGTGAGAATCAGGGAGAAGAAAGGCAGTCGCAAGAGCAACACGACTTTCCGAGAAGTGAACATCCATCCCAGGCTCAAGGCAATCATGATGGACTGGTTCAAGATACACCCGGGCGGGGTGTGTACCATTGTCGCACCCGCGGAGTTGTCGCACAGCCGAAGTAAGCGGAGCGAGCCCGAGAAGCTGACCCCAAGCCAAGCCCAGCATCATTTCCAACGTGTGATCGCAGGAAGCAAATGGAAAGTGCTCAAGGGGTGGCACGTCCTGCGGCACTCGTTCTGCTCAAACTGCGCCCGCCGCGGTGTGGCTGACCCCATCATTGACGCCTGGATGGGGCATCGAGGGGATGAGGCCATCAAGAAGCGGTACCGTCACCTGTTTCCAACCGACAAGCAGGCTTTCATGGAGAAGCTGTTTCAGGTCGCTCCTTCGGCAGACCCTCGTCCTGAATCTTCAGAAGCGTCTCCTGGCTGATCCGCCACTTGCGGTCTGGGCTTTTTTCCGCCTTGATTCGCCCCCTGTTGCATCCATCGCGGATCGTCCACTGCTTAAATCCGGTCAGCTCGGCAACTTCGTCCACCGTGTAAGACTTCCGTCCTGCGGCCTGAGCTTGCCTCGCCTGCTTCTTTAGCAGACCCTGAATCTCGGCGAGTTGGGCTTCCAGGCTCGCAACTGCCTGGCCACTGGTTTCTGTTGCCTTCGCGGCGACTGTCTCGTTGTTATTCTGCTCGGCGTCGGCCGTCGCTGTCATGGACACAGCAATGTTCGCCAACACGGGCTTCTCAGTCACCTCCGGCCGTTGAACACGGGCAATCATCTGGAGCGCACTCGCGATGCGATCCATCGTCGCCAGAAGCCGAGACGGTCTTGTCGCCTTCGGCTCCC
>JAPLNJ010000326.1 GCA_026692885.1 Planctomycetota bacterium | reverse complement strand
GCTATCCTTGCTCGCACTCATGGCCAGACTCCTTTCTGACGCGTGTCAGATGTATGGGGGAGTCTGGCCTATTTCATTTTCCAGCTATCCTGAAAAGCCCAATTTACCGAAAAAGAATCCTTAACGGCGTTGGGTGAGGGGTCCGTTCCCAAGTCCGCCCCGTAAGCACCGTGTTCACACGTCGCGGCGAGCAATGGCCGCCCTTGAGTTGGCGCTGCTCCTGCCAATGTTGGTGTTCCTGTTCGTGATCGCGTTCGATTGGGCACGTATTTTCTACTATTCGGTGACGCTTACGAACGCCGCCCGCCAGGGCGCGATCTATGGTGCCAACTTGAACCCGACGGCCACGTCGCCCTACACGAGTGTCGCGCAAGCGGCGATGGCGGAACGCGGCGTCCAGGCCCTGACCCCGTCGCCAACCATCACTTCGACCACGGGTGGTTCGGCCGCCTTGGGAACCAATTACATTGCGGTCACGGTCACTTGGCCGTTTTCGACCGTCACCAGTTTTCCGGGTGTTCCCAGCCCCGTGCTCTTGACCCGCACGGTCAGGATGCGAGTCGCTCCTACGTTACCCTATTGATCTTGATCTGGAGAGCCACCATGCGTCCGAACCTTCAACAACGTCGGGGAGTGGTCACCCTTGAGTTCGCCCTCGTGTCGCCTATCGCCATTCTCCTGATCCTCGGCCCGGTCATTGGGGGTTTGGGAGTCTTCCGTTACCAGCAGGTGGCCGCCTTGGCGCGCGAGGCTTCCCGGTACGCATCTGTGCACGGAACTCAGTATGTGAAGAACACCACGGGTAATGTTGCCGCCACAGCGCAGGACATCACAGATCTAGTCAAGGCAAGAGCCGTGGGTTTGGATCTCAGCAAACTTGATTGTTCGACCGTCTGGAACACGAGCAATAGTCCCTACCGCACGAGCGCCACGGCTTATCAGATCCTGGAGTTGACCAACACGGTGAAGGTGACGGTTTCCTACCAGTGGGTTCCAGAAGCATTCTGGGGCGGTATAACCATGACCAGCACCAGCGAGTCGCCCATGTGGTACTAAGGTACGGCAGAAAATAACTCCCTCGCCCCGATACATCGGGGAGAGGGTCGGGTTCTCTCGTTCCCACGCTCTGCGTGGGAACGCAAGCCACGGACGCTCTGCGTCCTTGGGCAGACGACGCGGAGCGTCAAAACACCTGCGTTCCCACGCGGAGAGGCTGTGAAAAAATCGTAGGGTGGGCCAAGTACTCGCGGCCCACCGTCGCAAGCAAGGCCGTTTCCTTGGAATTGGTGGGCCGCGAGTACTTGGCCCACCCTACCGTGAATCGTGTTCGCACATTTTTTCACAGCCTCGGAGCGCGCGAACGAGAGAGGCGTGAAGAGGGTCGGGCTGAGGGGCAACGCCGTTAAGGATTTTGGTAGCCGAATTCGCCAGAATTCGGGTGTTTGGCGTTCTCTCGTTCCGACGCTCTGCGTCGGAACGCAAGCCACAGACGCTCTGCGTCCTTGGGTAGACGACGCGGAGCGTCTAATCGCTTGCGTTCCCACGCTGAGCGTGGGAACGAGAGAGGCGGGGAGAAGGTCGGGCTGAGGGGTCGAGTTCTCAAAGGAGGCCAATCATGTTGCGCAAAGCGAAGCTAAAACGAGGCATTGTCGCGGTCCTGATCGGACTCAGTCTTGTGATGATTGTGGGGGTCGTCGCGATCGCCATTGATGGCGGGCTGTTGCTCGATCAAAAACGGCAGCTTCAGGCAGCTGCGGACGCGGCGGCGCTCGCCGCGGCAACCGACTTGTATGGCCGCTACCAAGCCAACGGCGGCGTGGACCCGGACCCCTATCCGGCCAAGACCTGCGCCTTGTCGAACGCGGCTGCCAACGGCTACACCCACGATGGCACCACGAATATCGTGACGGTGAACATCCCGCCGTTGTCCGGCGACTACCGCACGATCAACGGGGTCATTAAGAAGGGGTATGCGGAGGTCATCATCCAGCGCCAACAACCGCGGGGATTCTCCGGCATTTTCGGCAGCGGAAATCTCCCGGTCACAGCTCGGTCCGTCGCCATGGGCAAGTGGACGGATATCAATAATGGCATCCTTATCCTAGATCCGATAGACTCCAATGTCTTAGTCTTGTCGGGGAACGGAAGCGCCACCGTCGTGGGCGCCGGGATTGTCGTGAACTCCAGTAACCCCACTGCTGCTATCGTCGTGAATGGGGGTGGTATCGCCAACGCCCCCACGTATGACATCTGTGGCGTTCCCGGCATCTCAGCTGCGGACGCCGTCAGCTTAAAGGGGGGGACTATCACCAGTGGTGTGCCGCCGACGCCTGACCCGCTACGGTACATTCCCGAACCCGACAAGTGGGCCCTCTATTGGCGATCTTTCGGCACAAAGAAGATCCAAGGTAGCGAAACACTAGAGCCAGGCGTTTACCACGGAGGAATCAATATTACCGCCGGGAATGGCGACGAGGTCATCTTAAATCCGGGGGTGTACTACATGGACGAAGGTGGCTTTAGCATTACAGGCCAGGCCACCGTAACTGCCGTCGGGGTAATGATCTACAACGATCCGGCGGGGTCCGATTACGCTAGCAATAACGATATCGTCAAACTGGCGGGTGGGAGCAACCTGCACATGAGCCCCCCGACCAGTGGGATTTATAAAGGCATCACGGTCTTTCAGCGTCGCACGTCCGGGAATGATCTCGCCATCTCCGGCGGCGGAGGCATGAATATCACCGGTACGTTCTACGCGGCCTACGGCCGTGCCGTGCTCAGCGGCTCGGGCAGTAACAACCTCATGGGATCGCAGTACATCGTCTGGAAGGCGACGCTCACGGGTAACGGGACCATTAATGTCAGTTGGAGTGCTGATACCGCACGAGCCCGCGTGAAAATAACTTACCCAACCCGATGTAGGATGGTCTTCCCGTAAGACGGCCCTCCGAGGCCGTCCACTGCGTCCCGCAGGTTGGTTTACCAGACGGCCTCGGAGGGCCGTCCTACGGGTAAGTTATTTCCTGCCGCTCGCCTGAGCGAAACCCCAGTACGCGATCCCTGCACAGCGGTGTGCGTCTTGGACAGGAAGATGATGGACAGGAAGATGAATTCCCGTCCCCCATCATTCTGCCCTCTATCATTCTGCCCCAGATTTTCCGGCCGAATTGCGGATTCTAGTTCGCCCACCCGCTTGCCCCAGCCCCGCCGCTGCCTTAAACTACGTGGCCTATGGCATTCGTTACTATTGAAGATCGCGTGGATCGTTTGGAAGCGCTCTTTGGTCAATTCCTGACCGAAATGGCGCTCCTGAACCATCACGCCCAGGAGCGAGACAAGGCGGCGGAGGAGCGCAACTGCCTCGCCGAGGAGCGCAACCGCCGCGCCGAGGATCGCAATCAGGCCGCCGAAGAACGCTTGGGGCGATTCGAGCAGGAGATGCGCGAGTTCAAGAACGAGATGGCCGAGTTCAAGCACGAGATGCGCGAGTTCAAGGACGAGATGGCCGAGTTCAAGGACGAGATGCGCGAGTTCAAGGACGAGATGGCCGAGTTCAAGGACGAGATGGCCGAGTTCAAGAACGAGATGACCGAGTTCAAGGATGAATCGCTCCAGGCGCGCCGGGACATGAACAAGCAGTGGGGTAACCTTGCCAACAAGATGGGCACGATCATCGAGGACATCCTGGCCCCCAACCTGCGGCGGCTGGCCAGGGAGCACTTCCGCTTTGGCACCATCCAAGCCTTCATGATGCGTTGCACGCGCTGCCAGGTGGGGCACCCCGAAATCGAGAGCGAGTTCGACACTTTGGCGGTCGGCACCGGGGCGGTGATCCTCGGCGAGGCCAAATCCACGCCATCGGTAGCCTACGCTGATGAATTCGCCAGCAAGGTGACCACGTTCTTCGACTTCTTCCCGGAATACCGTGGCTGGCGGCTCATTCCGATTTTCGGCAGTTGGGCCATTCCAGACCGAGTCGTGGAACGCTTAACTCAGCACGGCATCTATGCCATGCGCATGGGTGAGGACACGATGGAA
>JAPLNJ010000325.1 GCA_026692885.1 Planctomycetota bacterium | reverse complement strand
TCCGACCGCCGGACGGAACCTGATCCGAACGAGGCTCGCCGAGATTCCGGGTCAAACACTAGCCCGACGCGCCAGCGAGGGAGGCACACGAATCCGACGTGCCAGCGAGGGAGACACACTAGCCCGACGCGCCAGCGAGGGAGGAATCTTGTCCCCAACGAAGCTCCGGTTTCCCGAATATGGAGCAGGTGGCCCCATAGCACAGGCCATTTGTTGGCCGCTTGGTTTTGGTACAATCTCGTCGGTCGCTGCACCAGCGACTGTGTCGCGGCGATATTGTCCCTCGCTGGCGCGTCGGGCTAGTGTGGCCGCCTCGCTTGCGCGTCGGGCGTGGGTCCCTCGCTTGCGCGTCGGGCTAGTGTTTGAATCGGTGCGCAATCCGGGCCGGGAGGCCATTCGACCATGCAACTCAAGATTCGCTGTCCCCATCCGGGGTGCAAACAGAGCTACACGGTCACCGAGAGCCAACTGGGCCGGACGATGATCTGTCAGACTTGCGGCAAACAGTTCACGCTGAGCGGTTCCACAGCCGAACCGGCGGGTCCCACCGCCGAAACCGGTGGACCGCCGGCGCACGAGACGCAGGCGGCCGCGGGAATCCCGAAGCAACTCGGCCGCTTCGAAATCCGCAAACGCATCGGTGCCGGGGCCTTTGGCCAGGTGTTCCGGGCCTACGATCCGACGCTGGATCGGGAAGTCGCACTGAAGATACCGCATCACGGCACGTTGCAACGGGAGAAGGACAAGACCCGATTCTTTCGGGAACCGAAAGCGGCGGCTCAACTGCGGCATCCCAATATTGTGCCCGTCTACGATGCGGGGGTGGATGGCGATATCTACTACATCGCTTCGGCCTTCATCGACGGCCAGACGCTTAGCGACGCGATTGAGGAACAGCCGTTCGACTTCCGCCGTTCGGCCCAAGTCGTCATGGACCTGGCACGGGCCTTGGACTATGCCCATCGGAAAGGCATCGTGCACCGGGACGTGAAGCCGGCCAACATCATGTTGGACGCCAATGGCGACCCGCTGGTGATGGATTTCGGCCTGGCGCGGTTCGAGGAAGGGCAGGACAAGCTGACGCACGAAGGGACCGTGCTGGGCACGCCCGCCTACATGCCGCCTGAACAGGCCCGTGGCGAACTGGATCGCGTCGGCCCGGCGTCCGATCAGTACAGCTTGGGAGTTGTGCTCTACGAGTTGCTGTGCGGCAAGCTCCCGTTCGAAGGCCCGCCGTCCCTAGTGATCTCGCTGGTCATCAATCACGAGCCGACATCTCCCCGTAGCGAGCGTCCGGAAGTGCCCAAGGACCTGGAGACCATCTGCTTGAAGGCGATGGCCAAGGATCCCCAGCACCGCTATCCGAGTTGCGGTGAACTGGCCGACGATTTGCGGTGGTGGCACGAGGGACAGCCCATCCAGGCGCGGTCTCTGCCGTTTTGGGAACGCCTCTGGCGGTGGGCACAGCGGAACCCGGCCGTGGCGTTCCTGTCCGCGACTTCAGCCTTGTTGCTGGTGCTGGTCGCTCAGGTCAGCGCCATCGCCTATGTGCAAACCTCACGGCATCTGAAGAAGCGAGTCTGGCGAAGGTCACAGCGGCGGAGCGGCAACGAGTCGTGGCGCAAGTCGATGGTCTGCGGCGTGCGGAAATCAGACAGGTGCCGTATCTCATCGAGGGCCTCAAAACGGCTTGGTCGGAAGTGGCTCCGCGCGTCGACGAAATCATGAAGGAGAAAGAGCTAACCGAACGGGAACGCCTGCGCCTCAGTCTGGCCTTGCTGCCACACGATGCGACGCAGGTGTCGTGCCTCTTCAAGAGTCTATCGGACGCTGAGCCAGCGGAATTCCTCGTCATTCGCGATGCCTTGATGCCTCACGCCGACGGGTTAACCCAGCGTCTGTGGGGGATCGCATCTGATCCACGATTAGCGGACGAGGCAAGATTCCGGGCCGCTTGCGCATTGGCGAGGTTTGATCCCAGCGCGGACAAGACCCGATGGGATGGCTTCAGCACTGCCGTCGCGCAGGTCCTGGTGTCGCGGAATCCGTTGGCATTGGGAACCTGGATGGAGGCTCTTCGGCCGGTGGGTCGGACGCTCGTGCCGCCTCTGCAAGAGATCTTCCGTGACCCAAGGCAGGGCGAAGCGGAGCGATCGTTGGCCGCGAGCGTATTGGCCGACTACGCGGCCGACCAGCCGGACTTGCTGACCGAACTGTTGCTTGACGCCGATACGAAGCAGTTCACAATGCTGCTGTCGGCGATCCAGGCAGTGGCCCAGGCGGCCATTCCGCTGTTGGAGGCCGAATTGGGCCGGCAAGCCAGTGAGGACGCGACCGAGGCGGTGCTGGACCAACTGGGCAGTCGGCAAGCCAACGCGGCGGCGGCGTTGCTGAGGCTGAATTCCAGCGAGAAGGCGTGGCAACTGTTGAAGCATCGTCCCGACCCAACGGCGCGCAGCTACCTGATCCACCGCGTCAACCCGTTGGGTGTAGATCCCAAGATGATCGTGGCGAGGTTCGACAAAGAGCAAGACGTCTCGATTCGCCGCGCGTTGATTCTGTGTCTGGGCGAGTACGACGCGGACGACACCCAAACCAGCCCGACGCGCGAGCGAGGGAATCCGACGGCCCCGACGGGCACGCAAGGGAATCCGACTAGCCCGACGCGCGAGCGAGGGAATCCGA
>JAPLNJ010000324.1 GCA_026692885.1 Planctomycetota bacterium | reverse complement strand
ACACCTACCGCTACGACAGCACGAGCCATACGATTATCCTGACACCCACCGCCGGTCTGTGGCCAGATAATAGGGTTTACGTCGTCAAGTTGAACAATCGCGATCGCTTCGTGATCAACGTTCCCCTGGCCGAACAGGTTCACGACGGCGACCAATTCCAAATCACGGACGACCCGGGCAACCAAGTCAAGTTTGAGTTTGACAGCGGCTTCATTCTGCACGTGCCGACGACGCTGTCGTTGCAGGTCCCCGCTGCGGGTGCTAGTCCCACGGGGGTGACCGAGGGTCAACGGTTCGTGGTTGGCAACGGCGCGGCGCCGGGCGTGACGTTCGAGATGGTCCTCAACGGTGGAACACCGCAGTCTGGCAACATTCCGATTCCGTTTGGCCCTGCCGACACGCAGGTCCAGATCGCGAATGCGATCGTCAAGGCGTTGAACGGCACGTTGGCCCAACAGAAGGGACTGAACCTCAAGGCCAAGTTGATCGACGGGCAGCCGGGCTTGGTACATCTGGGAGCACCCACTGCCTACACCCTGGATTCGGCCTTGGCCAGTTTTTCAGTGTCGGTGAAGACGCTCGGCCTGGCGATCGATTCCGTGGGTATGGGGGTGGGTGGTGTGCAGGATGGGCAAACCTTCCAAGTTTCCGACGGCAGCCGGACGGTGCGATTCGAGTTCGATATGGACGGCCTTGTCACACTAGGCAATCAGGCTGTCGACCTTCGCTTCGCGACAACCCTCGACAACATCGCCGACGCCATGGTTTTTGCCCTGCAGACATCGGGCCTGGACCTGCTCGGAACTTCGAACCTCGGCGCCGGTTTGGTCAGCCTCGGCGCCCAGCTGGGAGCCACGGTGAACACCGCCGGTTCCGGCACGAGTCTGCGGTCGTTGTACGTGTCGAACCCCGTGCGGAACACCGAGACGTTTACCGTGCAGTTCGACCATGACGGGAATCCTGCCACGGCCACCGTGGACCAAACTTTCCAGTTCATTGACCTGGATATCGACAGCGGCGGGACGACGGTTCTGCCTCCTGGAGTCATCGGAATCTCCTTCTCGGTCGCCGACACGAATGACGAGGTCGCGGCTAAGGTCGCAGCGGCCGTCAAGTCGGCGGCCGGTCTAATCAGTTTGCCGAAAGCAGCGGCTATTGGCGACGGGAGTGTTTATCTGGGCGGCACCGTCTTCCACCGGTTGCTCACGCCTGCCACCGGCCGGTTGACGCAGACGGGACAGCCGGATGTGAGCACTTCCACCACCTTGCATGTGTCCGGCCCGCTGAGACTCGTGATTCCAGCCGCTGGTGGCGCCGCCATTCGAGATACCGACACCTTCACGGTGACGGATGGGGTCATCCGGAACGGGCAGCCCAATGTGATCTTCGAATGGGTCGACGGCACTATTATGCCGAACCTGCCCGTGCTCGGCCACATCCCGGTCCCCTTCCTGCCCACAGACGACGCGGCCAAAATCGCTCAAAACGTGTTGGAGGCATTCAAACTTGTGACCCCGGCGTTCAAAATTGATCCGACGCTGCCGCCGAACGCGGCCGGCAACACACTCACGCCTGTGATTTTGAATGGCACGGAAGTGGCGTTGGATGCGACCAAGACGAATGGATACCATACGCTGACGGTCAACAACCCGTCCGGCTCGCTGGTCGGCATGTTCGGTGCTCGCGTGCTGGACCGTGAGAACTTCACGATCAGCGATGGTTCGACCGCGGTCACCTTCGAGTTCGACGACAACGGTGTCCTGACCAACGCTGCCAACAAAGCGATCTTGTTCAATCGCTTGAGTTCCTTTGATGAGATTTCCGTTGCAGTGACGCGGGCGATTGCCGGCGCCACGGCGCTGCAGCTCCAGCCGCAATACCTCGGCGGCGGCGCAATTCGTCTCTTCGATACGGCGCAGTACGTGACGAACCGCACGAACGCGCCTCACGTGACCGTGACCGGGATTCCTGGCGGCGCCATCGCGATTCCGTTCGTGCCGTCCGCCTTGCCTGGCTATCAGGACCAACTGATCCAGGCCATGCTCGGCGCCATCAACCAGTCGCAGAATGGCTTGAGTGGCGTCTCCGCCGCCCTGCGCGGCGGGAACACGATCTTTGTCGATTTCCGTGATCCGGCCACTCCGCCGCCCTATGCTCCCGCGGACTTCGTCAACGGCCACGCCACGGTCACAGGGATTTCCAACTACTTCCTCCGGGCGATTCAGGATCTGCCGGGCAATTGGCTGGTCGCCAACCAAGCGAGTAATGAAACCCAATTCACGATTCTCATGCCGGGCACGGTCCTGGATTACGGCGACGCCCGGGCCACGGCCGACCGACCCTCGCAGTATCCCACCCTCCTGGCCGAAGATGGTGCCCGGCATGTATTGACGGCCAACGGTCCCTACCTGGGTGATCGCGTGGACGGCAACGCTGACGGCCAGCCCGTACCGGCGGGCGTCGGCGACGACCTGGATCATTCGGTCGATCTCCGCGACAGTGCTTTGACGATCGCGATGGGCCGAGCACCCTACTCGATCCAAGTGCCTGGTACAGTCACGGAGGGCACGACGTTCAGCATCACGAACGACTCGGTCAGCCCGGCTTTCACGGTGACCTTCGAGTTTGATACGAATGGGTCGGTCACCGACGACCCCCTGACGCCAACGCTCAAGGGAGTCCACTACACGGCCGGCGCCACCCCAGCCCAGATTGCTGCCGCGATCGTGCAGGCCGTGGCGAATGCGGGACTGGGGCTGCAGCCCGCGGACCTGGGCAACGGAACCGTCACCATTGGCGGACACCAACGCCAGACGCTGGATGCGGGGACCAGCAGCTTGTCGCTGGAGGGCTTGCCGGTCTACTTGATCCGTGTCGATCCGACGCTATTGGTCCAGGACGGCCAGACGTTCACGGTCAGCGACGGTGTGTATCCGGTGCCCACGATTTTCGAATTCAACAACAAAGGCTCCGTCGGCGTCGGCCATGTGCCGATCCCGTTCCTGTCCACCGACAACGCGGCCAAGATCGCGACGGCCATCGGGAAAGCCATCGCAGAGTCCAGGAACATCCTGGGGCAGCCCTTGGAGTTAACGTTGACCGATCTGGGCGACGGCGCGCTGCACGTCGACGGCGCACCCAGCCACACGCTGAACTTTGCCGATAGTGGTTTGAGTTATGCGACGCACACACCCCTGGTGTTGACTACCCCGGCCGCTGGGCTGGGGTTCCAACTGCTGCCGTCCCTGGTGATCCAGGTGCCGCGAACCGCCGCCGGCGGTGTCGCCGACGGGCAGACCTTCACCATCGGCGATCCCAGTCATGTGGTGACTTTCGAATTCGATAACAATAAGTCGTTGGTCAATTCCAGGGCCCGCTCGATCGCGTTCCAGGATTTTGACTCAGCCACCACGGTGGCTGATGCGATTAAGGCCGCGATCCTGCAGGCGACGACGGTGTTGCCGAATCAGGATCCCTCACTGGGCTTGCCGGGCCTGAACCCCACGGTCGACGCCAGCAGTAATGCCGGCTTTGTGCTCGTCGACCTCGGCGCTACCACGGATTATCGCCTCAACACTTTCGCCTTCGCCAGCGGGCTGAAGCAGACGGAAGCCGTCGCCGACGGACAGTCCTTCGCGGTGAGCGACAGCGCGCGTACGGTGACCTTTGTCTTTGATGACTTGAGCGACAGCATTTCCGTGACGCCCAGTCCGACCCTCCAAGCGGTCCCCTTCCAGCCGGCCTACTCGGCCAACGACCTGGTGAATGCCATGGCCACGGCCGTTTCGCGAGCGGCGACCTCCGGTTACCTGAACGCGAACGTCACTGCGCAGAGCTTGGGGATCGCTCGCTTGCAGGTGAGCAATGTGACCAAGTTGGTGGCCACGGTGGACGTCACACTGTCGCCGTCCCTGGTGATCCAGGTGCCAAAAACCACCGGCGGCGGTGTCGTCGACGGGGCCACCTTCACCATCGGCGATCCCAGTCATGTGGTGACCTTCGAATTCGACAGCAACAACTCACTGGTCCATGCTACGGCCCGCGCGATTGCGTTCCAGCCCTCCGATTCGGCCGCCACGGTGGCGAATGCGATTCAGTCCGCCATTCAGCTGGCCGCTTCCCTGTTGCCGGGGCTGAACCCCACGCAAGACGCCACCAGCAATGCCAGCTTTGTGCTCATCGATCTCGGCGCTACCACGGAATATCGCCTGGACACTTTCGCCAGCGGACTGAAGCAGACGGAAGCCGTCGCCGCCGGTCAATCCTTCGTACTGAGCGACAGCGCGCAGACGGTGACCTTTGTCTTCGATGACTTGAGCGACAGCATTTCCGTGACGGAGAGTTCGACCCTCCAAGCGGTCCCCTTCCAGCCGACCTTCTCGGCCAACGACGTGGTGAATGCCATGGCCGCAGCCGTTTCGCAAGCGGTGACCCTCGGTTACCTCAACGCGAACGTCACTGAGCAGAGCATGGGCGGCGCTCGCTTGCGCGTGGGCAATGTGACCAAGGTAGAGGCCACGGTGGACGTCACACTGCCGCCGTCCCTGGTGATCCAGGTGCCAAAAACCACCGGCGGCGGTGTCGTCGACGGGGCCACCTTCACCATCGGCGATCCCAGTCATGTCGTGACCTTCGAATTCGACAGCAACAACTCACTGGTCCATGCTACGGCCCGCGCGATTACGTTCCAGCCCTCCGATTCGGCCGCCACGGTGGCGAATGCGATTCGGCTCGCCATTCTGCAGGAGACGGCGCAGCTGCCGGGGCTGAACCCGACGATCGACGCCAGCAGTAATCCCCTCTTCGTGCTCATCGACCTCGGCGCTACCACGGAATATCGCCTCAACACTTCCACCAGCGGACTGAAGCAGACGGAAGCCGTCGCCGCCGGTCAATCCTTCGCAGTGAGCGACAGCGGCCAGACGGTGACCTTTGTCTTTGATGACTTGAGCGACAGCGTTTCCGTGATGCCCAGTCCGACCCTCCAAGCGATTCCCTTCCAGCCGACCTTTTCGGCCAACGACGTGGTGAATGCCATGACCGCAGCCGTTTCGCAAGCGGTGACCTTCGGTTACCTCAACGCGAACGTCACTGCGCAGAGCTTGGGCGGCGCTCGCGTGCGGGTGGGTAATGTGACCAAGGTGGACGTCGTGGCACCGTTGGACGTCCTGGCACCGTTGGACGTCATGGCGAACCTCCAAGCGACCGGTGCTTATGCCCTCAGTATTGTCCATCTGCCCAGCAGCGACCGCCTGGCTCGGCTGGCTTTGGACGGATCGGATGAGGACGGCGTCCGCCTGGATGGCGTCTTAACTCCGGGAGTCACGGTGCCGCTGACAATCACGGCTTCGACACAGGGCTACCTGGACGGCTGGATCGACTTCAATTCGGATGGGGATTGGACGGACCAGTACGAGCAAGTCTTCCGAAGTGTTTCCGTGCAACCCGGGCTGAATCAACTGTTCGTGACGGTGCCCGCTAACGCGGGGCCGGGCGAGACCTTTGCCCGCTTCCGTATCAGCAGCCAAGGTGGACTGCAACCCACCGGCTTGGCCACGGACGGCGAGGTGGAAGACTACCGTCTTGAGATCGTCTCCAACGATGTGCCCCAGCTCAAGGTTCCCAGTTCGCTGAGCACGAACTCAGACATTCCTCTGCTGCTGACCGGTAGCAACGGGATCCAGGTCAGCGACCTGGATGCTGGCACGGGGACCATGTCCTTGACACTATCGGTCCTGCACGGCCGGCTGCTTGTGAATGACGCGGTCCCCGGCGGCGTAATCGTCGGTCGTATCTACAACAACGACACGGGGATCGTGACGCTTTCAGGAACATTGGACCAGATCAACGCGACACTGCTCGCGCCCGACGGCCTGACCTACCAGAACTTACCACCGAATTACATCGGCGCTGATCTACTCACGGTACTGGTCGATGACTTCGGGAACACCGGAACGGGAGGTCCGCAGCACAGCTTCCAGACCATTCCTATTACGGTGGTCGCCGCGCTGGACGAAGTTGTCGGAAACACCCTCACCGTGACGAGCATCCGCGTGATCGATTTGGACTTAGCTCCGGATTCGCCGAGTCTCTTGACCGTCACCTTGTCGATTCCGGCCCGGACGCCGATGCCGAACTCCCAACCCACGGGTACGATTCAGGTCACGAACGTCGTCGGAGGCGTTCCGACGGGTGCTATCGTGCAGATCTCGCCGACGCGGATCCAACTCACAGGAACGTTGGCCGAACTGAATTTGACCCTGGCGGCCGGTGTGACGTACACGGTGCCGGATGGCGATTTTAACGACAATCGCAACGGCGGTCCTGTGCTATTGACAGTGGAGACCAACGCTACACCCCCGCGGGCTCCTACGATCACCCGGGAAACGCTGACGATCAGTGTCACGCCGATCAACGATCAGCCCAAGGTCACGCCACCGAGCGCGCCGCAGCAGATGGACCAGAACAGCACGTTGACATTCCTGGCGACCAACAATCCGCCGAATGCCATCAAGATCGCGGATGTGGACGCCAACGAAACCGTCCCCGATCCCCAGCTGCAAATGGAGCTGACCGCGGCGCGCGGGGTGTTGACACTGGGCAGCCTCAATGGGCTGGATTTCAGCTCCGCTTGGGGCGGCGTCGGCGACGGCACCGCGGATGCCCGGATGATCTTCCGCGGGACGCTGGGCAGCATCACCGTTGCGCTCGACGGATTGTCCTTCGTTCCGGAGCGGAACTACTTCGGTTCAGAAGCCAGCGTGGTCGTGAAGGTAGACGACCGCGGCTACACGGGGAACGACCCGGCCCAGCCCAGCCAGCCCAGTCCCGGTCTCGTAGACACGTCGACAATCGCCATTCTGGTCAAGTCGGTGCCGACCCTCGATCCGATTGGCAACGAGACCGTGCTGGAGAACGTGGCAGGCACGCAGACGGTGCCGTACACTGTGCCCCTGACCGGCATCAGCGGCTCGGCGGGTCGCTTCAGTAAGGTCGCCTCCGTGACAGCGATCAGCCTCAACCCCGGGCTGATTCCTGCGCCGTTGATTTCGTATGACGACAATGCATCGGTTGGCGTGGTGAGTTTTATTCCTGCCGCAGACAAGAACACGGTCACCAGTGGTACGGCTGTGATTCGGGTGACCGTGACCAGCGGCGTGCCGGACGGCTCCGGAGGCGTCATCCCCGGAACCCTGAATCTCTTCTCTCAAGATTTTACTGTGACGGTGACCCCCGTCAACGGCTCGCCGGTGCGGACGGCAGCGGCACCCGCGGCGATCAACGTGAATGAGGACTTCACGAATGCGACGGCCGTGTCGTTGGGCTTGAACGGCCTGTCCTACTTACCGGGGACGCCGGCGGCGACGGACGAAGCGGCCCAGACGCTGAAGTACAAGGTCATATCCATTCCGCCCGCCATCACGGTGTGGTTGGCCAACGGCATTACGCCGGTCGCGGCGGGTACCACGCTGCTGAACGCGGCCGCTCTGCAGGGCCTGAAATACAAGACGGTGTTGGACGCCAACGGTAGCGGAAGCCTGACTTGGACGGTGACGGACGACGCCAGCGGGCTGGCGCCGGACGTCAACACTTTAACCGAGAGTCTGACGATCACCGTCAATGCGGTGAACGACGGCCCGGTGCGAACGGCGGGAACGCCGGTAGCGATCAGCGTGAATGAGGACAGCGCGAATGTCACCGCGGTGTCGCTGGGCCTGAGCGGCTGGGCCTACGCGCCGGGGCCGGCCACGGCGGTCGACGAGGTCGGTCAGACACTGACCTACCGGGTAACGTCGGTTCCGCCCTCGATCACGGTATGGCTGGCAGACGGCACCACGAAGGTGACGACGGGCACCACGCTGGACGATCTGCCCGCCCTGCAAGGTCTGAAGTACAAGACGGTAGCAAACGCGAACGGCACGGGGAACCTCATTTGGACGGTGATCGACAGCGGGAACGGGGTATCGCCTAACGTCAACCTGTTGACCGAGAATCTGGCCA
>JAPLNJ010000323.1 GCA_026692885.1 Planctomycetota bacterium | reverse complement strand
AGGAGACGAATTGGATCTCTTTCTCCCTTCGAAGGAGACCCTTCCAACGAAGGAAACCAGCGAAGTAGACGCGGAATTACACCCAGTCAACTGGTACCATCCCGCGTATCGACTCCGGCTCCCTTTTCTATACCGGTCCCAAGGCGTGAGGATGTTCACAGCAGTGGGGGTTCAACGCCAAGGGCGTTACGTCCCACAGCCCAGGGTTGCGCAGCTACCCTGGGTTCTGTCGCGCGAGTCCCCTCGTCTACCCCAACGGGGTTACGTCACGCACGGCACCCCGCGAGACGGAACCCCGTTGGGGTACGGGATGCATGTGCCACTGCGTCCCTATGCGACATAACCGCTTCGCGGTATCCGATCGGGTATACGCGTAATGGGCAACTTCAAAACCCGCCAGCGACGGTGGCAACGACCGCGTCCCGCCAGAAATCTGGGGGTCGCGCCACTGCTCGGCCAACCCCACCCTCGCTTGCGCGTTTTGAAGTTGCGCATTTCGAGGGCACCCGAAGGTGGGTCACGCCGCGGGTCGTTGTTCGGCGGGGCAGGCGTGTTCCAGTTCGCGTAGCAGTCGCCGGATTCCGCCGGGTGTCGTGATCCGCTGGGCTAAGTATTGGAGCTCCGCCTGTTCGGTCTGTTGACGAATCGCTTGACAAAGACCATGTGTGCGTTGTCGTTCCCCTCCAGATAGAGGAACGTCACCAGGGCCATCTGCACCCAGCAGCGTATTCGCTCTTTCTCAAGCCTTACGGCAAACCTAGCGCGGCTTTCAAACAGGCGTCAAGCTGCTGCATCATGGGACCGGAGAGGTGACCGATGACTCGGTCGATGCGATCGTCGCGGACGGTCGCTAAGTTGTTGCAGGAGAACACGGAGTCGTGGAGAAGTCCAGCTTCCTGGCCTTCGCGCGATCTTACTTCGACCAACAAATGCGTCGGTTCCGCGGCACGACGGACAGTCGTCGTGATTTGGGCGATGATCGTGTTCTGCATTCGCACGTTGTCACGATCATCTTGGACCACAACTGCAGGACGCCGCGACGCGTCTGTACCGGAAGCGAATGGATAGAGCGCCAAAACCACGTCACCACGGCGGACGTTCATCGTTTATATCTTCTTGAGTTCTTCGTACCGGTCGTAATCTTCCATGCCGGGAGCTTCCCAGCCCTCGCGGAACGATTCGTCGATTGACGGGTAACTCCCTTCGATATCTGCGGCTGAGTCCGCTCGTCCCGGCTCGCTGGGTTCGGCCGATCGAATCCTGATTTCCCCCAACTCGACCGTGATTTCCAACGCGTCTTGCAACCCCGCTGCGGCCAACCGCTGGCTGTCAATCCAGATTCCCCGCTGCAGCCTGACTGCCGTCCGTTCTGCCATGACACGCAACCCCCCACTTAAATCATCGCTACACCCAGAGTTATTCTACCGCTCACCCCCGAGGCCGTAAAGCGGACGGTCAGCGGTGCTTGGGAGGAAGTCGAAAAGTCGCTATTGAGTCCGAGGTTGCCTATGGAAAACGAGAGACCGAGGATTGGGATGGCGATGCTCCTGCGGAGCAGCGGGCCGTCTCTGACGGCCCACTCCGGCTCGGCAGGAGCCTCGCCCTCCCAGCTCGGTAGGGTACATCAAGCGCTGCGCCGATGTACCTCCGGATCAGCATCCAATCTGCCGATACCGCCGGTACTCCTCCGTAGGCCGCTAACGGTTCACCGCCAGGGCGTCGCTGCACAGCCGGGCAAACGCGATCAGCGTCGGTGCGCCGGTGCCCAACTCATCCCAAAGCAGCATTTGTCGGCCGTCCAGCGAATGCGTGTTCTGGTTGGTCGCGGTGAACATGCTTTCGACTTCGGAAACGTGCGGCCAAGGAACGGCCGAGAGATGGCTTCCGTAACTGTTTTGTCCGCCCCTCACCTCAACCCTCTCCCCGGAGTACCAGGGCGAGTGAGTGATTTCTCGGCCGTATCCCGGCTTCGGCGGCGGACGCCGTTTCGCTTCCCAGAAGGATCAGTCGGGCCACCGGTCCATCAGCTCGAACAGCGAGGCCAACGGAAGGTCGAAGCCCGGCAGACGCGGCGTCCGGTAGGTCTGCCGCTCCGTCACGACCTTCTTGCTCAGCTTCCCCCGCTCGAAGCGGAACACCGTCATCTTGCGTTGGAAACGGTCGATGATCCAGTATTCGGACGCGCCGGCCGAACGGTACTCGTCGCGTTTGATTTCGTAGTCTCGGTGACGGCTACGCGAGCCGGCAGATACGAACTCCACGGTGATGGTCGGCGTCTCGTCCTCGTTCGGCAACCGATTCAAGCCGGCCCAAATCGCCCGATCCACGCGGCGACGATGAGGGCCGATGTGGACCGTCTGCTCCGACACCGTGAAGTCCAGCGACTTGCCTTGCGGGTGCGTCTCCTGGTAGGCCCGCAACCAATAGCCCAGTTCTTCGTTCGGATCGCGCTCTTTCACGGAGGGCGGGGGATTCACGATCAAGACTCCGTGGACCAGTTCATAGCGCCAGCCGGGCTCGAACTCGGCGGCGTCGAACTCCCACGGAGTCAACGACATCCCGTTGGACGGCGGTCCCAGTTGCAAAGTTGCGGTCTCGACGACGACCATGATTGCGGCCTCCTGTGCGGTCTGCGGATGACTCAGTGTAGCCGCCAGCGCAGGGCAGGGTCAACAGCCGGCCGCTGTCCGGCCGCTGTCTGGGCTGACAGGACGATGCCCGCCCCGAGGGCCGGGTCGTGATACACAACTCTTCCGCCCCAAAGGGGCATTAACAAATCAGCCCAGGGCAGAGCGTCGCGGCGACAGCCGCAGAGCGACGCCCTGGGTGCGGTATCGATTCAGCACGGTAGCCCTGAAAGGGCGAAACAAATCGGTTCATCCCACACGCA
>JAPLNJ010000322.1 GCA_026692885.1 Planctomycetota bacterium | reverse complement strand
GCAGAAATTCGGGGATTCTCGTACCCTTTTCCGCCACCATCGTCGCATTTCTTTTCGGACAACACAAGTCAGGGGACAGGTTGAACAAAGAACAATCGCTTCCAGTGGGCGTGTGCGTACCACCGATGTAGTTATCCGGTTCGGGCGACCGCGTTGGGGTGGGAGTGGCAGCAACTGTTCGGCGCTTGATCTGTCCTTGGCTTGGTTGCCTTTCCCGCATCGCCGTGCGGATCAGATTCGCCGTCGCGCCGGCGGTACGGGAACGAAAAAGCTCACGGCGGCGGTTCTTGTAAGGAGCGAGTTATGGTTGGCAGAGTGATGATTCTTGTGTCGTTTTGCTTGGCGATCCTCGCGGGGCAGCCCGCGCGGGCCGCTACCCCCCCGGCCACGCAGCTTAAAGTTGTGGTGGCCAACAATCAGACGGTTTTTCGGATTTCGGATCAGCCGCAGATGCCTACGGTGGTGGCCGATGCCCAGGTCACGCCGGCAAGGGACTTGTCCAAGGTGCAGTTTCGCTGGACCGCCCAGCTTCGGTTCACGGGACAGGAAACCCCGCACGGGAAGCCGGGCACGCCGCTCGATATTGTCAAGACCACGACGGGCGGCCACCTCGTGATCAACCCGGCGGACTGGGGGAAGATCCGGGGCGGACTCCTCACCCTGGCCGTGACGACAACGCTCGACGCCAAGAGCTACGGCGCTCAAGTGGGAGGGTTGAGTATTCTTGGCACGAATCCACCGTTGGCTACGCTACGTGCAGCGCTGGGCACGGACGTTCTCCGCCGCATCGCGAATTTCGAGAGCACCTTTCTGCAGTTCGGCAACGATGGCTGGCCCCACTTTAGCGCGGACAACCTGGGAGGAGCCGGAATCATGCAGATCACGCCGGCCACCGAGGATCAGTGGTGGAACTGGCGGACGAATGTCCAGGCTGGGGTTGGTGTATACCAAGACAGGTACAGGCTAGCAGCGACCTACGTACAGAGCCTCGAAGATTCGCAGCAGTTTGGCGCGCTGGTCGCGGCATACAACCACGGTCGAAGTCTGCAACATCTGCCCCCGCTGATGATCGCGGTTCCTGATTTCACGGCGGAACAGCAGATGATGGATGCCATCCGGGGGTACAACGGATGGGCCGGTATCGATCCGATCGTTCCGTACCTGCACCTCCACGAGTTCCGCCTCGCCCGTGATGCCGCCGGTCAACTGCGAGTGACCGTGATACCTGGGACAACCATGGCGATGGCCATCTGGGAGCGAGTGCCAGCATCCGCCAGGCCCCAAGGCATCGGTGACCCGGATTATGTGAACCACGTTCTGGCCCGATCTCCCTGACCAAACCTTGGTGCAAGGTACGTAGACCCCCGGAACCGCCCGCAGTTCCGGGGGTCGTTTTTTTTGCGCCGTCGCGGCGCGGCACAGTCCGCTACGCATTTTCGGTAGCCTAAAGCGCCCATCACCTTCCGGCGCGGTGGGAAGACGCTCAAGCCGATTGCCGAGGTTGCCATCGGCCACCGAAACCAACCGGGTTGCTATTCAGTCGGATTTCTCTCTCACTGTTCGAGTCTTCTGATCAATTCTGTCAGAATCGAATCCGGCGGCAGATCGGACGTGACGAACTCACTTGTGCGAAACACGTACTCGCAGGAACGACATTTCCGCCGACGGGTCTTGCGGTCATCGCCGGGGCGAGTGTCAAGCACTTCGGAAAAGTTCAGGCACTGGCAATTCGGGCACTTTATTCCCTTTCCGGCCTGCGCGCCGGCCCGGTTCGTCTCGGCTTGAACCTTCGCAGCATCCGGCCTGCCCATGTAGCGAGCCAGCTTTTCGGCCGCAGAGTCGCGGTCGTCGCCGGCATCGTCTTGGAAGAGATCTTCGTCGGCCATCACATCACCCCCGCCACGGGACGCGATGCGTACGGTGACGCGCCCGGTTGCGGCCGGGCGGAATAGTCGCCGGCATTCTTCCGCTGGCGCTTGGCTCCGCCTAGCCGTTCACGATTCACCACCACGAAATCCGCGGCGGCCGTCGACAGGTAGGCACAGTCGAGCCAGTGGTTCGCGCTGACGTAGACCCAGACCATCACCTTGCCGCGGTCCTTGACCGTCTTTTCCTTCGGGATCTCGCCGCAGATCTGCGCGGAGTACACCGCCCGGTCCGGTCCAGATTCTTCGAACAACGTGATTGCCCCGGCGGGTAGCGTTCCGTCCTCGCCGGCCTTGACCGTGAATCCTTCGTAGACGGCCGTTTTCCAGGTGTCCGCATTCACGTGGACAAGCTGCACGCCCTTGAATTCGGTCTTGCCTTGCTTGGGACGCGAGATCCAGTAGTCGTTGCCGACGTAAATCACGTTGCCGGCCTTGTTGTTCGGCGCGCGGTACGGCGTCGTCCGCAGTTGCCCTTCGCCATGCCCCTTGGCCGGCCGCCACACTTCGCCCATAAACGGGAGATCCCGGTTCGCCCACACGCAGAACTTGTAGACGGCGATCTGATGGGGGGCGTAACTGCTGTCGATCCACACCTGCGAAGGTGTCCACGTCTTGCCGGATTCGTCGAGCCATCCGGCGTCAAATTGCTTCTTCAAAATCCGCAGGCCGCGGATGATCGCTTCGCGGGCCAACTGCGTAGCGTCCAGCTTCAACGTCGAATGATCGAACACGTGCAGACGATAGCTGCCGTCTGCGTCAAGAACGATCGCCTTGGCCTCCCAATAGAGAATGCGGGCGTGCGTGTCGATCCCGATGGTGAGTCCCACGGTGCCGGCGGGGATGATGCCGCGTTTTCGTTGGACCGCCGCTGATTCAACGTCGTCGGCGCCAAGCTCGATCAGGGTGACATCCTCAGACGCGAACGGGGTCGCGTTGGTCCATTGGCAGATTTCGCGTTCGTACCCCTCTTTCTTCTTCGTGTCCTTGTCATGGGCGGCCCGCCACTCTTCGGCGCCGCAGTCTCCGGCCGACGTGAATGGGTTGTCGATCGGCCCCCAGCGAAAACCTAACGTGCGGGTTTTCGGGGCGACTCCAACGATCTCACCTTCGGGCGTAACCTCCTGGCCGTCGTGGACCAGGACGGCGCGCTCCCAGCCCCATTCCCGATCAGCCTGCGTCCAGGCATGGTCACACGACGGACAATGCCAAGCGGCTCGCTCGCGCGCGTCTTCTTCGCTCGGCGCGTCTTGCCAGCCCTTGAGGTTTGCCCGCTCAGGGCAGACCCACGCCTGGCAGTGGGGGCACGGGCGCATGATTTTCGACTTGGTGCCGTGCGTGTACTCGTTCCAGATTTTGCCTTCGGGGATGCTGGCCGTGCATTCCAGGTACGCGCGACGCTCCGGCGCCGGCCGGTTCCTGGTCCGCGCCTCGATCTGCTTGCACTTGTCGGCTTCGCGACTGTTTTCGCCGGCTTCGTCCATGCCGTCCGTCTCGGTGATGGCGACGACACGGCAACCAGGGAACCCTGCGCGGGCCTTGTCCCGGCCGCCGGCCGACATGAACCGAAGAATGGCGCCGTTCAGGAACCGGACGGCAGACTTGATCTTGCCAGACCGCGAGCCCTCGCCGGTCGACGGCAGCAGATCTCGGTATCGACTGGCCTCGATCACGGGCAGGAAATCCATCTGCCATTTGTCATCGGCCATCCGCATATCGGGCAATCCCACAATCACGGTTTCCCCCAACTCAAACAAGTGATACACGACGGGGATCACGTACCCCATGAACGTCTTGCCGTTTTGCGTCGGAGCAACCACGGCATGTCGCCACCAGTAGTTACGATCCAACTCCCTGAACCAGATCCTGCTGACCGGATGGCGCGAGTGTCGGTACTGGTTCCCCGCATACTGTCCCGTAGGAATCACGATTTCCTGTTCCACCCACTGGCTGATCGGCCTCGCCAGTTGGGGCGCCGTCTGGCGGATCGCCTGGCTCAGCACGTCCAGTAGGTTCAGATCCAATTGATCCAAGTTTGACGCCGGCATTTTCTTCCAGCCTCTTTCTACCGCATTCGTGCGATTCGCTGATCGCTTCCTTGAGCATGGATGCCGCCTCACGACCAGTAATCACCGACATCCGCGCGAATCGTTCGACTAGCCGCTGTAGCAAGCCGAAAACGGCCACCCAAACAGCCACTGCGCTGCTGGTGCGGATCAGTTGCCCTTTCCTTTCGGCAACATCCATCTCCGCATCCTCCGCCTTCGCGTTGCGGTATCGTTCCAGGCCGGGTGTGCTGATCGGGGCGGCCATCATCGCGTCTTGGCTTGCGTCCGCAGTTGGATCTGCGGCGGCGTCGCGTTCAGCACGGTCGGCAGGGTCAATCCGTTTGCGCCATGGCCCCTCCGTGATCAACCAGGCAAGAATCCGATCTGCGGGGTATCGGTACTGTGCGGCCCCCGGCTTCTTCTTCCCGCCGGGTTCGATCTTCGGCATCCCAGCAGGCATCCAGCGTTGCCGTACGGCCGTCTCCGTGACGCCGAAGAACTCCGCCACTTCGGCAGGCGAATCGAGGACAAATCGTTTCCGCTTGGTGGCGGTCAGCGGCATTGCAGACCTCCATTACGCGGATTTTCGCCAGTCCTGGGCGGTTATGGGAATCGTCAAGCATGACTCCCGCGATGTGTCGTCGCCGTATTGCCAGGCCCACAAACGGATCACCGTTGAGCGGCTGGACAAATTCGACGACCGCAAGGGCGAGTGGAAAGAGGTGTTGCTGGAAGATCGCCATGCCGGTCCCTCTGAAACGGCTGCGGCCCGGATTGACATCGCGACTTGGTTCGACAGGCTGCCCCGGCGC
>JAPLNJ010000321.1 GCA_026692885.1 Planctomycetota bacterium | reverse complement strand
GGATAGCAGCAAGCGATCCTGAGTGCGTCGCAGGTAAAGGTTGGAATCGCCGAAGGCATGCAGGTCACTGGAGCCGCGTAGGGCCTGACCGCTGGCGATGCCGCCGGGGGCGTTCTTGCGGGTGTGATGCACCAGCATGACCGCCAGGTCCAACTGCCGTTGCAAGGTCCGGAGGTAGGCCAACAACTCGGCCACTTCCCGGGCGTTGTTTTCGTCAATGCCGTGCAGGCGGACCAACGGGTCCAACAGCAGCAGTCGCGGCCGGAGCCGCTGGGCCGCCTCCAGGAGTTGTCCGCGGTGCTGTTCGCGATCCAATCGCAGCGTCGGGGCCGTGATTACGTGGATCTCGACCGGTTGCAGTTCCCGACCGCGCTGGCGGGCCATGCCCGCCACCCGTTGCCGCACGATCGGCAAGGCATCCTCGGCCAGATAGATCAGGACCGGACCGGGTTCCGGCACGGCGTAGCGGCCCAGGCTGGGCGTCCCGGTAGCTACGCTGAGGGCCAGATCCAGCCCCAGCCAAGTCTTGGAACACTTCGGGGCGCCGCCGATCAGGCCGACCGCCGCTGCGCCCCATAGTTGCTCGACCAACCAGCGCTGGGGCTGGTCCTGGGCGGGTAAGTTGCCAATGCGCACGATCGGCAGTGTTGGGGAGTTGGGGGCCAGCATCGTCAGGCCCTCGCTTTCTTCTTGACCGCCGGACGGGGCTGCGACGGTTGAAAGGCGGCCAGGTAGCACTTCTCGTCGAGTTGGCTGACTTCTTGCGCCAAGCCGTAGGCCAACAGTTCGCCGCCCATGATCATCAGCAGGCGGTAGTTGCCGGCGGCGTGGTCCACCAACGTGTCCAGCAGTTCGCTGGTCAGGAGCGTGGCGTTGCCGGCCTTGGCCAAGGCATGTCGGAGCAACTCGGCGAGTTCCTCGCGCGTGGCGGGTTCCGTATGGAGTCGCGTCCGGATGCGAGTTCCCAGCGGCACCAGGTCAGGATGCCGCAAGCGTTCCGGAAGTCGGCCGTCGCCAGCCAGAACCACCGTTAACAGCGCGGTGGCATCGAAGTCGGCGCTGGACAACAGCCGCAGTTCGCTCAGCACCTCGACGGCCATCTCTTGGGCCTCGTCGATCAGCAGCACCGGCTTAATACGCGCGGCGGCCAGATGCGAGCGCCAGCGTTCGCGCAGCGTCTTGAAGCCGCCCCAGCGATTCGAGGCGCTGAGCTTGACGGCGAAGATCTCGCCCAACTCGCGGTAGAAGTCGGCCGGCTTGGACTGGGGCCGCTCCAAGACTCCGACGCTCACGTCGCGTAACGCTGCCAGGCGTTCGGCGACGATCCGCAGGGCGACCGACTTGCCGGTGCCCGACTCGCCCGAGATCAGGGCGAAGCCGCCCTCCTGGACCAACTGCTCGACACGCCAGGCGAACTGCTCGATAGCGGGAGTTACCAGCAGGGCTTCGCTGGGCAACTCCGGCGAGAACGGGTTCCACTTCAGGCCCCACAGCGCTAAGAGTTTCTTGACGTTCATACCTTGGCTCCTTGATCGAGAGGGTTACTTTTGGGCAGGTAGGCGGGCGGTGTTCCGGTGGCCGAGTACTCGGCCAGCAGTTGCGCGAGCAGCGGAGGCAGCGGCGGCGGAGTGGGTGGCTGGGACGTCTGCGACTGGCCCGCAGCGGGTGGCGGGTCATCGCCCGGCGGAGGCGCGCCGTCGCCGGGCAGGGTGCCGAGTTCAAACAGTCGCCGCTGGCTATCGGCGTTCGCCCGGCGGTCCAGTGGGTAGAGCGGTGCCAGAATGGTGCCGGTCCGCGGGTCCACCAGATCGACTCGGCTCAGATCCCAACGGGCGTAACGCACCGTTACGTCGCGGAAGTGACGATAACGGCCCGGGATCTCGAACCGCACGCCCTCCAGCGAGATCGTCCCGTCGCTGTGCCGCTGGCGGCGCTGCGTTTCCAGGCGGAACGCGTCGCGCAGGGCGTTGCTGGTGGGACTCTCCCGGAGCACGTCGGGCGCTTGCGCGAACCGGGATACCGGCGAACAGCCCGTCTCGCGGTGGACGGCCCGGTTGTATTCCATCTCGGCCCAGGCCTGCGTGGCTTGGTTCAAGAACTCGAGCGTCAGTTCCGGGACGCTGTCGAGCATCTCCATCAGCCGGCCTTCGAGGTTCCCCCAGAAGGACTCTTGCTTGCCATTTTGGTACGGGCTGTAGGGCAGCGTCCGCTCGTGGACGATCCCCAGTCGCAGCAGCCCTTCGGTCACTTCGTCGGCGATCATGGCCGAGCCGTTATCCGTCAGCAGGGCCCGCGGCAAGCCGCGTTTCTGGATCGCCTGCGAGAGGCCGTGCACCAGATCCTCGGCGGTCTCCGAGAGATACCACTGCAGATGGCAACACAGCCGCGAGTGATCGTCCAGGATGCCCAGGATCAGGGGCCGCGCCCACTGCCCGCGGGACGTGAGCACCTTCAACGAGCCGTGGTGGAAGTCCAGATGCCAGAGCGAACCGACATACTCGGCCTCGTAGCTGCGGATCTCGCGGCTCTCCCGCCGCTGCACCGCGCGCTCTTCGCCCGGCCGGCCCTTGGGCGCCGGCCGCGGCTTGCGCACCAGGCCATGCGCCTGCATGTATCGCCGCACGGTGGAATAGGAACGGAGCGGCCCCTGACTCGGATCGGCCTTCACCACCGCGGCCAGATTGTCATAGTGCAGTTGATACGTCCAATGCGGATGGTCGCGGTGTTGGCGCGTCAGTTCCTGGATCAGCACCGCCGGCAGCGTGATTTTGCCGCGGTCTTTCCGCACGGCCCGTTCGAGGACACGAACGGGATCGTCACGCTCGCTCCGGGCGGTGTAATACCACCGTTCGATGGTGCCCACCGCGAACTGGACCTGCCGTCCGGTCGCCGGATGCGTCCAGGTCTTGTTTGCCAGGCTCTGCAGGGCCGTCTTGAGGTCTCCGCGCGCCGGCGGCGAACTCAACAGCGAGCCCACCACGGAGAACCGGAAACGCGCCCAAGCAACCGGAATCGTTCGCTCAGGTTTGGGGATCATGGCAACTCCTTAGAAAACAGGGGAAGGGATTCGTCTGGCCCCCATCTTCCTTGGCCCCCGCCCGCCGTCGACGAGCATCTTCTGCGGGTGGCCCGGAGTTAGCGGAAGACCTTGCTGTCCCAGCCCCCCGCGACCGTGATCGGCGCGAGGAATTGCAGCAACCGCCCCCAGCCTTGGCAGGGATCACCGTCGCCGAGAAACGCTTCCACCAGGGCCAGCGGAAGGATGGTCACATCGACGGTCGGGACCAACAGGGCCCGGGCGACCTTCCAAAATTGCGTCTGGGGAAAGTGCTCACACCACAATGTCTGCCAGCGAGCGATGGTCCGCCGATCCGCGCCAAACAGCTTTGACAGTTCGCGCACGCGGCGTGGTGCCGCTCCCTGCCGCATCGCGGCGACCAGAACCACCACGGCGCCCAGATAGACCTTCCGGCCAAGAAAACGCACCGAGGGCGGTGTCAGCCGCTTGCGACAATCTTCCTGGTCGCAGCAGAAGCTCAGCCGACAGCCGTACTGTTCCGGCAGTTCCGCGCCACCGCCGCGCGGTTTACGCGGGAAATTGGCACAGTGTAGCCGGCCGCCGCAGGAGCAGGCTTTCCGGCGGGCGCTGTCGGCAAGATCGCGGTCGATTGCGAAAAGAAATAGCCAGAAGCTGGCCTTGTGCAGCAAGCCATGATCCATAGTTGAGTACTCCGTGGTAGTCATTCACCATTCGGAGTACACCCCTCGCAGACCGCGATCGAGTGATCTGGTTCTGCGAGGGGCTTTTTTATCGGAGCATCAGGAACCTTGCTCCGATTCTGCGGATTCTCCCGCGCGTATCTTGGCCACGCTCACGGGCGGCCGCGGGC
Source organism: Planctomycetota bacterium (assembly GCA_026692885.1). Next base: position 3,322 of record JAPLNJ010000321.1, on the reverse strand, counting down.
GAACCGCCGCATTGTATCAATCCGCTTGAATTTGAAGCAATCCTGGGGCCAAGATCGCGTCGGGGCCGCCGAATGGCTCAGGTCAGATGGAACCCGCCATTGCCTCCCTTGCCCGCCACCCACGGAGTTCGATGATTCGACCTGTACCACTCAGTGAGCGGGCCTGTTGGACCACATCAGCCCGCAGTTTCGGATCGTGAGCAATACACCGGACGCGGTCCAGAACGACCCGTTCGATCTCCGCGGCCGGAATCGACTTGGAGGGGCACGTCTTCCGTCCACTCTTGATCGCCTGCACGCAGGTGTAGTAGCGGTAGCGTTTCCCGTTGCTGCCCGTGAAGTGGTGAACCATCGCCTTGCCGCAGGCCTTGCAGTAGAGCAACCGCTTCAGCAGGGCCCCGTAGCGGTTGCGGGACTCGATTCCGCCGGATCGCCCGTTGCGATGGAGGATGGCCTGCACCTGCTGAAAGACGGCGGGGTCCACGATCGGCTCGTGCTCGCCGGCATAGACGTTCGTCTTGTGCCGGACCTGGCCCACGTAGAGAGGGTTGGTGAGCAGGGCGTAAAGGCTGCACTTGTCGAATGGGCGGCCGCCCATCGGCTCGCCTGCCTTGGTCCTCCACGCCTTGTTCAGCCAGCCGCTTTTGAACAGCTCATCCACGACAGGCAACAGCGATCCGTGCTTCAGATACAGAGCGAAGATCTCCCGGACGCGGGCGGCCTCGGCGGCGTTGACCGCCAGCTTGGGACTCGGGCCGGTTCGATCCACGTCGTAGCCCAGGATCGGCGTCCCGCCCATCCATTTTCCGCGGCGGCGGTTGGCGGCAATCTTATCCCGGATGCGTTCCGCGATAATCTCCCGCTCGAACTGGGCGAAGGAAAGCAGGACGTTCAGGACCAGCCGGCCCATGGACGACGCCGTGTTGAACTGCTGGGTGACCGAGACGAAGGCCACCTTCTTCTGTTCAAAGACCCCCATGATCCGGGCGAAGTCCAGGAGCGACCGACTCAACCGATCGACTTTGTAGACGACCACGCAGTCGATCTTGCCGGCTTCGATGTCGGCCATGAGTCGCTTCAAGGCCGGCCGTTCCATGTTGCCGCCCGTGAATCCGCCGTCGTCGTAGGCGTCGGGGAGGCAGTGCCAGCCCTGGGATTTCTGGCTGGAGATGAACGCCTCGCCCGACTCGCGTTGTCGGACCAGACGCAGCACGCCGCGGGCGAGAATGTCAACCAGTTGTTGGCGGCGTTGGACGGGAGTCAGGTCTGCGACGGTGGGCGTGGCGGATGTCGGCATGGTTCGGGCGGCACCGGAGGGTTCCTGAGTTTGCGACGCACGCGCGTCGCCTATCAGGTTATGTATGCCGTTTGCAGACGAATTGCCCGGGGTGCTGGCGGGATTCTTGACGGACGCCGGATTCCAGCGGATGCGAAGGCCGACCTGGCGGGCACCAACTTCAGTGTCAGCGGATCGGCGGACGCGAGACGATTGCCTGAATGTTGAGGCCCTTGCCGGGTGGTACAATGCGGCGCGTGGCCGGGCAGATCCGGCTGTAGAATCGCAAGTACGCACAGGAACGACTCCTATGACAGACGCCCACACGACCGTAAAGCAAGCCATCATCGAGGGGGTGAAGAAGTTCTTCAGGAAAGTGCGCGAACAGAATCCGTCTGAGCATTTCTACGCCTTCGCCCTTTTCACGGATACTGAGTTCGACAGCCCGGTTCTTGCGGCTAATTCCCGGGAAAAGCTACGCGAACAACTCGAGCGATACTCTCCTTTGGATGAGGGGGGCATGTGTTTTGTCAAGTGGAATCCAGGAGACTGGGCCTACCTCGGGGGGGCCATTATCGGGGCGTTTGACGCATTCAGTGAAGATGACTACCCGCTTCCGGACTACCAGGTGTCGATGGAACGTAGCGCAAGGCTGTTTGGTGCCACAATCGATGGCCTCAAGGAATTGAGCGACGAGGGATTCTTCGGTAGTGGGGAATCGCGGCCTACGGTGTTCTTCACCATCGCCGATGACGGTAACGCGGGCTGGGCCGAACGAGAATCGGCCCGCTGGATCAACCCGCCTGAAGTGTTTGCAGAGTTTGATCCGGAACAGTGGAAAGCCGCCCGCCATTGGTACCTGCAGGATGCGAACAAGGGAAAACGGCTCGCGGACGAGTTCTATCGAATCTTCGGTCGCCGCTGACGAACGACCCAGCACAGCCGGGCCTAGAGCGTGCGTGGTCGTGCATCGCACCGGCCACGCAACACGCCAAGTGCGTGACCGCGGGATGCGTGCCCTGGGGATGCCCCGCAGTCTCGGCTTCCGGGCGTCTTGAAGTGGAAGAGGCAGGGGCCGATGGTCCCGCAACCCTTGCCCAGTGCTACAATGCGGCCAGTGGTCCGATAGACGGAGTCGCCGAATCAACGTCGGGCGTCGTTCGCATGCCGATGAATGATCACGACCCAGCAATCGCGGAAGGCGCATTCCTTCATCGGATACTCGGAATTACGCCGGGCTACGCTCGTGTCTGGCTTTGCTCACGAAACTCCTGCGTCGGTGTCGACTTGCTTACCGCGATAGGGTCGGCGACGATCATTTGTATGATCGTGCTGGCCGCGCGCGTCGGCTGGTGGACGTGGTTGATTTGCATTCCAATTCTGGTGGGCTGGCTGGCGCTCACGATTCCGTTTCAGAATCGGGAGCGGTGGGGACGTGCTCGCCGACGCCGCGGTGAATGTGTGTGGTGCGGACAGAAGAATACACGACCGGGAACCGCGTGTTCGGGGTGCGGTCGAATCGCCAAATCCGAATTTGCCTGAAATCGTGGCGGAATCTGGGCCTGTCGGTGGTTTGGCGGCGAAGCAAGGACGGCCACAGTGCCGTTGGCTTCCGGGCGTTTTGGAGTGGTAGCCGACGTCCTCGTGGTTCCTGTCGGGTGGTACAATGCGGCGAGCGGCCGGGTGGATGACTCAGAACATAGGTCCGAAGGACGATGTCGACACGACCTTCCGAGATTTCGGCGTACTTTGATCGTTGGTTTGCACAGCCATTAAACCTCTGCCTCGACTCAGTCGCTGGTGTGATGGCGTCGATCGAGCGTCATCCGTTCGCCTCGGATGGGACCGGATGTGATTACTTCTTTCCTTCCGAACGAGCTCGAGAGCACCCTGGTCGTTTTCGCATCTTCAGCGAGTGTCAGGACGTTTGGTATCTCTTCGTGATGGGCGGCTCGGAAACAGAATCTGACCCGCCCGTCTATCTTGAGTCGAGCCTTGATCTTCACATCGATCACGGGATTCCAGCGTCCCGGCTACACGACGGCA
>JAPLNJ010000320.1 GCA_026692885.1 Planctomycetota bacterium | reverse complement strand
ACGCTAGCACTCAACGTCGGCGGAATGAAAAAATATACGGCGGGGGAACTTGTCTCCAAGAGAAGGCGTCCCTACAATGTGCGCAGAGGTTTGTTTTGCTGTGCTGACTCCAATCCACATTTCAATAGGAGAGCAGGCATGCAAGTACCACCGGGCGTTTTTGGGTGAGGAGCTGTCGCTTATCTGGCTCCTCAAGGGTTGGCCCCAGTTGGTTGGACGAATCTTCAATTCTTCCGTTAAGCAAGGAGACATCTGATTCCTGCCTTCGAGCGGAGAGGGCTGTTTGCAAAACGCAGTTCAACTCCGGCGTCGTCTTGCGTCTACGGGACGTTGCATACCGCCAATTCCCCTTCTACTTAGAAGACTTGAGTAGCGGGATGCTCGTTCGGCCCTGGCTCCGCCTCGCAAGCAGGCCGGCGGAGCCGGCAAGGCAGTGCGTTCCCAGGCGGAGCCTGGGAACGAGGGGTTCCGAGATGTTCACCGCAGTGGCCGTAAACGGCTCTCACAGATGCCAGGCTCCTGCGATGTCGCCCGCAATCGCCGAAATCGCCTCCTCCAATTCGAATTCCTGCGCCGCGTTCAGGATCGTGCCCAAACGACTCGTCCGCGGGCCAATTCCGGGCTTCGCGTTGGCCACGTCCCGCGAGCCGCCGGGCAGCCCGCCTCCCGCCAGCGCCGTGGTTGCCGCCCGGACGTTCGCCGACTCGCCGGACATCATACGGTCCACGCATTCGGCAGCCGACAAAGATTCGCGTCCGGCGGATTGGGTATAGCCTGACAAAATCGTCGCCGCGGCGCCTTCCTCGCTAGTCAACGTCCGCGCGGACACGTCCAGCCGCCCGACCTGCTCGCCTTCGCCGCCAGGGCCTTCGCCCATCGTGCCTGCTCCCTCGTTGTTGATGTAACTGATGACCAAGAGCACATCAGCGGCCGTGAGCCAAACATCGCCGCTGGGGTCGCGGAACGGCGGCCCCGCTGGCGTGGGCGGCTGGGCCGTCGCCAAGTCGCGGGAACCGCGGAAGTTGATCTCGTTGATGAGAATCAGCACATCCACGGCGGTGATGAACCCATCGTCGTTGACATCGCAGGGGTGCCGCGGATTCTGCCACGTGTGGACGGCGATATCAATCCCGAACTCATCCGTCGGCGTGTAAGCCTGCTGGCCGCTGCCCGCCGCATCTTTGGCCCCCGTCACGGCGATCTGCACCGCGTCCACGTCTACATTCCCAAGGGCCACATTGTAGGTGGCCGTGTAGTGCCTGGTGTCCGTCCAAGTCCCGTTGGCAAAGCTCAACGTGGAGCCCACCGCTGGGCTGAACGTCAGCGTCGGCGCCGGCGTGGCCGCCATCGGCTCGCTGAACACCACCGTCACCGTGAACTTGCCGGCGCCCACGTCCGCATCCGTCAGCAGCGTGTCGTTCACGTCCACCGCCGTCACCGTTGGGTTCAGCGTGTCGATCGTCACTGTGTCGGAACCCGTCGCGCCGAGATTTCCGGCGGCATCCGTGTAGCTGTCCGCCGGGACCGTCACCGACCCGGTCGTCTCGACGCCGTCGGTGGCCGTGAACGTCGCGCTGTAGCTGGTCCCGCTTCCGGTGAAGGCCGACAGCGTTCCGCTTACCGCCGTGACATCACCCACCACCCAGGCCGCGGTCGCTTCGCTGAACGTAAACGTTACATTCGAACTATTGGTGGTGTCGCTCAGGGACGTCGCCACGATGGCTACCGTGACCGTCGGGTTCTTCGTGTCGATCGTCACTGTGTCGGAACCCGTCGCGCCGAGATTTCCGGCGGCGTCCGTGTAGCTGTCCGCC
>JAPLNJ010000319.1 GCA_026692885.1 Planctomycetota bacterium | reverse complement strand
CCCGCGGGCGAAATCCGGCAGGCTGACCCTGATGCTGTTGACCGCAGGGGCCGTGACCGTAACGTTGGTCTGATAGGCGTCGCCCGCGGTCCCATCGCCATTGCCGTCCAGCAGATTGCCGGCCGTGTCGCGAAACGCATTGGCTCCGCTGACCAACGTCACCGTGTAGGTATCCGGATCGAGCACGCCGCCCGTCTTGATGAAGGTCACCGTGCGCAACCCCGGATCCACTACTAGCGACCCACACACCTCGCCGACCGTAGCGCCCACGACCGTCACATCCGCCGGCCCCAGCACGCCGCCCTGGTCGTAGAGATTGAGTACGCTGGCCGTGAGGTCCCGATTGAAACGAGCTACAAAGCCGTTAGAGGTGGCCTGAAACGACGAGATCTTGAAGGTCGTGTCCAGCGGTTGCAGACCGAAATCCAGGCCCGTCACGGTCTCGGTCCCGGTTAGGGCTACGCGATAAGCCCCGCCGACCAGCGTGTTCAAGTGTACGGCCACACTGTTGTCTTGGCTGTTGGCCAGGGCCAGATCCACGGTGCCATTCCCGTCCAGATCCCCGACCGCCAGTGAGATCTGCGACGCGCCAGGGATGTTCGCCACACCAAAGCTCTCTGCCGGTTCGAATTCGAAGGCGCCTTGGCTGACGCGGCTCCGCAAGATCCCGACTTTCTGCGATTTGCCGTTGGTCACCAGCAGATCCAGGTCGCCGTCCCCCTCCAGGTCGGCCGCTTTGATATCCATGGGGCCGGAACCGCCGGGCAAGGTCGCCACCACCGTGAACGTGCCGTCCCCTCGCCCGCGGCACACCGTCACGTTGTCCGACAGGAAATTGGCCACGGCCAAGTCGAGGTTGCCATCGCCATCGAGGTCTTTCGCCACGAGCGTCGCAGGTCCGAACCCCACGGGGCACGCCACGTGGGAAGTGAACCCGCCGCTGGCGTTGGCCAACAGCACGCGGACATCGCCCAAATCACCGCCGCTGGGATGGGTGCCAAAGTCCGCCACGACGAGATCCAGTCGCCCGTCGTGATTGAAATCCCCCGTGTCGATGCCGAAGGGATGGTTGCCGACGCCGGGCGTGGCAGCATCCGGCGTGAAGTGCCCCTGCCCGTCGTTCCGCAGGATGGATACGCTGTTGCCGAACTCATTGGTGACCACCACATCCAGATCCCCATCGCCGTCCAGGTCACCGCTGCTGATCGCGTTCGGGAGGATGCCAACGGGGACGTACGTTTCGCTGGCAAAGCTGATACCGTTGAAATCCAGCAGGATGGTGACGTTCGAGGACGTATTGTTGACGACGGCCAGATCGGGCCGCCCGTCGCGATTGAAGTCCGCGGCCAGCAAGGCGATCGGCCCAAAGCCGCGGGGCTCGGCCGGTGGGCGACCGGCGGGTGCCAGCGGAATCTCGACAGGCGTCTGCGGGAACCCGCCGCTGCCGTCGTTCAGCAACAAAGCGATCGAGTTTCGGTCGTCCATGGCGGTTGCCAGATCCTTGGCCCCATCGCCGTTGAAATCGGCGAGCGCCACATCCTGCGGACTGCCGAGCAAGTTGCCGGTGGTCGCTAGTGAGTAACTGTGTTTCGTGAAGGCATTGCCCAGCGGCGCGACTTGGAGATAGTTCGGCACATCCAGGACGCGGACCGTGTAGGGCCGATTGCCCAGACCGGCGAACTCATATTGTCCCGTTTCATCGACAGCGGGTGTGCGGGGATCGTCGCTGGCCGAAAGCATCTGCGGTTCATTGAAGTCCCGCACGCCGTCGTTGTCCAGGTCCAAGAATACGGTGACGGCGGCCACCCCGCGCTCTCCATCATCCTGCAAACCGTCGCCGTCGCGGTCCGCGAACACTCGCCCCACGACGACGGCATCCTCGAACTGGCCGGTCGTCGCCACCGGACGGAGACCAAAGTCCCGATCCTTGATTGAGCCGCCGGCGGGCAAGAAGACGTTCCATGCGCCTTGGTCATCGGTGGTGGGCAGCACCAATGTGAACCCCGCCGGGACCACCAGTCGCACGTGGTATTCCTGATAGGACGGCAGCTGCGAGAAGACGTAACTACCGTCCGCGGTGGTTTGCGTCGCGGGTTCTCCGGAGTCCAACCGACCGTTGCCGTTCACATCCAGGTAGACGATGCTGCCTGCCCGCCCCGGTTCCCCGACATCGTAGACACCGTTGGCGATCACATCGTCGAAGCAACGCCCGCGGATTTCGCCAGGGTTTGGCACCAGCCCGAAGTCCACGTTGGCAAGCACCTGCCCCGCGAACAACCCGACTGCACGAGTGCCCGTGCCGTCGGCGTTGCGATTGGGAGCAACAAACACGTCCGACGCACCGTTTGTATCGCCGGCCACCAAGTTGGACGCGCCTGACACGAAGGTGACGCACCGGCCGTCCGCGCTCAACGATGGGGAGGAACTGTAGGCGTTGCCCTGGGCCCCATCGGCCCCGACGCTGACCCGTTCCAGTCTGTTTCCTTGGCGGTCGAAGACAAATACGTCATACGCACCGTTCGTATCGCCGGGCACCAAGTTGGACGCGGTGGACATGAAGGTGACGAACCGCCCCTCCGCACTCAGCGACAACGAATCGTTAGAGCCGCTATTGCCGTTGCCCTGGGTCCCGTCGGTTGCGGAGCTGACCCGTTCCAGCGTGCGGCTTTGGCGGTCGAAGACAAACACGTCTTCACAGTTGTTCGTGTCTCCAGGCACCAAGTTGGAAGCGTAGGACATGAAAACGACGAACCGTCCGTCCGCACTCAGCGACGGGTAGGTGCTGCTGCTGTTGCCCTGAGCCCCGTCGGACCCGAGGCTGACCCGCTCCAAAGTGCGGTTCTGGCGGTCAAAAACAAACACGTCGGGCTGACCGTTCGTATCTCCGAGCACCAAGTTGGACGCACCCGACCAGAAGGCGACGAACCGTCCGTCGTCGCTGAGCGACGCGGAATAGCTATAACCGTTGCCTTGGGTCCCGTCGGATGCGAGGCTGACCCGTTCCAGCGCGTGGTTCTGGCGGTCGAAGACAAACACGTCCGACCCGCCGTTCGTGTCTCCCGGCACCAGGTTGGAGGCGCCTGACACGAAGGCGACGTACCGCCCGTCCGCGCTCAACGAAGCGGATTGGCTGTAACCGTTGCCCTGGGTTCCGTCGGACGCGAGGCTGACTCGCTCCAAAGTGCGGTTTTGGCGGTCAAAGACAAACACGTCCCATTGACCGTTCGTATCGCCGGGCACCAAGTTGGACGCGGTGGACATGAAGGCGACAAAGCGACCGTCCGCGCTCAGCGAAGCGGCATCGTTGTAGCCGCTAGCGCTGTTGCCCTGGGTCCCGTCGGCCGCAGTGCTGACCCGTTCTAGCGTGCGGTTCTGGCGGTCGAAGACAAACACATCCTGAGCATTGTTCGTGTCTCCAGACACCAAGTTGGAAGCGGAGGATGTGAAGGCGACAAACTGTCCGTCGTCGCTGAGCGAGGGCCGCGAGATGTCGTAATTCGCCTGCGCCCCATTGTAGGCGAGGCTCGCACGCTCCACGCCGGCGATCGTCGAGACCCAGCCGGCCTCAACCTGAGGCACAACGCGATAGGTGCCGGGTCCGACCCCGTCCAACGAGTACTGGCCTTCTTCCTGAACCGTCGTGGTGGCAGGATCGTCCCTCCGGGTCAACGTGGAGGGCTCGCCAGGGTCATACTGTCCATCGGCGTCCGTGTCGAGGTAGACCAATTTTCCCGACAAGCCGGGTTCGTCCGCATCCCTTTTCCCGTTCTTGTTGAGATCCACAAAGACGACCCCCTGAATCGACCCAGCGAACGATTCCACCGCACCGAGATCGGTGCGAGCACCGAATTGGCCATCTCCATCTTGAGGCCGCGAAATGCCCCGTTGGTCCGTATTCGAATACGCCGCGGGATCCCCGGCGTCGACGGCGGGACTTCCCGGGCATAACGCATGCGTCCACGTGGGACCACCATTGGCCTGCAGCGGACCAATTAGCTTGGGGGTATCGGGATCAATCCGGTCGCCCGTTTGAGCGGTGAACGAGTCAGCCGCTTCCAACAGATTGTAGCCCAGCGACTGAACCCCGGAACTGAGATCCAGAGGCATGCCTGTGGACGTTCTGACATTGTCCACAAACAACGAATTGTGAGTCCACACCGAGCCGGCCACGGCGGCTCCCGACGTCGTCCTGTTTTCGGCCACGGTCGTACTTTGCAAGACGATGGACGACGATTGGAACCCCGCACTGTTCCGTTCCAGCGTGCGGTTCTGGCGGTCGAAGACAAACACGTCTAACTGGCCGTTGGTGTCTCCGGGAACCAGGTTGGACGCGGCGGAGTCAAAGGCGATGAACCGCCCGTCCGCGCTCAGCGATGCACGATAGGCAGCACCGCTGCCCTGAGTCCCGCCGGTCGCGATGCTGACCCGCTCCGGCGTGCCGTTCTGGCGGTCGAAGAGGAACACGTCACTCGCTCCGTTTGTATCTCCCGGCACCAGGTTGGATGCCGAGGACTCGAAGGCCACGAACCGCCCGTCGCCGCTGAGCGCCGGGGACCGGCTCTGGTCGTTGTCCTGGGTCCCATCGGCCGCGAGGTCGACTCGTTCGAGCGTGCGATTCTGACAGTCGAAGACGAACACGTCCACCAGGCCGTTCGTGTCTCCGGCCACCAGGTTGGAGGCGGCGGAGTCGAAGGCGACAAACCGCCCGTCCGCACTCAGCGACGGGGACGAGCTGCCGCCATTGCCCTGAACCCCGTTGGCCGCGACACTCACTCGTTCGGTCGTGAGATTCTGGCGGTCGAAGACAAACACGTCGTACGATCCGTTCGTGTCTCCGGGCACCAGGTTGCTCGCGGCGGAGTCGAAGGCGACAAACCGCCCGTCCGCACTCAGCGACGGGGACCAGCTAGCGTAGTTACCCTGCGTCCCGTTGGCTGCCACACTCTCTCGTTCGATGGCGCGCATCTGGCGGTCGAACACAAAGATGTCTGACTGACCGTTGGTGTCGCCGGGCACCAAGTTGGTCGCGTCGGAGTCGAAGGCCACTAACCGCCCGTCCGCACTCAGCGTCACGGAATCGTTGTAACCGCTATCAGCGTTGCCCTGGGTCCCATCCGCCGCGAGGTTCACCCGTTCCACGGTGCGGTTCTGGCGGTCGTAAACGAACACGTCGGCATGACCGTTCGTGTCTCCGGGCACCAAGTTCGAAGCGTAGGACGTGAAGGCGACGAACCGCCCATCGGCGTTCAACGACGGGAAAAAGCTGTAAGAATTGCCCTGGCTGCCGTCGGACCCGAGGCTGACCCGCTCCAAAGTGCGGTTCCAGCAGTCAAAGACAAACACATCCTCAAGGCCGTTCGTATCTCCGGGCACCAAGGCGCTGTAGGAAGCGAAGGCGACGAACCGCCCGTCCGCGCTGACCGATGCCAAGGCCGTCGAACCCTCTTTCGCCGAGGCGTCTGCGGCGCCCCCACTCGATTTTGCGGCATTCGTCGACAGCGTGCTATTGGTCACCTCGACCGTCCCGCCAAACGCATACACCCCTCCGCCCGCAGACGTTGCAGTGTTGGTCATCACGGTACTGCGGACAATGTTCGCCGAGGCTTGGCTGCCCACAAAGAGGCCACCCCCGCTGGTGGAGGAGTTATCCGCGATGGTGGTGTCCACGACGTCGGTCGCTCCTCCCCAGACTGCGACGCCGCCGCCAAAACCTGACACTCCATCCGCGGAATTGCCGGCCACTGCGGCATGATCCAACTGCAGTGTGCCCATGGTGAGAATGCCACCACCGCCGACGTCCGACACCCGGCCTCCGGTCACGCGAATCCGCCGCAGATCCAGCGTCGCCTGCGGGTAGACCCGGAACACGCGGTCGATTCCGGCTGCGTCGACGATGCTGGTCGCCACTTCGTCGCCGACCAGGGTGATGTTGCCCGTGATGTCCAGGTCACCCGTCCCGGCGTTGGACCAAGTCCGCGTACGACCGTCCGCAACGCAAACGGCGGGGGTCGGAAACACGACGCTGGGATCCGCCACCGCCGGGATGCTCAGTTTGAACGTCCCGCGGTCCAGGATCACGGTGCGGGCAGCCGGCCAGGCGGCGTTGCTCTCTTGAATCGCCGCCCGCAACGTACAAAATCCCGAGGCAACCGCGCAAACTCCGTCTCCGACGTCGGCGTCCACTGCGTCGTCCAAGGTATCCACGTAGAACACCGAACTGCCGGCGATACGGACCGAGAACTCGCCGATCGGGCCGGCGGGGACTGTCAGGCCGTGGCGATTGCTCACTTGACCCGCGGCCACCGAAACGACATAGCGACCATAGTCCAAGGCATCCCACGCGCCACCAGGAGCGGACACCCGGTAGACGGCCGTCACCTCTGTACCGTCACTTGCGACCCTCAAGGACCCCAGTACCAGCGTGGTCGCCAGTTGATCCTTGGGACCCCATTGGCGCGAAAGCAGAACATCGCCATCACCTACGCTGGTTTCGTCGATACCCTTGCGGTCGTGATAACGAACCGTAATGAGGTTTTCGGAACCGCCGGCCGTCGTGATGTTCGGGGCGTTCACCACCATCCCGTACGGCGCAAAGACGTCCGAGTCCAGTGCCTGGCGAGCGTTCAAGCGTCCGTCGGTCGCAACGCTACCGTGGAGTTCCGCCAGTGGTTGCACACCGCCCAGGATGGCCTGGCGGACTTCGGCCGCCGTCGCGCCGGGAATCTCCGCCCAGACCAATGCCGCCACGCCGGTGACATGCGGGGCCGCCATGCTGGTGCCGTTGGCCGTGCCGAAACGACCGCCCGGCAAGGTACTCAATATCCCGATGCCCGGCGCTGCCAAGTCAACTGAGGACGAACCGAAATTGCTGAATCTGGCCAGGTCGTCTTTGGCTCCTGTTGCCGCCACTGTGATAACATTGTTTAAGTCGTAGCTGGCCGGATAGAACGGCTCGCGGTCGATGTCGATACCTTGCCCCAGGATGTTGCCGTTGCCCGCGGCGGCAACGAACAGGATGCCTGCTTTGCCGCTGGATTCAATTGCCGTGCGCAGCGCGGCACTGGCCCCGCCAGACTGCCCCCAACTGGCATTCAACACCCGCACGTTTTCACCGTGCTCGGCCCGCATCATAGTGGCATAGTGTACGGCCAGGACAGCATCCGAGGTCAGCCCTTGATTGCTGCCGTCCAGGAACTTGAGCGCCATCAGCGACGAACGCCAGTTGATCCCGGTCACGCCGCGGTCGTTGTTGCCGATCGCTCCGATCGTGCCCGCCACATGCGTGCCGTGTCCCAAGACGTCCCGCGGATCGTTCGGCGCAAAGGGTTCGTCAGACGCCGTGCGAAAGTTCCAACCGCAGAAGTCATCGACGAATCCGTTCTTGTCGCCGTCGTGACCATCCGCCCAGCGTGGGTCTTTCAACAGATCGCCCGCGTCGATGTACCCATTGCCGTTCTTGTCGGCCACTAGCGACACGTTCGCCGGATCGTTCAGATCGTAGAACGTGATTCGACCATCGCCGTCCGTGTCAATCAGGTGGGCTTTGAGCCCATCGGGGATCTCGCCCTGGTTGAGCCAGATATTCAGGTACAAGTCGGAATGCGTGACGTCGATGCCCGAATCGATTATGCCGACCACCACATTCGTGCTGCCGGTGTTCATGTCCCAGGCTTCTGGTGCGTCGATATCGGCGTCGGGCGTTGCGTCGAACTGGCCAACGTTGTGCAAGTCCGTCATCGA
>JAPLNJ010000318.1 GCA_026692885.1 Planctomycetota bacterium | reverse complement strand
GACCGTAGGACGGATTGGCACTTCGGCCCGATGTTTAGGGGCCGAAGTGCCAATCCGTCCGACCACCGATTCTGTCGCAAGCTGGGTCCGCGACACGGAGCGCCGGGGGAAAGTGTTATTTGCCGACAGCTTGAGAATCGGCAGCGACGGGTCGAATCACTTAGCCGAGTACGACGTCTTGCGCCGTACGCTGACGATCGGCCGAGGGGTTTTCGCCGAGAACGACGGCGTGATTGCCACGGTCATCTGCCATGAGTACCGGCACTCCCGCCAACGGTTTCCCAAGACGATCGTGTACGCGCTGTCGTTCGTCGTGCACCGCCACGGCGATCCGGCGATCATCGAGAATGACGCCCGGCTGTTTGAGCAGGAAGCCCAGCGGGCCGTGTTCGGGAAATACCAGGAGCCGTGATCCGGCTGCGTCCGCCCAACGCCACTTTGCACTCGGACATGGTGAGCCGCAAGGCGCTAGCCGCGGGTTTTGGGCGAGAAAACGCCGCCAGTCTTCACCGGTGGCTAGTGCCAAACGGTAGTTTGGCCCCTGCGCGTAAAGAATGAGACTTAACGGTTCAGCAGGGACGGGGCGCGAGACAAGGGGTCAGACGTACCGATTTCAGTTTTCGCGGTAGTGTGCCCAAGCATAAGGAAAAGCCTTCTGCCCGCGAAAACTGAAATCTGTACGTCTGACCCCAGCTGGCGGTTCGTCTATGCGAAACCGTAAAACCTCATTCTTGACACCGACAACCCCGAAAACCGTTTGATGCTAGTGCCGTTCTGCTCAAAGTAAGCGGCATCAGACGTCCCCCCCGCAGGTGCGTCATTTCGTTCCACAATCCCCCCGGTGTAGCGACGATCTTTGTCGTCGCGTGCATCGCGCCAGCGATTTGCCTGGTAACCAGCACGTCGGTACGCTTGACAAACTCACGATGGTCGGCGAACGCGGGCTCATCGAACTTTGAAGAAGAGCTAGCAGAGAGTTCGCGTGGTCCTCATCAACGCCTAATGCACCGACGTTCTACTCCTCTACGTGCTGAGACGTTTGTTCAGACGCTCCCGGCTGGGTTGGCAACCCGGTCCACGTGCGGCGGCGATTTCGCCGCACAGGGCAACATCAGGAACCGGCAGCCAACGCTGCCCCGTGGAAAGGAGGTATTTTGAACGGATGCAAATCATCGCTCGGTTGGTCCGGCGGGTGGTCACCGTGTGGGGGAGTCTGAACAAAGCTCGGTACGTGATTCACAGACCCTGGGTTCGATCTATTCACAAACAGTCAGGAACATGAGAATGTCTAAGCGAAAGAGAGCCTTTACGCTGGTGGAATTGTTGGTGGTGATTGCGATCATCGCCGTGTTGGCCGCGGTGCTGCTGCCGGCTTTGTCGGCGGCGCGGGAAGCGGCGCGGGGCAATACCTGCCGTAACAATCTGCGGCAGATCTTCATCAGCTTGGCCAGCCACGCGGATAACGACCCGAACGAGAAGTTCTGTTCGGGCGCACTGGATGGCAAACGCGATGGGTGCATCGACACCATCGGCTGGGTGGCCGACATGGTGAATGCGGGTGCGGGCAAGCCGAGCGAATTGCTGTGCCCGTCGAACCCCTGCAGACTAACCGAAAAGATCAACGACTATCTCGGCGTGGCGACAATCGGCGTCAGCGGCGAATCGACCACCGATCTGAACAAGCTCCAGGCCGGTGCGTACGCCAAAGTCATGGCGGGTGCCCTCGGGACCGCACGGGCAGACCTGGTGCAAGAACACTTCCTGAAGAAGGGTTACAACAGCAACTACGCGAGCAGTTGGTTCCTCGTCCGCCAGGGCGTGTCGCTGACTTCGGTCGACACGGGCACCGACATCCAGATTACCTACCCCGTGGGCAAGTTGGTCAAGAGTAGGAATACCATCGATACGCAGGGGCCGTTGTCGCGTCGGATTGTCGATCAGGGCGCGCACCCGTCGAACGAGATCGCGTTGATGTTCTGTGCCAATCCCGGCGACCAGAAGGAAGCCTTCCTGGTGAACGATCTCGGGGGCTTCGGGGCTGCCGGCGATCGCATGGCCGAGTCCTTCTCGGATGGGCCTGCGCGAGTGGTCGGCGGAACGACGTGGACGGCGTGGGGCAAGACCGACTCGATCACGGTTCACGATAGTGCAGCGGGCGTCAGCGTTTTGGCCGCGGAACAACCTCCGGTTGGTACGGCGGTCGTGTATCCCTACAATTCGGGCCAAGGAGTTAGCCTGCAAGATTGGCGCGATATGGGGCCGGTCCACGCCGGCAACGCCAACGTGCTGTTTGCCGATGGCAGCATCCGCACCTTCAAGGATCAGAACAAGGACGGTTATCTGAACCCGGGCTTCACGATCGCCACCACCGTTCAGACGGAACTCGACAAGCTGGGCTACGTAGATAGCCTTCAGGAACTGGATGAGCGGTTGATCTTCAACGGCGTCTTGCTGCAGAAATTCAACGGCAAGAAGAACCTGGACTGACGTGGCCGGACCACGCCACTTACCCATCTGGCCACTCGTCGTTCTAACCTGCCTCCTTGCGGCCGTGCTTCGGTCGCAAGGAGGCGTCGTTTGATTTTATGTGGGAGACATGCAATGCGGATTACGTGCTGGGGCATCCTGGTAATCCTGTCCCTGTTGGGTGCTGGTTGCGGAGGTTCGAAGGACTATCGCATGCCCAAGCCTCGGCCGTCGGATGACAGTCCGCCTGTGGCAACAGCGTCCACTTTTCCGAGCGGCCAAACGCCGTCAGCTCAACCGTCGACTGCCAGTACAAGTCCCGCCACTGCGGCGGCAACGTCGGCTGCCACGCCATCCGGCCAAGCAGCGAAGGGAGGATCCGCCGCGGCGACGGCGTCCGGCACCCAGTTGTCGGAAAGGGATCGTCGCGTACGCGTCGCAGCGCAGTTAACGCAACTTGGTCAAGCCTTCGCAGCCAGCCGAGCGCGGGACAGCAGCTATCCACACCGTCGGGCGGGGGCCCTGAGTTGGCGCGTCAAGTTGTTGCTGTTCCTGGGGCACAGGGACCTGTACCAGAAGTTTCGGCTCAATGAGCCTTGGGACAGTCCGCACAATCGCAAACTGCTCGATCAAATTCCAGACGTCTTCAAGTCACCGGATCGCACCGACGGGAAGACGAACCTGGTCCTGATCACCGGTCCCAATACCATGTATGCCAATGCCGATGGGACTGTTGCGGACGATTGCCGGGACGGACCAGAAAACACACTGCTGCTGGTTGAGGTCGGCGACGACCGAGCCGTTCCGTGGACCGCGCCCGAGGACTACGCCTGGAATCGCGAGACGCTGCAGCAGGATTTGTTCAGCCGGCATGAGGACTGCTGTTTTGCGTTGTTCGCAGACGGGACAGTGCGCCGGATTTCGGCGAATATCGCCGATCACGACCTGCTGGCCCTAAGCACGCCGGCCGGAGGCGAGGCGGTCAAGATCCTGGAGGTGACCGGCACACCTGCCCCGGACGTGGACACGAAGCTGATCGAGGAATTGCAGGCTCATCCGCTGGTCCGTTTCGCGCCTGCCCCGGCTGGCGAAAGCGTGGCCGCCAAGGCCGTCGGCAACTCGCAACAGGAAACGCCCGGGGCACAGACGCTGGTTCCCGAAGTTGGTCAGGCCACCGACGCGCAGGCGTCGTCTCCGGCCAGCGCGCCGGACGGCCGCTGGGCGGTTCCGGACAACGCAGCTCTGCAGCAGGCGGCGGCCATGTTTCGGGAGATCTATGGCGATCTTTACAAGACCGCCAAGAGCCTGCCGGAGCGGCGGGCGCTGGCCCGGAAGATGTTTGACCAGAGCGGCAGTCTGGCCGCGGACCCGGCGGGGATGTACGTGTTGCTGCGCGCGGCCCGCGATGTCGCGGCCCAGGCCGGTGACGTGGACACGGCGTTCCACGCGATCTTGGAAATGGCCGCGAGTTATCGCGTCGATCCGCTGCCGTTACAACTGAAGTCGCTAGAACAGGCGGGGGCTGTCGCCCAAACCACCGACGAATGGCAAGGGATCTGCAAGCACGCCCTGCGCCTGGGCGAGCAAGCCCTGGCCAAGGATGACTTCACTCACGCCCAGCGGCTGTTCGCCTTGGCCCAGAACATTGCTCGCCGGGATAACCGGCGCGAGGAGCTGATCCGCTTGTCCAGAAAGCTGGAGGAGTTGGAGCAATCGCGAACGGCCCAGCGGCGTATCAGCAAGCATGCTTACACGCTGGTTCAGTCGCCCGCTGATTCAGCCGCCAATGCCGCCGTGGGCCGCTACCTGTGTCTGGTGAAAGGCGATTGGGAACGCGGTCTGGCGCGGTTGGTTCGGGGGGACGACGTCACCCTCCGCCAGTTGGCCCAACGTGAACTGAGGCCCCCCGCGACCACCGACCAACAGGTCGACGTGGCTGATGGCTGGTGGGACTGGGCGGACACGGCGACTCTGCGACTGGAACTCGCCCACGCGCGGCGGCGGGCAGCCCATTGGTATCGTGAGGCGCTGCCGAAGCTGTCCGCCAGTTTCGCGAAGTCTCGCATGGAAAAACGTATCGCCGAGGCTGAGGACGCGAGCCTGTCCGCCAAGCCGCAACCCGTGGCTAGCCATCGCCCAACGGCCGGTTAGTGGCTGGAAAAGAACAAGTCCTAACCTGCTTGCATTCATCGAAATGACAGGTGGGGAAACCTGCCTCACAGTCCGTGCAGGAAACGCGACCGCTAGCCGTTTCTTCACAGACAGTTCACACAACGCTAAGCCTGGCATAATCGTCCCGTCACGTTGAAGTGCTATCGTGATGGCCGGCAAGAACACTGCGGGAGTCTTCACCCGGAGGATGCGGGCCTGGTGCGAGTCTCTTGGTAGCCTGGCTCTCTGGCACCAAACGGTTTTCGGGGTTATCGGTGTCAAGCATGGGGTCTTACGGTTTCGCATAGACGGACCGCCAGCTGGGGTCAGACGTACAGATTTAAGTTTTCGCGGGCCGTAGGCTTTTTATGGGATTGGGCACACGACCGCGAAAACTGAAATCTGTACGTCTGACCCCTTGTCTCGCGTCCTGTCCCTGCTGAACCGTCAAGGCTCATGCTTTACTCGCAAGGGCCAAAATAACGTTTGGTGCTAGTAGCCGAGCAGCATCGGGGGTGACTTGCCACTGAGGATTCGCACAAGCACGGCTTTGGAGAGTCATGCTACTTGGTTGCGACCGTGAGGCCGCATTAGGAGGGACCATGGTTATTCACAATCGTCTCCGCATGGCAGCGGGCCGCGGTGGACGCCGCGGCCGGAGGGCGGGCTTCACGCTGGTCGAGATGCTAGTGGTGATCTCCCTGATTACGATTCTGGTCGCGATGCTACTGCCGGCCATGGGCGCCGCGCGGAACGCGGCCCGCAAGTCAACGTGCCAGAACAATCTTCGGCAGATCGGATTGGGCTTGCTGGTACACGCCCAAACCTCCAGCACTTCGGCTTTGTGTACCGGCGCGTTTGACTGGAATCGCGACGGTCCGGTCACCGAGATCGGCTGGGTCGCCGACTTAGTGAATCAAGGCATCCCCGTGGGCGACATGTTGTGTCCGGGGAATCCCGCTCAGATCAGTGCTGCCTACGACGACCTGCTGAACCTGAACACCGCGGGGTTCAATACGTGCGTGGATCGCTTGGGCAGTCCGACGGCCACGCTGCCCGACGGCAGTCTACTGACAAATCCGTGCCGCCAGATTGCGGCATTGGGTCTGGCGCCAGGCGGCGAGCCGCGGCGTCAATTGGTGGAATCGCAAGTCCTGAAACTCAAGTACAACACGAACTTTACCGCGACTTGGTTCCTGGTGCGAGGCGGCGTGACGCTCGGACCGGACGGCAACCCCAAACTGGCCCAGGCCAGTTGCGACCCAACCCCGCTTCTCTCGTTGCGGTCACGCAACGCCACGCACGGCCCCCTTTCGCACGTCTTCCTCGATGCGGCGAAAGCCCCGTCCACCAACATCCCGCTGCTGGGCGATGGGGCGTCCAACGGCGCGTTGAGTTTGGCCTTGGGTCCGCATTTCGCGGGGGTGCCGACAGTCTTGTCATTTACGGCAGGCCCCGTGTTGACGAGCAACCTGCAGACTCCCTCGTTCAACGGAGTGCCTCGCGATGGAGCAACGGGTTGGTGGGCAACCTGGAACCGGCAGGTGTTACAGGACTATCGCGGACTAGCACCCGTCCACGCCGGCATTGCCAATATCGTGTTTGCCGACGGCAGCGTTCGCTCGTTCCGGGATGCAAACAAGGACGGCTATCTGAACAACGGATTTCCGGCGGCGTCTGGCGGCGGATTTGCAGACGCTATCGTGGAACTGGCGCCGGAAGATGTGATGAGCCTGTACTCGCTGGACGCGCGGCGGTTGCCGTAGCGGCTGGCAAGAAACAACCTCGTAGGGCGGAATTCATTCCGCCTGAGTGGACGGAAGTCCCCTCTACGACGAAAGCGCGGAGCTATTCCTTGACAGCCGCTTACTCGCGGCGGCAGAAACGCATCGGCTGTGAGCCGAGGGAGGTAGATCGTATGTGGAACCCTGTGGGCAAAATACGGATCGTGCGGTCGATATTCCTGTGCGGAGTGCTCGCCGCGCCCGTGTATGGGCCCTGTAATCGCGAGCCGCGTGCCGACAACCACCTGACGCGGGTGCCGAAGCCGCGTGTGCTGCCCACCGAGCTGCCGACGGCCGTGACACCGCAGACCAAACATGCGTTCGGAACGTGGGACGCTGGCAGCGAAGGCTCCCACGAGTTCGTCGTTCGAAACGACGGCAAGGCCCCGCTGACGCTGTCGGGCGACCCGTCCCCGGATCCGGCGATCCGCTGTGAGATCCTGCGCAACTGCATCCCGCCGGGCGAGACGGGCGCGGTCCGCGTGACGTGGAGCACGGGGCGGGAAGGGCCTGCCTTCAGCCGCGAGGTGCTCGTGCATACCGACGACCCCTTCTACCGTAAACTGATTTTCACGGTCGAGGGGACCGTCCGTTTCGTGTTCGCCGCTGACCCGCCGGTGTTGTCCTTGGGTGAGGTGCACCCCAGCCGTTCGTCTGTGGCGGAGACGATCATTTTTTCGCAGGCTTGGGACGCGTTCACCGTCGAGGATGTGAGCTGTTCGCTGCCCGGAGCCACCTGGACGGTAGAACCCGCGGCTGTCGAAGTCTTGCAGACTTGCGAAGCCAAATGCGGTTATCGGCTGGCTCTGACGGCACCCGCGGATATGTCGCGAGGCCCCATTCAGGGCGGGCTGAAGGTCCGCGTCGCGCCGGTCGCAGAACCGGGTTCCGCGCCAGCCGGGTTGGAGACGCTGGAACTGCCGATCGCGGGTCGCGTGTTGCGGCGATTCGCCTTGTACGGGGACGGGGTGGAGAGCAATGGTGCGGTGGATCTGGGCCACCTACGGCTTGGCCAGGGGCTGAAGCAGCAACTGCTGATGAAGGTCCGCGATTCGGAACCTGACGTCCGAATAGCCGCGATCCATACCAAACCGGACTTTCTGAAAGTCAGCATCGAACCGATACGGAGCGACAACCCAACAATGGGGCTGTACCACTTCAACATCGAAGTGTCTCCCGATGCTCCGCCATGCGATTATCTCGGTCTGCGCTACGGCGAGATCCACGTGGAGGTGGATCATCCCCGCATCGAGAACTTACAGCTGAAGGTGTTCTTCTCAGTTCGACCGGAGAGGTGAATTATGCCCAAAGTCAAGCGTCCTGAGGCGTCACGAGAAGTTCCCGCCCCAGCGGAGACGGATGACGAGTTGCAGGTTGTGTTCGACGAACCGGAGGCTCGGCCGCGCCGGGTCTCCATGACCGGGGAGCAACCGGTCCCGCCGGAGCTGGACTTCGATCTGGAGTCCGTGCTCGAAGAAATTGACGCGCTGGATCTGGATCCGGATGACGCCTTCTTGTCGGGGGACCGCGACATCAACAATCAACAGGCATCGGAGACGGCCAAGCTCAACCGGGCCGTCCAACCTGCGTCTGCCAAAACCATGCCGCGGACCGCTCCGAAACCCACGGTGGCGGCGAAGCCACCAACCAACGGGAAGCGGCCAGAGTCTCCTGCGTCCGCCGCGTCTCCGGTACGCAGGGTCTCCACGGCGGGCCAGAAACCGGCGGTCAAGGCGGCGACGGACGGTCGAAACCGGGCCGCCGCGAAAGCGAACAACGACGCGGGAGCCGTAGGGGCACTCGCTCGTCCCGTCCCGTCGCCGGCGTCCCCGGCTGCACTCGGCTACGAAGTGCTGCCCGACGATGTGCCAGACGCGGCGACGCCTGCCGTAGTGGCCGGCGAACCCGGCTACGACGTGGTCCTGGATGAGGATCCCAAGGCGACATCGCATGGTGGACGACGTCGCAGGCTGTGGAAGTTTGTCGCTGGCTTGGTTCTCGCGGGCGCTCTGGCCGGTGTCAGCCTCCTGGTGGTCGATCGCGCGCTGCAGGCCGATTCGTCCGCGTCCCAGCCGATGGTCCGCCAGTATGAAGCGGCACGCCAACGGGCCGCGGGCCGGCGCCAGGCAGGAAACGTGGTCTCGGCCGAACGCCCCGTCGAGACGCCAAAGGTGGAAGACAAGCCAGGAACCTCGCCGCCCACCGCTGAACCACCGTCTGCTGCGGATGGCAGGATCGAAATCGGTATCGCGTACGGGACCGAGAAACGAAACTGGCTGGAATGGGCCGCCGGGCAGTTCGTCGACACCGACGACGGGAGCCGGATTCGCGTCAACCTGCTGCCGATGGATTCGCTGGAGAGTGCGCACGCCATCCTGGACGGCGACGAGCGGATTCACGTTTGGTCCCCGGCCAGCAGCCTGTATCGCGAGACCCTGCTGCATGCTTGGGAAGCGAAGCACGAAGGGCAGCCCATCTTGAAGGAAGAGACGTTGGCACTGACCCCGTTGGTGCTGGTCATGTGGAAGGATCGATATGACGCCTATGCCGCCAGGTGCCCAGAGGTCTCGCTGCGGACCTTCAGCTATGCGATGCACGCCAAGCAGGGCTGGGCCACGATCGCGGGCAGACCGCAGTGGGGACGCTTCAAGTTCGGTCACACGCATCCCAATCAGTCCAACTCGGGGCTGATGACGCTGCTGGTTCTGGCATACGAGTACACCGGCAAGACGGCCGGCCTGACGCTCAGTGACATCATGACGCCGGAATTCCAGGACCACCTCACGCGATTCGGTACGGGGGTCGTGGGCCTGTCGAACTCCACCGACAACCTGATGAAGGACATGACGCTCAAGGGGCCGAGCAGTTACGACGCGCTGCTGGTCTACGAATCGGTGGCTATCGATTACTTGGAAGACGCCAAAGAGCGGTGGGGTCCCTTGCAGGTGATCTATCCCAGAAGCAACCTGTGGAACGATAATCCGTACTGCATTCTGAACACGCCCTGGACCACGACCGAGCACCAGCAGGCGGCGGAGACGTTCCTCAAATTCCTGCTGAGTCCACCGATCCAGGAACGGGCGTTGAATCACGGGTTCCGTCCGGGCAATCCGTCCGTACCCGTGAATGGAGACCAGAGCCCGTTCGTCCGGTTCGCGGAGTGCGGGCTGCGCGTCGAGATACCAGAGGTGTGTGAGGTGCCGTCCCGAGAGGTGCTTCAGAATCTTCAACAGGCTTGGATTCGCCTGGCCATGCCGCGTTCGCAGGGGCAACGCTGATGGCCCGCGACGGGCTTGATTGCTCGAAGGAGATGCGGCCATGATCGCTCCGAAATCGCGTCCGCAGGCGGCGACGGTGGTCCACACACCTTGCCCGAACTGCGACCACCCGCTACGGCTGGACTCTCAGTTGCACGGCCATCGTGTGCGCTGTCTGGCCTGCGACTCGGTGCTGGCGGTGCGGTCCGCGGCGGGGGTGACGGGAGGCGAACCGGGCCACGTGGACGTGCAGTCGCTGGCCGCTCGTGCCGCGTGTCCCCATTGTCACCAGCGGCTCCAGTTGACTCCCGATCTGCACGATCGCCGCATCCGCTGCCGGACCTGCCAAACGGTGCTCCGAATCCGGCTGCGGCCAGCGCCGCTCCCGGTGTGCGCGGCCGACCCGTTGGCGGACTGCGACGGGACAGTGAGTTCGCGGTTGCCCAACGGACGGGAGGGCGAGGCTCCTGCCGAGCC
>JAPLNJ010000317.1 GCA_026692885.1 Planctomycetota bacterium | reverse complement strand
GGCTCGTACTTCGACGGCAACTACTGGACCAGCACGGTGCCGACGGGGCTGTATGCGCTCGACGCGGGGATGACGCTGACGCTGGGCAGCGGGATCACGATCGGCGGGGTCAGCGGGTACGTCGGATACAGCAACGCGTTCATCTATGCCAACCGTGGATCGACGGCCGCGTCGTTGGTCAACCAAGGGACGATCCGCGCGGAGGTATCCGGCAAGGTAATCACGGTGCAGGGCCAGAGCGTGAGCAACCACGGGACGCTGGCGGCGACGGGCGGCATGCTGGTGCTGAATGGACCGCTGACGAACACGGGTTCGGCTCGGCTCGCCAGCACGGCGGACGGCGAGATCATGCTGAGCGGCCAATTGCTCGGCAACACCCAGAATGCCGACCTCTACTCCCCGCAGGGCACGTTTCTCCTAAACGGGGCGGGTACTGCAACGACCCCGCAAGTCTTCGAGGTGATGAGCCAGGATCGCGGCCCAGTTACCGCGGGTTTCAACCGCAATTTTGCCTATGGCACGCTGACGCTCAGCAATAGCACTTACGTCAGACTGCTGGACGAATCGGACAACGCCGCCGGAATAGGCCCTGAGGCCATTTATGTCAACTCCCTAATGGTGGAGTCGGGAGCCACGCTGGACTTGAATGGGCTGAACCTCTACGCCCGCGGAGCGCAAGTCAACGGAACGATTGTCGGCGGTTCAATCATTCAGGTCTCGGACGGCGGTTCCATATCTTTGGGCGCGTCGACGCTGGGGACGATCAGCGCGGGCGGCGAAGCGGATGAGTGGGCTCTCTTCGGCCGGGCAGGCCGATCCGTCACGCTGGTCGCCAATCCCGGCAGCCGGGGAGCGCCGGCGCCGGTCCAACCGTACTTGGGTTACGCGGAACTTCGCTTGCTGGATCCGTCCGGCAACGTGCTGGCGACGGCCTATGGCGCCGACTACCAGCAAATCGTGACGTTGGACAGCGTGGTCCTGCCCGCTGACGGCAACTATCGCGTCCAAGTCCGGGCGTCTGCCGAACACGCGTCTGCCACAGGTAACTACGTGCTCACCGCTTGGGATGTCACGCCCGATATTGCACCGCTGACTCTCAATCAGGAGCGAGTCGGTCACGTCGAGACGCCCTACAGCGTGGACCGCTGGACCTTCTCGGCCGCGGCGGGACAGCAGGTTCGCTTTGATCTGATTAACGAATCAGGCTCGGTGATCGTCTTCGACCTGACCGGCCCGGCTGGCTGGACCGGTTTCAGCAGTCTCTCGACCGACTCGGAAACACTCACGCTGCCCAGTTCAGGCAGCTACACACTGACCGCCCACGGCACGGGTGGTCAATACGGTGGCGTTTATGCATTCCAACTCGTCGAGTCTGCCTACACCGACCTGACGCTCGGCACAGCTTACAATGGCACCTTCGTCGGCAGTGGCCAAGCCCAGCTCTTCCGCGTCCACGTCCCGGCTAGCGTGCCGATGACGTTGACGTTAGACGACTCCGCGGCGAAGAACCAGAACGAACTCTACGTGAAGTATGGCGCGCCGCCGACCCGCGCCGACTACGATTACGGCTCCACCGCGTCTGCGGCGGCCGACCAGCAGGTGCTCGTGCCGATGGCAACTCCGGGTACGTGGTACGTCCTTGTCCGCGGGGACTATGTTCCGAACTCCAGCCGCTACGCCCTGGTGGCCATCGCCGCGGAGGTACTGCTGACGGCGGTCACGCCGGAGCACCATGGTAACGGCTCCGCGATGACGCTCACCCTGACCGGGTCGGGCTTTGACAATGGCACCGTGGTCACGCTGGTCGGCGCCGACAACACAACCTATACGGCCAATCTCGTAGCCTTCGACTCGTTCACTCAGATGACCGCGACCTTTGCGGCTGGAGCAGTGCCCGTGGGCCGGTACTCGGTGCGGGTAGCACGCTCCGACGGGCGAAGCGCGGACTTGCCCGAGGCCTTCCAAGTGATCGACCAGGGCCAACCGAAGCTCGTCACCAACCTGATCGTGCCCAACGTGCTCGGCCTGGCCGCGACCGGCGACCTCTACGTCGAGTACACCAACACGGGCGACGTGGCGATGCCGGCGCCGCTCTTGGTTCTGCACGGTTCCAACCGGGCACTTATGAAATTGGTGTCCCCGCAGCAACCGTCCGTGCGGATGCTCGTCCTCGTACCGGCACCGCCGTCGCGTGCATCCGGCTATAGCGATACCGTGCAATTCACGGCCAGCGGCAAGATTCGCGGTTTGCTCCAGCCGGGTGAATCAGGGCGAGTCAGGGTGCTGTTCGGCGGACTGGAACAACCTTGGGACTTGAGTAACAACAGCATCGGCTTCGAACTCGGTGTACTGGGCACCGACAACACCATCCCCGTGGATTGGTCCGGGCTCAAGGATTCGATGCGTCCGGTCTACATCAGCGCTGCGGCCTGGGATCCCATCTGGGCCAACTTCGTGGCGCAGGTGGGATCGACCTGGGCGGATTACCAACGCATGCTCGACGACAACGAGGCCTACCTGGGCCGGCTTGGCACGCAGGTGCCCGATGTCAGCGAGCTGCTGGCCTTCGAGTTCCAGCAGGCCGACGGGCTTGGGCCGGTTCGCACGTTGGCCAGCGCCGTCGACGCCACCGTCGAGGAGCCGGGCTTGCCGATCGTATTCAGCCGCGTCTTCTCCGAGCCGATCTCCCGACGCTACGAACTGGGCACGCTGGGATACGGCTGGTCGGACAACTGGGATTATCAACTCTCCACGGCCAGCGACGGCACGGTCACCGTGCACGGTCCAGCCGGCTCCCAACGTGTGTTCCAGCCCGACAGCCGACACCCCGGCAGCTACATTGCCCAGCCGGGCGATCACGGCACGCTGACGGCTACCGGTGGAGGCGCGTTCAATGTGCGTGAGGCCGACGGACTGCTGTACGCCTTCCAAGCGGACGGCCAACTCGACTACGTCCAGGACACCAACGGCTACAAAATTGACCTGGGCTACACGAGCCAGCTGCTGACCAGTCTCGCGCACCACGCACCGGGGCAAGCGTTAGCGGACAACACCGTGCAGATCGCCTACAACTCCGCCGGGCGCATCGCGACGATCACCGATCCCGACAATCGGCAGACGGTCTTCCACTATGACGCCGCGAACCAGCATCTGACCTCCGTGGATTACTTCGACGGACGGACCGTCGCCTACGCCTACGCCACCGATACACTGGACAAACCGCGGCTTCACGCGCTGAAGGAAATCACCTATCCCGGCGAGAAGGTGAGCACATTCACTCACCAATACTTCACCTACGACACGCAGGGCCGACCGGCCGCCATCTACCGCGACGACAATGCCGAACGCGTGGAGTTTGCCTATGACTCCGCCGGCAAAGTGACCGTCACTAATGCTGCAGGCGATGTCGGCCAATTCTACTTCGACCAGCGTGGCTTGCTGGTGAAGACCGTAGACGGACTGGGCAACGCCGTCAGCATGGCCTACGACACGGCCTACAACCTCACCGCGGTGACCGATCCGAGCGGCCAT
This sequence comes from Planctomycetota bacterium, assembly GCA_026692885.1. The sequence goes on along the minus strand of JAPLNJ010000317.1, from coordinate 9,284 downwards.
GCCAGCACCTACGGCTACGATGCCAACGGCAACGTGGTCCGCTCGACCGACGCCAACGGCGGCGTGACCCGATTCACCTACACCGACACCTACAACCGGCTCGCTTCCGTCATCGACGCCAACGGCAATCCAACGCGTTATGCGTACGACAGCCACGGCAACCTGTCGTCCATTACCTACGCCGACGGCAGCCGCGAAAGCTGGGCTTACAACGATCCCGACAACCTCAGCGATCCGAGCGTCTGGACCAACCGCCGAGGCAACGCCACGCCCGGCGACCCCAACGACCACGTCGTCGCCTACGACTATGACACCGATGGCCATCTGCTCTCCAAGACCTACGCCGATGGTTCGCGCGTGGATTACACCTACGACACCCGCGGCAATCTCCAGACCGCCACCGACGCCACGGGCACGACCACGTTCACCTACGACCCGGCCACCGAGCAACTGACGCGAATCGATTACCCCGGCAGACTTTGGCTGGCGTTTACGTACAACTCCGCTGGCCAGCGCGCATCGAGCCTCGACCAACTGGGACACCAGCTGACCTACCACTACGACGCGGTGGGCCGGCTGGACGACATCGAGAACGAAAGCGGTGTGCGCGAGGTGGACTACGCCTACGATGCCGCGGGCCGATTGGTCCTCAAGACGCTCGGCAACGGTGTCTTCACCACCTACGACTACGACCACGCCGGGCAACTGCTCCACCTGATCAACTACAAGCCGGACGCTTCCGTCCTCTCGCGTTTCGACTACACCTACGATTCTCGCGGCCAGCGAGTTTCAATGAATACGCTCGATGGGGCGTGGAGCTACACCTACGACGACATCGGCCAGTTGACCCACGCCGTGTTCGTGCCCGCCGAAGGCTCGATGATTCCGGCCCAGGACGAGACCTACGTCTATGACCCACTGGGCAACCGCATTCGCACGATCATCAACGGCGTCACGACGGAATACACGACCAACAACATGAACCAGTATGTCACGGTCGGCGGCGTCACCTACGCCTACGACCGCGATGGCAACCTGATCCAGCAAGGCGGCACGACCTACACCTACAACGACGAGAACCGACTTACTGCGGTTAACGACGGAACCAACTTGTGGCAATACACGTATGACGCCCTGGGGAATCGCGTCGCAACCACAGAAAACGGCACGACCACCCACTACGTCATTGACCCCATCGGCCTTGGCAACGTCGTGGGCGAATATGATGCGAGCGGCAACCTTGTCGCCAACAACCATTACGGCTTCGGCTTGACTTCACAGATCAGGGCGGACAGCAGCGTTGCCTACTACACGTTTGATGCGATCGGTAATGCGGCAGAGTTGACGACTGACAGCCTGGTGATTGTCAATTCCTATGCCTACGCACCATTCGGTACTCTGCTGCATCACGAAGAAAGCATTTCCAATCTGTTCCAATTCGTCGGACAGCATGGCGTAATGGCAGACTCACACGGCCATGACTCCATGCGGGCAAGGGAGTTTGACACCATCCTTGGACGCTTCCTAACTGCCGATCCGTTTAGGACAGAAGGAGGTTTGAATCAGTACGCGTATTGTTGGAACGAGCCGAACTCAATCATCGACCCTCTCGGCCTTAGAGGTAGGTGGCAGCCAGACACAAGTCCTCCGCCAAGTCTGTCTTCGTCGTCCTCTTCGAGCTTGGCGCAGGGCATTGGGGAAGGATTCGAAGTTCTCCTGTGGTTGCAAGAGGAGATTCTGCAGAACAACTATTGGAGTCTTGACTCGCAGGACGGAAAATGGAAGCCGCCAGCTGCCCCCCCGCGAGATGTTTCGGTGACATGGGATGACTATGAGAAGGGTGTTATCGTGGCCCCAGATATGCGTGTCATTCCTCAGCCCAAGAGAACAATCTATGTTTCTTGGGAGGAATTCCAGTACGGGTCTCTGCACGCTCCGGGAATCCGCGTGGTTCCCATGCTACCCAACCCACCAACGGGGTCGGTTGACTCTCGCGTGATCCTCATCCCGAATTCCCACGACCCTAACGAGAAAACCGGCCCCGCCGGTTTCGGCACCGCCAGCTTTATCAGCGACAACGGCGCGCTGGCCTACCGCGTGGACTTCGAGAACGAATCCTCAGCGACCGCTCCGGCGCAGGTTGTCTCGGTCACCGATCAACTGGACAGCGATCTGGATTGGACAACGTTCCGGCTGACCGAAATTGCGTTCGGCGATCAGGTGTTCTCCGTCGAGGGCAACTCGCAGCAGTTCGAGAAAACCGTGCCGATGACCTACAACGGCGTGGACTTCGAGGTGCAGATCGAGGCGGGCATCCGGTCCGACAGCGGCCAGGTGTATGCCAACTTCTACTCGATCGACCCCAATTCCGGCCTGCCGCCCAGCGTGCTGGTCGGCCTCCTGCCGCCCGAAGACGGCACCGGCCGCGGCCTGGGCCACATCTCCTACACGGTCGATGCAGCCCCTGGCCTGCCCACCGGCACGCAGATTCGCAACGTAGCCCTCATCCAGTTCGACTACACGGAGATCATCGCCACCAACCAAGTCGATCCGCACGATCCGGCCAAAGGCACCGACCCGGCTATGGAATGCCTGAACACGATCGACGCCGTCGCGCCGAGCAGCAGCGTTCAGTCGCTTCCGGCGACTACCGCGACGGCCCAGTTCATTGTGCAGTGGTCCGGCCAGGATGATGCGGGTGGGTCCGGGATTCGGGCGTACGACGTGTTTGTCACGACCGACGCCGGCCCGCCGTGGAAGTGGCAGGACGCGACGACGCAAACGTCGGCGACCTTTACCGGCGAGTTTGGGCACACGTACGCCTTCTCCAGCGTGGCCACCGACAACGTGGGCCACGTCGAGGCCGCCACGACAACCCCCGATGCGGAAACGACGGTTTCGCTTGTCGCAACAGCTCCGACGGTGACGCTCGATCCGGCGGCCGGTCAGGCGACTTGGACCGGTAGCCTGCCCATCCACTTCGCCGTCGTGTTCTCGCAGGCAGTCAACGGTTTTGTGGCCGATGACGTCACCGTGATCGGCTCCGCGCCGGGGACTGCGGTGGTCGAAGTAACCGGCGGCCCCGCGACGTACGACGTGGCCATCGGCGGGCTGAGGGGAAACGGGACGGTCATCGTCAGCCTCGCCGCCGAAGTGGCTCAGGACGCGGCGGGGTACGGCAACTTGCCGTCCACCAGTGGGGCACACGTGGTCACGTACTTGCCCTACCCAGCGCAAAACACGACGAAGCCATGCGACGTAACCGGCGACGGCCGGGTCGAACCGATCGACGTCTTGACGCTCATCATCTATATCAACGCACACCCGGTGGCGGCATCGCTGCCGACGCCGCCCGATCTCTCGCACTTGGCAGCGCCCTTCCTGGACGTGAATGGGGACAACTACGTCACGCCAGCCGATGTGCTGACGGTCATCAATTACATCAACAACCCCTCCGCCCGTTCCGGCGAAGGCGAACCCAGCGGTGCTGAGCCGACGATCACGGTGGGAAGGCTTCTGCCAGCCCCTCTCGCCGAGAGTTGGGCCACGTCCCCGGAACGACGCTGGGACAGCTCGCGGTCGAAGGCCGCGGCCGCAGCATCTGACACGCCCGTGTTTGCCGAGTTGCTGGGAGCCTCACGACAATCGCGACTCGCTGGGGTACAACTGGTCTTGGCGGATCGTCGGAACCAGCAGGAACTGGACGCTTGCTTCCCCGATCTAGACGGCGTATTGCCCGACATCATTCAGGACGTGGCCTGCGCCTGGCGAAGCCGGCCTTGATCGTAAGGTTGCCAGCGGCTGCCAGCAGGGTGGCTGGGGCAGAACGCGGCGACGCCCCAGAAATCGCGGACTGGGGCTTCGTTTAGGTGTGCAGCGCCGCTTAGGTCGACCACCAAACGCAGAAAGGGCAGATGCCTCATGAGTGCGGCAGGAATCGAGACGGATCGGTTCGGAGTGACGGCCAGCGGTGCGGCCGTCGAGCGAATCACGTTGCGTAACGCTGCGGGGATGACGGTCAAGATCGTGACCTATGGCGCTACGGTGACCGAACTGCTAGTGCCGGACCGGCACGGTGATTTCGACGATGTGGTCCTCGGCTTTGATAATCTTCGCCAGTACGAAACCGAGAGTCCGTACTTCGGTTGCACGGTCGGCCGCGTGGCCTTCCGCATCACGGACGCGGAGTTCCTACTCGACGGCCGGTCGTATCAGCTGACGCGCAATGCAGGCCGGCACCATCTGCACGGCGGCGTCCAGGGACTGAGTAAAGTCGTGTGGCGGGCCGAACCGCTGCCTCACGCACAATCACCAGCGGTCAAGTTCCTCTATCGCAGTCCCGACGGCGATCAGGGCTATCCCGGCAACCTCGAACTGACCGTCGTCTATACGCTGACGCCGCAAAACGGGCTGCGGATCGACTACACGGCGACGACCGATCAGCCCACGCCGGTCAACTTGACGCACCACGGCTACTTCAACCTGGCGGGTGCCGCTGCGGGTGACATCCTTGGCCAGCACCTGCAACTCGACGTCGATCGCTACACGCCCACGGACGCGGCCCTGATCCCGACCGGGGAAATCGTCGCGGTGCAGGGCACGCCGTTTGACTTTACCGAGAGCACGGCGATTGGTGCCCGAATTGAGGAAGCCGGCGGATACGATCTCAGCTACCTGCGAAAAGTCGGAACAAGGGATCCGTCCCCTTGGTGCGGAGCTCCTTGCGGGCCGTCCGGGCAAGTGAAATCTGCCCCCTTTTCCGGCGAACTGGTCCCCGTCGCCACACTGGAAGACCCCGTGTCGGGCCGGCGGATGGAGGTCAGCACGACTGCGCCGGCGATCATCTTGTATACCGGCAACTATTTGGATGGCAGCTTGAAAGGGAAAGGCGGCGCCGTCTACCGCAAGCACGCCGGCCTGTGCTTAGAGACGGGACATCTGCCCGATTCGGTGCATCAAGCCAGCTTCCCTTCGATCATCCTGCGACCGGGCGAGACCTACCGCGAAACGTGTACCTATTGGTTCTCGGCGCGGTAACGCCAGAGAGTGGCGCAGCCGCGGCCACTTGATCCGGGCGCAGTCCCGGACGAATCGCAACGTCTGAAAAAAATGAAAAAATGGCCGGATGGGGGCGGGAATCGGCTAGAAGCCAGTGGTAAAGCTGCTATCATGGTCAACCTGTGCGGCCTGGACAATGACGTGGCGACGGAGGCGGACGGAAGCCCGCACGACGATTGGCCACGCAGTATCCACCGCATGGCGCACACCCACGCGACGATTCCTCACCCTTGCACCCGCCTGGTATACCATGAAGCCCGCCCTGCTCGGCTTGCTGTTCCTGGCCTTGGTCGTCTTGGGCCAGACCGCGTTCGCACAAGACACCTGGGAGCTGACTCCGCCCAGCCAGCAGGCGCTTGACCGGGGCCTGGAATGGCTGGACAAGAACCAAGGTACGGAAGGCAACTGGACCTCGAACGATCTGGGTTTAGTCAGCGTCGGCGCGCTGGCGTTCATGGCCGCGGGCCATTCACCCGGTCGGGGTCGCTACGGCCGCACCGTCCAGCGGGCGCTGGATTACGTGATGAAGAATGCCAAGCCGTCCTCCGGCTTGCTGAACATCGCGGACCCGCAACGCGACATGTACAACCACGGCCTGGCCACGTTTGTGCTGGGCCAGGCCCACGGCATGACCACCAGCACCGACCGCCGCTTCAGCAACGTGTTGGACCGGGCCTTGAAGCTGATCGCCAACACCCAGTGCAGCGACGGTGGTTGGGACTACCGCGCCCGACGCCAGCCGAACGGTCACGATCTGAGCTTGGCGGTGATGCAAGCCAAAGCCCTGCGCAGCGCCGTGGATAGTGGTCTGGAAGTCTCGCCACAAGTGATCGAGCTGGCGATCAAGAGCGTCCGCGAGCACTACTGTCCGAGTGATGGTCGGCGGGATCTACCGGAAGCAGAACAACGCAAGAAACCAGGGCAGTTCACGTACTCGAAGGGCGGCGGAGGCGGCACCATGGCGATGGCGGCGGCCGGGGTGGTCTGTCTGCAAGAGTTCGGGCAGTACGACGACTGGCGGATTGCGAAGACCATGGACTTCATTCTCGAACAGACCAAACGCTTGCCCAAGCCGCAGCGTGCGAACGGGAACCTGCCGTTTGACGCCTATACACTGTACTACGTCGGTCAGGCGTGTTATCAAGTTGGCGGTGATGCCTGGCGGCAGGCCTATCCGCAACTCCGCGATTATCTGGTGGAGTCGCAGTTGGTCGACCTCCAGAATCCTGCCCACCACGGTATGTGGCGCGACAATGGCGCCCAGGGTGGTGGGCGCGTCAGCGGCAAACCCGGCGAGATGTACGGCACGGCGGTGGCCTGTTTCATCTTGGCCATCCCCAATCGGTACCTGCCGATTCTGCAGGAAGGCAAGATCGAGAGCCTGCGGGACAAGTATCGCGGCCAGTAATGAGGAAATGAGTCGACACCATGAATTTCCTTCCCTCCTTCTTGATGACGCCGTTTCTCTGGGCGGGCCTCGTTTGCGCGAGCGGGCCGATCATCATTCACTTGCTGAATCGCCGCCGCTATCGCGTCGTGCAGTGGGCAGCCATGGATTTCCTGCGCGAGGCACTGCAACGCAATCGTCGCATTTTGCAGGTGCGTGATTTGCTGCTGTTGCTGTTGCGCACGCTCGCCGTGTTGCTGATCGGCGCAGCCCTGGCGCAACCATTTCTCGCGCGCAATGACGAAGCTTTCGATGGTTCGAAACCGTTGCACGCGGTGTTGTTGATCGACAACAGCATGAGCATGGGCTACCAGTCGCTGGAGGGTACGCTGCTGGATCGGGCCAAGTCGCGGGCCAAACAGTATGTGGAGAAACTACCGGTGGACAGCCGCGTGTCCGTGATCCCGTTGTGCGGGTCACGGTTCGGCTATAGCCCCGATGCTTACACCAAGGAGAACTCGCTGGAAGCCGTGGAGCGCATTGAGGTGGTGGACCGCTCGGCCAACGTCCAGCAAGCCGTGAATGAAGCCCAGAAAGCCAGCGGCAGCGGCCCGACCCTGGGTAAGCGGGTGGTGCTGTTCGGCGACCAGCAGGCTGTCAATTGGCGCGACCTGACCGGCCCCGACCAATTCGCCGAACTGCCGTCGTTCCAAGTCGTCGATGTCTCCTCGGCCCAACGCGAGAATACGTGGATCTCCGATCTGCGGATCCAGGATGGACTCGCGGACGTCGAGACGCCCACGACGTTCATTGTGGAACTGCGGCACGAAGGCCCCACGCCGCGCGACAATCTCCAGGTCACGCTGTATGTTGACGAGGTGGAGGTCGGTTCGAAAACCGTCACCCTGGAACCGGGCCTCGGCGCCCGCGAAGTCGCGTTTGAATACGCCTTTACCGCTTACCGGCCGGAACCCGATCGGCCGGTGGCCGTGCCAGTACGCGCTGCGATCACACCCGACCGACTGCCGACGGACGATCAACGCAATCTGGTTGTCCACGTGGTGGCGGCGCTGCCGGTGGTGTTTGTCGATCAGTACGGTGACGGCGAAGAGGATCCCGTTAGAAACCGGTTGGGCGAGACCCGGCACCTACGGCGGCTGCTCGCGCCGGTGACCAGCCGCAACGAGACGCCGCGGCAACTGGTCAAGATTCGGCACCTCAAAGTGGATCAACTTGACCGCGAGACATTGGGCGATGCGCGGCTGGTGGTGATCGCTGGTGTCGCGGATCCGGGTCCGAAGGTCTCGCTGCTGCGCGAGTACGTCCTGCAAGGCGGCCAATTGGTGATTGGAGCCGGCGGCGAATACGATCCGGCGATCAACGCCGGGTTCGACCCGGACAGGTGGACTGAGGCGGCTTGGCTGGACGGCGGCGGAATTTTGCCGGCGCCGCTGAAGTCCGGATTCCTGGGCGCGACGCCGCGTGAGCAAGGCAAGGAAATTAAACCGTTCTTTTTGTCCTTCGAGAGCCTCCAGTCGCATGGCTATTTCAAGTTGGCCGGCGTGGGTGACGACGAATTGCGGGATTTGTATGCCGAGCCGTTCTTCTTCAAGGCCGTTCAGCCCGATGTGAGTGGGGAAGCCGTCCAGGCCCTGCTGACGGCCGAGGTCCAGCGATTGGATGATGACGCGCGCTTTCTCGTCGCTGCGGCGGCGCGCAGCCGGGAAGCCGCTACGGGTCAGGGCCCGAACGGCAAGGGTGTCCAGCAGAACCAGGCTCAGACTGAAGACCAGTCACGATTGAGCCAAGTCCGTCCTGCCTGGCTCTTGTGGAGCAGCGGTGGGACGCCGACGGGCGACGACCAGCTGCCGCAGGAAGCTGCAGCACGCGAACGGCGGTTGGCCGAGTTGGCCGAGCAGACACGGCCGAGGATTCTGGCTCGCTTCAATGATCCCGCGGAGACGCCCTTCCTGATGGAACGTCAGATCGGCCGCGGGACCGTGCTGCTGGTCACCACGGGGTTGTTGTCCGACTGGAACACACTGCCCAAGACCAATGCGATGCTGATCTTCGACCGCGTGTTACGATCGATGGTCGAGTCAACTTTGCCGCCCCGCAACTTTCCTCCCCAAGAACGACTTACGCTGTCGCTGCCCGCCGCAGCACGCGACGCCACGGTGACGTTGCGACGCCCGGGTGGCGAGGGGCGCCGCGAGGCCCTGGATGTCGGCTACATCAGTCGCGAGCAGTTGGGGGTCACGGTCCCGCGACCGCTGACGCGCGGTCTGTACCGTGTCGTGGCATCCCGGAGTGTTGCCAACGGCGGCCAGCCGACCGAGGAGACGGTCTGGGAGACGCCGCTGGCCATCAACGGCCTGGCCGCCGAATCAGAACTGACGCCGCTGGCTCGCGATGACTTCGAATCGCGGGTCGGCAGCGCGGCAGTGCGGTGGGTCGGACCGGACGAAGAAATCAGTTTGGCGGGCAGCCAGATCCGCGGCCAAGCGTCCTGGTGGTGGTTGATCCTGGCCGTGTTGGCGTTGTTGTTGTTGGAGTTGATAATGCTCGCGGCGCCGATGTGGCGCAGGGCCCAAGTGACGCTGCAGGAGGCGTGAAGCGGTGTAAAATCAGGCGGGCGTGTGGCCAGGGGTCGGGTGTTCAGGAATTCATTTTTTGCGGAGATACGACGTTGCCAATGGAAGACGCTTGGTCCGCCAAAAATGAATTCCTGAACACCCGACCCCTTTTCCGCGTCGCCGCTTTACGTGGCCCAGGGCGGGGGCGAGGGGATAACTGACTATGAACACACTCGGCTGGCTACTCGGTTTAGATCACGTGT